>JBBQNR010000027.1:0-34268 GCA_038330145.1 Solirubrobacterales bacterium
ATTCGTCGGGACCCTTGCCGTCGTCGCGCTGATCCTGATCCTGTTTCGGGACGGACTCGAGGTCGAGGCAGAAATGCTGCAGAAAGAATGGCACCTTCCGTTCCGAAAGCTGGCGTTCGCGATGCCAATCACCGGGGCACTAGTTGCCTGCGCGACCAAGGTGATGACCGACCTCTCCTGGACCGAGGCGTTTCTCCTGGGCGCGCTGCTGTCGCCGACCGACCCAGTTCTCTCCTCGAATGTCGTGACGAATCCGCGCGTCCCTCGACTGGTGAGGCACTCCCTCAATCTCGAGTCGGGGCTGAATGATGGGCTCGCGCTCACGGCTGTGCTTGCGCTGCTCGCTGCATTGAGCGTCGACGGAGGCGACTTCAACGTATGGCGATTCATACTCCAAGACGTCTCGTTCGGAGTGGTGACTGGCCTGGTGGTCGGTTATCTGGCTTCGTTTCTCATGCCTCGGAGGATGAGGCTAGGACATGAGATAACTCCGCACCAAAAGAGCCTCTACGCAGTAGGTACCGCCTTCGCGGCCTATGGGATCGCCGTTCTTCAACCGGAGGGCAATGGATTCATCGCCGTGTTCGTCTGCGCCATCGTGCTGGGGATTCGCCGCCCGGACATTCGGGAGTGCTTCGAGGGGCGCTCCGAGGATGTGATCGAGATCGTGAAGCTCGGGATCTTCGTCGTCTTCGGCTCGCTCCTCACATTTGGAAATCTCTTCGGCGACGGTTGGGCGGCGGTCGGGGTGGTCGCCTTCACCCTCCTGGTAGCGCGACCCGTCGCTCTGTTCGGCGCCCTTGCCGGTACACCCGTCGACGTCGCGACGAAGGGTTTCATGGCGTGGTTTGGCCCGAAGGGAGTCGCGACGATGACGTTCGCACTGTTGGTGCTCGGCGAGGGCATTGTCGCCGGGGACCGCATCTTCAACCTTGCCGCTCTGACCGTCTTCGCTTCGATCATCGTCCACAGCCTCTCGGACACCCCGGGGGCAAACTGGATCGCTGCCCGTGCCGAGTCCCAACGGATGCATGAGATGGATGAAGGTGAAAAGAATCTCGCCGCCGGAGCAGGACACAAACCTTAGCCTCCGCTCCCCAACGATCAAGGGAAAGGAGACGGTGGGTGCGCGATCTCCGAGAAGGTCATGCCGGCCGACATCAGCACCTCGGGTCACGGTCCCACCGCAGGCGGACTCCGGTTGGATCGGCGAGGCCGGGCCGGGGCCGAGCTACCTCGACCCGGACGGAGCGGTTTTGACGCTCATTGATCGCGACGAGATGATGACCCATCCGGAATTCCGCAGCAAGCTCGAGGCGATTGGCTTTGGCGCCTTCATACCCGCGGAAGCGGCGCTCGGAGCCTTACTGACGGTCATTCTCTAAACATGGTGCTTCTGCTCGCCTTCGCGCTGGTCGCTGGCTTCGCCACCTGCCTGTCTCCCTGCGCACTGCCAGTCCTGCCCGTCGCGCTCTCGGCGGGAGCGACCGGAGGTCGTAGGCGGCCGCTCGGGATCGTCACAGGCCTCGTCTTCTCCTTCACCTTCTCGACGATTGCGCTCGTCTACGTGATCTCGGCGCTCGGCCTGCCGGACGACCTCCTGCGAACCTTCGCGATAGTGGTGCTCGCCGGGTTTGGGCTCTCGCTGATCGTGCCCGCGGCCTCGGCTCGCATCGAGGCCTGGCTCAGCCGATTCAGCCGAGCCCCGCGCAACCCCTCAGGCGGCGGATTCATTTCCGGCTTACCGCTCGGCTTCAGCCTCGGCTTTCTCTACGCGCCCTGCGCGGGGCCGATCCTGGCCGGCGTGATCACGGTCTCAGCGGCGCAGACCTTCACCGCCGGCCGGCTTGCAGTCGCGACCGCCTACGCGCTCGGCTCGGCGGTCGCCCTCTACGCGATCATGCTCGGCGGTCGGCGCTTCACCCGCAGGCTGGTCGCCCGAAGCGCACGTCTGCAGCAGGCGATGGGGGTGGTGATGCTGGTCGTCGCGGCGCTCGTGTTCGCCAACGTCGACACGCGCTTTCAAACCGCGATAGCGAGCAAGCTGCCGGCCTTCCTCGTAAGTCCTGCGGACAAGCTGCAGCGAAGCGGTGCAATCAAGGGTCCGCTGAACGCGGCGCGCGGTAAGAGGGCCGCCGAGGTAAGGGGCCAGCGCGAGGCCGCTTCCGGCCGGCGGCTGCCGGTGCTCGGAGTTGCGCCAGATTTCGTCGGCAACCAGCGCTGGTTCAACACGCCAGACAACAGGCCGCTGACGATGCGTGGGCTGCGTGGACAGGTCGTGCTGATCGATTTCTGGACCTACACCTGCATCAACTGCATTCGCACCTTCCCTCACCTCAAGTCTCTTGACGCTAACTACCGGAAGGACGGGCTCACGATCGTTGGCGTCCACTCACCGGAGTTCCCGTTCGAGAGGAAGGCATCGAATGTCGAAGCCTCCATCAAGCAGAACGGCTTGCACTACCCCGTGGTCCAGGACAACGACCTCGCCACCTGGAACGCATACGCGAACCAGTATTGGCCGGCGGACTACCTCATCGACGCCAAAGGTCACATTCGCTACGTCCACTTCGGCGAGGGCGACTACGAGAAGAGCGAGAAGGCGGTTCGATCACTCCTGGCCGAGGCAGGGCAGGCGAGACTTGGAGGTCTGACGCGAACTCGGATCGAACGGCCATCTCGCGATCTGAGGACTCCTGAGACCTATCTAGGCGCCGCGCGGGCCGAGGGATTCGCTAACGGTCCGATCAGACCCGGGACACAGACCTTCCATGGGACGGGGCCACTTTTCCCCAACTCGCTTGCCTACGTCGGGCGCTGGAGCATCACGAGCGAATCGGCGACGGCCGTCGCGGGGGCGCGGCTTCGACTCAACTTCACCGCTCGCCGGGTCTTCATCGTGCTGGGATCGGCCGGACGCACCAGGCGGCTCCGGGTCGAGCTGGACGGCCGACCCCTTCCGCAGCGAATTGCGGGACGGGACGTTCACGGCGGTGTCGCGACCATCAAGGCGCAGCGCCTCTACCGACTCATCGATCTGCCACGCGTAGAGAGGCACGAACTGACGGTTGTACCGGAGGGCGGTATCGCGGGGTACGCCTTCACATTCGGTTAGACGGCGGATCGAGGAGGTTGCAAGCGCCGCCTTTGGATTACCTCTTGCTGAACAATCATAGGATTCGAGACTGACGATGAGTGAGGTCCCGAGATCCAGACATTGGGTGAGAAATCGTCGATCTGTGCGGAGGTGGTCGAGGGCCTCTACGGCAACAGCCACCTACTCAACAAAGAAGGTCAGTACGCCTGTTACGGCCGCGTGGGCGCTGCATCACCACGGGCAACGAGGACGGCGCCAAGCACTGCGCGATGAACATCCTCCCCTGCTGCAGCACCTCGGGTTCGCCATCCCACCGCAGGCGGACTCCGGCTGGATCGGCGAGGCCGGGCCGGGGCCGAGCTACCTCGACCCGGAGTCCGGCGGACTCGACAACGACTTCACGGACCGCAACACGACCTTCCTCACCTGGAATCTTCTTCACCTCGCCCGGATGCTCAAGGACGCCGGCGGCATCCCCGCCCACGGAACCTAATCCCGAGTTCTCGACCCACCCGCGCCGAGGTCTTCAGCTCGATCGGGCTTGACTACAAGCTGATCCTCAATGCTCTCGGCCTGGTTGTCTTTTTCGCGCTCTTCTATCTGACGATGCTACGGGGAGCGACCGATCCGGTTTGTGGGATGAAGGTCGATAAGAACAAGGCGCTTCGGCTCGAATACGCCGGCAGGACGTTCTATTTCTGCTCAGTGCAGTGCCTGAACGAGTTCCGATCAGACCCGGAACGCTACGCGCGGAAGAGCATGGCCCCGGTCGAGGCTCGGGTTGCCACCCATGCGCACTGAGCAGAGCTCCACGATCCCAGATCGTTGCTGCTAGGGCCGTCCCTCCGCACCGACCACCACGCGTTCGACGTCCAGTCGCGGCAGTACCCGCTCGAGCCAGTTCGGGATCCACCAGTTGCGGTCGCCGAGCAGCTGCATCACGGCGGGAACGAGCACCATCCGCACGACGGTGGCGTCGAGGAAGATCGCCGTCGCCAGGCCGATCCCGAACAGCTTAAGGAAGACGTCCGGTGCTGCCAGGAAGGCGAGGAACACGACAACCATGATCGCCGCTGCTGCCGTGATCACGCGTGCGGTCTTGGCCACGCCGTCTGCCACGGCACGCCGGGTGTCTCCGTGCTTCAGGTATTCCTCGCGGATCCGCGAGATCAGGAAGACCTCGTAGTCCATCGAGAGGCCGAACAGGATCGCGAACATCATCACCGGCATGAACGGCGCCACGGGCACCTCGTGATCGATCCCAATCAGCCCGCCGACCGCGCCGCCCTTGGCCACGATCGTCATCACGCCGTAGGCGGCGCTGACCGAGAGCAGGTTCATCACCCCCGCCTTGAGCGAGATGAGGGGTGAGTGGAATGCGAGCAGGAGGAGCAGAAAGGAGAGACCGACGACTGCGGCAATGAACAGAGGCATGCGTCCCTTCATGTACTCGCTCTGATCCTCGAGCGCCGCGGTCACGCCGCCGATCTCGACGTTGATGCCGGATCCACCGAGGTCCCTGGGCACGACGTCCTGACGCAGCCGGTTGACCAGATCCTCGGTCTTCTTGTCCTGCGGGGAGCCGTCAGGGATGAGGGTGATGAGCGCCGCGTCGCCCTCCGCGTTGATCCGAGGAGCTGTGACGAACGCGACCCCGGACTCGCCGCGAAGCTGCTTCGCGAAGGAGTCGATCCTTGCCTTGGCGGCCGGATTGGGCAGCTCGGCCGCGATCACCAGCGGCCCGTTCGTGCCGGGTCCGAACCCTTCGGTATTCAGATCGTAGGCCTGGCGGGTCATGGTGCTCGGCGGATCGTTGCCGGCGTCGGGGAATCCGAGGCGCATGCCGAGCGCGGGTGCCGCCAGCGCGAGCAGTACCACCGTGGCGGCGATCGCCGCCGGCCACGGTCGGCGCTGGACGGCGTGGCTCCAGCGCAGCGCGGGCGACTCGCGGTTTCCCTCCGCCTTCAGCGTGCGACCGAGGAACGGGATTCGCAGGCGGTCGACTCTCGGCCCCAGGTACGAGAGCAGCGCCGGGAGGAGGGTGACAGAGGCGAACATCACGACCAGGACGGCGAAGGACGCGGAGATAGCGACGCCATACATGTAGGACAGGCCGGTGAGGCAGAGGCCAAGGACGGCGATCACCACCGTGCAGCCCGCGATGATCACGCTGCGTCCCGCTGTGGTGACCGCTTCGACCACGGCGTCGTGGCGGTCCTTGCCCTCGTTCAGCGCCGATCGGAAACGGGTCAGGACGAGCAACGAGTAGTCGATGCCAACTCCGATCCCGATCAGTCCCGACACCGCCGTGGTCCAGTCGGGGACGTCGACGACGTTGGCGAGCAGGCCGATCAGGCCTGCGGAAGAGATGCCGAGACCGACGAGGGCGATCACGAGCGGCAGGCCGGCGGCAACCACCGAGCCGAAGGCGATCAGCAGCACGATCGCTGCGCCGAGGAAGCCGAGCCCCTCCGGGCTGGACTGCTCCTGTGCCGCATAGATCGGATCCCCGCCGAGCTTGATGCGGAGCCCATCGCCGCTGTTGTTATCGGCGGCGTCGATCAGCTTCTCGCCGTCCGCCTTGGTGACGTCCCAGCCCGGCACCGTCAACGGCAGCGTGGTCGCTCCGATCGTCCCATCTCGCGAGACCCGGATCGGCGTGTGCCTGGAGACGTGATCGACCTGCTCTGCCTTGGTGAAGAATGCGTCGATGCGCCTGCGGGCGTCGGGAGCGGTGGCGCCGGCCTCGTCCTTCCAGACCACGTAGATCTCCTGGCCGGAGTAACCGCTGAACCGTTGCTGGGTGAGCTCGCTCGCCGCCTTGGACTCGGATCCCGGCGTGTTGTAGTCCGCGTTGAATTCTCCTGCAAGCGACGAGCCCACTCCGATGATCACTACCGTCGCAACGATCCACCCGAGCACCATGCGGCCGCGGCGGCGGTACGCGATGTCGGCTAGGCGGGTTAGATGACGCGTCATTGTTTGGGCACCCCTTCTGTTGTCATCCGATCGTGGTTTCTCTTGAGACCGCGGACGGGAGCCGAACTCATCGGCAGAGACCTCGGGCCAGGCTGATTGTGCCCAAAACCGGAGTCGGGGTAGGGTGCGCCCTGATGCCGATCAGCACGAGTCCCCTGCCCAGCGCATGCGCGTAACGTGACGCCCGGCCCACTGGAAGGGGAGTACGAGCCGAGCCCCTGGGCCTGGGTGCGAGAGCAGGTCGATGAGTACTTGGCGAGCAATGGTGAGCGTGCCAACACGCTCCTGGATACCGGCCTTCCTGTCGTCATCATCACGACCCGAGGGCACAGGAGCGGCAAGATCCGCAAGACGCCGCTCATGCGGGTGGAGCACGGAGGCGAGTACGCCCTTGTTGCTTCGATCGGCGGCGCTCCTACCAATCCGAGTTGGTACGGCAACCTGATCGCCGATCCGACTGCGCTCATGATCCAGGACGGCGCGGAGCCGCACGTTTTCGTTGCGCGTGAGGTGGAGGGTGACGAGCGAGCGCTGTGGTGGGACCGCGCTGTCGCGGCATTTCCCAGCTACGCCGATTACCAGACGAGAACGAGCCGAATCATCCCGGTCCTCGTGGCCACTCGATCTGACTCCTAGCGCGGCTCCGAGCGCTAACCGAGTCGTGACGTCGAAACCGTCAGGCGTTCGCGACTACCTCGCCGACCGTGACGTCGTTGAGGGTCACACCTGGATTCGACCCCACGTTCTCGCCGATTCGCTCTGCTGCCGCGCGGGCCGCGTCCTCGGACTCGAAGATTCCAGCGATTAGCCGATCGTGCCCAACTCAGCGGATCGGCGGCGGCGTTCCTTCCGCGCTGGCGGGGAGCGCGGGATCCCAGGCGCAGACCTCACACGAGTGACGGAATGCCGAGCGGGCGAACTCGAGCGCGAACGCGTGCGGATCAGGAGCGGAGCGGATGTCGTCCCAGTCGAGGATGAACTCGCCCAGCTCAGGGTCCCAATGGGCAGCCGGAGGCGAGAGCTTCCCGTCGGCAAAGCCTTCCGGAGCAGGGTGCGCGTACGCATAGAAAGCGGCGCCGGCGTGGCGGGCATCGCCTGGCCACCAACCGATCTCGATCTGCTGCACGTCCGCCGCGTTGCGCACGATGAAGTCGTCCGAGGGTGGATCGGCCGGCTGGCCGGAGAACAGGCTCACCGCGAGGTCGAATGAGCCCCACCACGCGTTCACGGGAGTCGAGCGGCCGCGGTAGGGAGCGCGGAATGCGGCGAGGACGAGCGCCGCCCGAGTCGCGGCGGTGAAATAGGAGGCGACCTGATCGCGGTCGTAGCGCGCATGCTCGTCGTCCTCGTCGAGCGGCACCGTCCACGGCACCTCCTGCGGCGTTGGGTCGATCTCGACCGAGCCCCCTGCCAGCTCATTTACCGCTCCCAATACCTCACGTGCGACCTCGCCCACCGGTTTGTCGGGCGTGAGGGCGGCGCGTCGCATGCGCCCGTCGCTGTGCTCCACGACGGCCTCATGGGTTCGCAGGTCGAGCGTGACCACCAGCGCCCCGGACTCGTCGCGCGCAGGGAGCGGGAGGGTTTCCCAGCCACGCGCGCTGAGACGCAGCGCCGCGTGCTGGAGCTGCGGCTCTGGAGGGGCCATCACCACCGCGAGCTTGCCGAGTACCTGCGTATGTGCGTGCAGCGTGTCGCAGGTCGCGCTCCACGACTCGTAGTGAAGGCCGGGCGGCTGCGCGGACATCACTCGGCCTCGATCGCTCGCAAGTTCGTCTTCGTGAGTTGAACGATCTCGTCACCGCGGCCGGACAGGATCGAGCGCGCCGCGTAGAGGGTGAAGCCGCGCATCTGATCCATCGTGACGTTGGGAGGGATCGACAGCTCGTGCCGATGAGTGAGGACATCTATGACTGCCGGGCCGTCGTGGACGAGCGCATCGCGCAACCCGGCTTCGAGCTCCGAAGGCTTCTCCACCCTGACCCCGTGCAGCCCAATCGCACGGGCGACGTCGGCGAAGTTTGGGTTGTCGAGCTCGGTTCCGAACGTGACGATGCCAGCGGCCTTCATTTCCAGCTCGACGAAGGACAGCGCTCCGTTGTTGAAGACCACCACCTTGACCGGTAGACGCTGTTGACGGAGGGTGATCAGCTCACCAAGCAGCATCGCGAGACCGCCGTCACCGGACAGGGTGATGACCTGGCGACCTGGCTGGCACGCCTGCGCACCGATCGCCTGCGGCAGTGCGTTCGCCATCGACCCGTGGGTGAAGGATCCGAGCAGCCGTCGCCGGCCGTTCATGCGCAGGTAGCGGGCAACCCAGATCGCGGGGGTGCCGACATCAGCAACAAAGATGGCGTCATCGGCGGCGAGGCGGTCGAGGGTCGCGGTGACGAACTGAGGGTGCAACGGACCCCGATCGTGTTTCTCCCGGGCGAGCGCGTCGAAGCGCTTGCGAGCGCGGCCGTAGTGCGCCGTAATACGGGAGAGGTGGGCGGAGTCGCGGCTCAGGTTCAGCAGCCGCATCAGCGCGACCGCAGTTTCCTTGACAGTCCCGACGAGAGGGAAGTCGACCGCTACCCGGCGCCCGATCTGCTCGCCCCGGACGTCGACCTGGATCACGGTCACGTCATCGGGATAGAAGTCCCGGTAGGGGAAGTCACTGCCTAGGATGAGCAGCGTGTCGCAGTGCTCCATCGCGCGGTAGCCGGAGGAGAATCCCAGCAGGCCGGTCATCCCGACGTCGAAGGGGTTGTCGTACTCGAGGAACTCCTTGCCCCGCATCGAATGAACGATCGGCGCCTGTAGGCCGCCGGCGAGCGCAACGACCTCGTCGTGGGCTCCCTGACAGCCGGCACCGGCGAGAATCGTCGTCTCTTTCGACGCGGTGAGCGCCTCGGCGGCCGCCGCCAGCGCGTCGTCGCTCGGGTGGACGACGGACTTGCTGGCCCGGATCGGGCGGGCCTGGGTGCGCCGGCCGGCGCGTTCTAGGAAGATCTCCCCGGGGACCACGACGACGGCCACGCCGCGTTGCTCGAGCGCCGAGCGCATCGCGATCTCCAGCACCCGCGGAAGCTGCCCGGCGACGCTGATCAGCTCGCGGTACACACTGCACTCTCGAAACAGCTCCTGCGGGTGTGTCTCCTGGAAGTAGGCCCCGCCAATCTCCTCGCGGGGGACGTGAGCCGCGATCGCCAGCACGGGCACACGGCTGCGGTTGGCGTCGAACAGCCCGTTGATCAGATGAAGATTTCCCGGGCCGCAGCTCGCTGCGCAAACGGCGAGCTCGCCGGTGATCGCAGCTTCGGCGCCGGCAGCGAACGCGGCCGCCTCCTCGTGGCGAACGTGCTGCCACTCGATTTCGTCATCACGCCGGATCGCATCCGTGAGCCCGTTGAGGGAGTCACCGGGCAACCCGTAGACACGTTGCACGCCGGACGCTGCGAGCGTGGCGACCACGACATCGGCGATGGTGTTCGGCACTCGTCCTCGCTTACGTGGGGTAATCGTCCGCCGACTCTCGTGGGTCGGGCAGATCTCGCACCCTACTTGGTCGCCCGATGGCCGCTCGGGTCACCCCTGGCCACCGCAACGGCGTAGGATTGGGGACATGAGCGACGAGAGCGTTGCGGCTCGGATCGAACGGCTGGTCGACGAGGAGCAGCAGCTACGTGACCGTGAGCAGGCGGATCGTTCTGATCCCGATGCTCTCGAGACGGAAACGGAGCGGTTGCGCGCAGTGGAGGTCGAGCTGGACCAGTGCTGGGACCTGCTGCGCCAGCGGCGGGCTCTGCGCGCCGCCGGGGCTGATCCGAACCAGGCGACAGCGCGGGACGCGGACACGGTGGAGCGCTACCAACAGTAGGCGCTGCGCCTCCGTCGTTCCGTCACCCCATCGCGATGCCTGAATTCGAGATCCAAGCGGTCCGGCGGATCTACGAAGCTCTTTCGAAGTGGGACGTGGATGAGCTCATCAAGGACGTCAGTCACGACTTCGAGATGATCCTGCCGGAGACTGTCCCCTGGGGCGGAACGCGCCACGGCCGGGACGGAGTCGAGGCATACGCGGCCATCTTTCGGGATCATGTCGAGGGACTGTGGGCAGACCCCGATGACTTCATCGACGGCGGTGACATGATCGTGGTGCTGGGGCGCCTGCGCGGGCGCGCGAGAGCCACCGGTAAGAAATATGAGGTGGACTTCGCGCACGCTTGGTCTCTGACCGACGGAATGCCCTCGCGCTGTCGGAGCTACTTCGACACTGCGCCGATCATGTCGGCGCTCGGCTCCATATAGCCTGCCGGCGCCCCGCGGTAGCGGTATTACCGCTGCGATAGGTTCCGCATCGTCTCGGCAGTTGCCGCGTCGGCGGGGAAGAAGGACTCTCTACTTCCGCGAACGCAGTGGCCCGAGATCCTCGAGCGCCGCCCTGATCTCGTCCACGGTCTTAAAGTCGAGGCCCAGGCGGTGCACGTGGCGGTAGCGAACGACGCCCTGCTCGTCGACGATGATCACGGCGCGCCGAGTACCGACCAGCGGCGCGCTCGCCCCGTAGGCCTTTGCAACTGACCGGTCCGGGTCGGCCAGCAGGGGCACGGGAATCGAATGCTTCTGCTGGAACTCCTCGTGAGATTTGACCTCCTGCGAGGAGATGCCGACCACCGTCGCCTGAAGGTCCCGCATGTCATCGGGCCTCTCTGCATACGAGCAAAACTGCTTGGTGCAGACGGGCGTGTCGTCCCCGGGGTAGAAGAGCAGCACGACCCGTTCTCCTCGGTGATCGGAGAGCCTGAACGGGCCGTCGGTGCCGTCGAGCTCGAAGTCGGGCGCAAGATCGCCGACGTCATGGGCGCTCATGGTCGGAGCATGCTACAGCGGTAGGCTCAGATCCCTCGAACAGGGGGGACTATGAAGGCCACCGACTCGACCACCTCGCACACAATCGTCTTCATCCACGGAATGTGGATGACCGCTCAGCTGGGAGAGCTGGAGCGACCGCTACACCGCTCTCGGCCACCGCGTGCTTGCTCCCGCGTGGCCCGGCCTCGACGCCGAGCCCGAGCAGGTGCGTCACGATCCGTCGCCGCTGAGGGGGCTCGGCTCAAGGAGATCGTGGATCACTACGACACGATCATCCGGGGGCTCGACCGTCCGCCGATCATCATCGGCCACTCCTTCGGCGGGAGCATCGCCGCTGGGCAGTTCGAGGATCTCAGCAGATCGTCCTTTCCTACCAGATCGGGCTGGCCCTCCAGTTCGCTTCTCCTGACGAAAAGACCGCCGAGAATGGGATGGCCGGGTAGTCACTCCGGCCGGTGCGGGATCTACGGGCCCGAGTCGATCTGTCCCTTCGCCGCGCTGCGGCGCGCAGCGTCGATCACCTCAAGGGTGGCGACCGCGTCGGCCGCATCGACGGGTGGTGGTCCGCCCGCGCGTAGCGCGCGCTCCAGCTCTGTGTAAAACGTCGGCCATGCGCCCGCCTCGCTCGGGACCGCCTCGCTTTCCTCGCCCTTCACCAGCCGGCCCCAGCGCGACTCCGGCTCGATGCCCCAGGTTTCGAGATCGCCCGGGCGCCGGCCGGACCGCAGCGCGCCCTCCTGACCGTCGCCCTCCGTGACGACGTAGGCGGCGCGCCTTCCGAGCACGCGCAGGCGCGGCCCCGGAGCGGCGGCGAGCGCCGACATCCACAGCTGGCTGTAGGTGCCGGAGCGGTGTCGCAGCGCCAGGAACGCGTCGTCGTCACCGGCCGACCCGCGGCGGTTGTCGATCTCGGCGTAGACGTGGCTCACCGGCCCGAATAGCTGAAGCGCCTGATCGACGAGGTGACTCCCGAGGTCCAGCAGGACGCCGCCGCCCTGCGCCGCCCCCGCCGTTTCGCGCCAGGCATCCGTCTTCGGCTGCGGGCGCCAGCGCTCGAAGCGCGACTCGTAGCGAAGCACGTCGCCAAGCCTGCCCTCGGCCAGCAGCCTGTGAAGCGTGAGGTGGTCCGAGTCCCAGCGCCGGTTCTGAAACACGGTCAGCAGCTTCCCGCTCGCCCGGGCCTGTTCGACGAGTGCGGCCGCCCCGTCGGCGCTCGGCGCGAGCGGCTTGTCGACGACGACCGCGAGGCCGGCGTCGAGGGCGCGCCCGGCGAGCGGCGCGTGGGCGTCGTTTCGGGTCGCGATCACGACGAAGTCGTGCTCGTCCGCGCGCTCCCACAGCTCGTCGGGAGTCGCCACCACCGGCGCCCCGGGATGGTCGCGGAGAGCTTGCTCGCGGCGACCAGGATTGGCCGTGACGACCGTCGTGACCGCCAGGCCAGGGGTCGACGAGATCAGGGGCGCATGGATGTTCCGGCCCGCGAGCCCGTAGCCCACGAGCGCCGCCTTCATGTCGCTCATCGTGCCAGCGTAGTCCCAGATGGACGAATGTGAGGAATGGGACAAGCCCAGAAGTGATATGACCCCATCAGGGCATGGTTTGCGTCGGCGCAGTGGCCCGTCGGCGACCACGAGTTGGAGGTGAGGCAGAGATGATTCGCAAGAAGCTTGGAGTAGGTGCCGCGGCAGCGATGCTGCTGGCGCTCGTGATGATCGCCGCGGGCTGCGGCAGTGACAACGGTGGGGGAGGCGGCACGATCGCATTGCTCCTGCCGGAGAACCACACGCCGCGTTACGAAGCGGCCGACCGGCCCAACTTCGAGGCCAAGGTCAAGGAACTGTGCAGCGACTGCAAGCTTCTCTACAGCAACGCCACCCAGGACGCTGCCAAGCAGCAGAACCAGGCCGACGCAGCGCTCACGCAGGGCGCGGACGTGCTCGTCCTCGACCCCGTCGACGCGGGCTCGGCCGGGGCGATCGTGAAGAAGGCGAAGGCAAAGGATGTGCCTGTCGTCAGCTACGACCGGCTGATCACCGACTCGGACGTCGACTACTACATCTCTTACGACAACACGCGCGTCGGCAAGCTCCAGGGCGACACGCTGATCAAGGGGTTGAAGGCGGTTGGCAAGGCCAGCGGCCCGGTCGTGATGCTCGCCGGCGACCCGGCGGACAACAACGCGAAGCTGTTCAAGTCGGGCGCGCAGAAGGCCCTCAAGGACGGTGGCGTGAGTATCGCCAAGTCTTTCGACACCCCGGGATGGGACGCCGACAAGGCGCAGAACGAGATGCAGCAGTCGATCACCTCGCTCGGTAACGACGGCTTCGCCGGAGTCCTCGCGGCAAACGACGACCTCGGCGGCGGCGCGATCGCGGCGATGAAGTCGGCGGGCATCAAGCCCTCGACGCGCCCGACGACCGGTCAGGACGCGACCGTGGCCGGGCTGCAGCGAATCCTGATCGGCGAGCAGTACATGACCGTCTACAAGGCCGCCAAGCCGGAGGCCGACGGTGCTGCGGAGATCGCGGTCGCGCTCGCCAAGGGCGACTCGGTGAAGTCGGGCCTCATCAACCAGCAGATCGACAACGGCCAGAAGAAGGTGCCGTCGGTGATCCTGACCCCGGTCGCGGTCCTCAAGAACAACGTCGACACCGTCGTCAAGGGCGGTGACGTGAAGTCCGCCGACCTCTGCAAGGGCAAGTTCAAGAGCGCGTGCACCGCGGCGGGAATCCAATAGGGAAGTCTCGGAGCGGGCCGCTAGCGGCCCGCTCCGATCTGACCGCATGAGCACCAACGGCCCACTCCTCGCGCTGGAGGGCGTCAGCAAGCGCTTCGGCCCCGTGCAGGCGCTCGAGGGCGTCGACTTCGAGGTCCGTGGCGGCGAGGTGGTGGCCCTGGTGGGTGACAACGGCGCGGGCAAGTCCACGCTCGTGAAGTCGATCTCGGGGATCCACGCCATCGACGAGGGCAGGATCCTGTTCGAGGGCCGGCCCGTGAAGATCAGCGCCCCAAGCGATGCGGTCGAGCTGGGTATTGCGACCGTCTATCAGGACCTGGCGCTGTGCGACAACCTCGACGTGGTGGCGAACCTGTTTCTCGGGCACGAGCTCATAGGATCGGGCGCAGGCGCGGTGACACAAGCGCTCGATGAGACCAAGATGGAGCACCGGTCGCACGAGCTTCTCGAGCAGTTCGCCGTCACGATCCCGAGCGTGCGCTCGGAGGTGGGCGGCCTCTCGGGGGGTCAGCGCCAGCAGGTCGCGGTGGCGCGATCGCTGCTGGGCGAGCCGAAGGTGGTGCTGCTCGACGAGCCCACGGCTGCGCTCGGCGTCGCGCAGACGGCAACGGTGCTGGAGCTGATCAAGCGGCTGCGTGAACGTGGTCTCGGGGTCCTCGTGATCAGCCACAACCTCGCGGACGTGTTCGCGGTCGCGGACAGGGTCTTCGTGCTCCGCCTCGGCCGTCCCGCTGGCAGCTTCGCCGTCAACGAGACAAGCCGCGAGGACGTCGTCGCAGCGATCACCGGGGCGACGGAGCCCGAGAAGAACGGCAACGCCACGGGGCCACCGGCGTGAGCACGACAGCGCCACCCGCACCGACCGGTCTCGAGCCCCCGACGCGCCGTGACGTGGTGCGGAGGTTCGTGCAGGGGGATCTCGCGTCGCTGCGCGTGATCCTCGGCCTGATCGTGATCTGGGTCATCTTCCAATCCCAGAACGACCGCTTCCTCACGGCCATCAACCTCACCAACCTGATGCTCCAGATCACGGCGGTCGGCCTGATCTCCGTCGGCGTCGTTTACGTGCTGCTGCTGGGAGAGATCGACCTTTCGGTCGGTGCCGTCAGCGGTCTGGGCGCGGCGGTGGTGGCGGTGCTCAACGTCAAGCACGGCTGGGACCCGTACCTCGCGATTACCGCGGGCGTCATCGCCGGGATGACGATCGGGGTGGTCCAGGGCGCGCTTTCCACCGGTTTCGGCATTCCGTCGTTCGTGGTCACGCTCGCCGGGCTCCTGACCTGGCAAGGAGCCCTGCTCTACATACTGGGGGACACAGGCACGATCAACATCACGGACGGCAAGATCACCGGTCTCGCCAACACCTTCTACTCGGATGCCGTCGGCTGGACCATGGCCGTGGTCGCGATCGGCGTCTACGCTGCGTCAACCCTGTGGGCGTGGCGCCAGCGCGTGGTCGCAGGCCTCGCCGACCGTCAGCTCACCGGGCCACTGATCCGGATCGTCGTGGTCGCGGCCGCAGTGATCGCGGCGGTCGCAGTCCTGAACTCGGACCGCGGCGTTCCATTGGCAGTCCTGATCCTGATCGGCTTCGTGGCCGGCATGGAGTACCTCGCGAGGCGCACGCGCTTCGGCCGCCACGTCTATGCCGTTGGTGGCAACGCCGAGGCGGCGCGGCGGGCGGGAATCAACGTGCACGCGATCCGCGTGATCGTGTTCGCGATCGCGGGGTCCATGGCGGCTTTCGGCGGCATCATGCAGATGTCGCGGCTTCTGGCCGTGAACCAGGGCTCCGGCGGCAGCGACCTGCTTCTGCTTGCGATCGCGGGCCCGGTGATCGCCGGCACGAGCCTGTTCGGTGGCCGCGGCTCGGTCTGGTCGGCGCTGCTCGGCGCGCTCGTGATCGGCTCGATCTCGAACGGGATGGACCTGCTGGCGCTCGAGTCCTCCGTCAAGTTCATGGTCACCGGCGGCGTCCTGCTCGCGGCCGTGATCGTGGACGCGATCGCACGCAGACAGCGCCAGGCCGCCGGGCGCATCTAACGCCGCGCCGAGCTCCGATCAACACTGAGAGCGCTCGGATCGGCAGGCGGGTGAGCGATGAGTCTCCGCCCGGACGGCGGTCCTAGTAGTGGAGACACAACCCGGAGGAGGATGAAATGGGAAGGATCGTCGTAACCGAGTTCGTATCGCTGGACGGTGTCATGGAGGCTCCCGGCGGAGGCGAGGGCTTCAAGTACGAAGGTTGGTCATTCGAGGTCGAGCGTGGGGACGAGGGCAACAGGTTCAAGCTCGACGAGACGATGGAGAGCGAGGCTCTGCTGCTGGGACGCAGGACATACGAGGGCTTTGCAGCAGCCTGGCCCTCCCGGAAAGACGAGTTCGCCGACAAGTTCAACAACATACCGAAGTACGTCGTCTCCTCGACCCTCGAGGCCCCGGAATGGAACAACACGACGGTGCTGGAGGGTGACGTGGCGGAGGAGGTCTCGAAGCTGAGGAATGAGCAGGATGGCGACATCGTCGTCCACGGCAGCGCCCAGCTCGTGCAGGCGCTGGTCGAAAACGACCTCGTGGACGAATTGCGGCTGATGGTCTTCCCGGTCGTGCTCGGCACCGGCAAGCGCCTGTTCGGCGACACCAGCGACAAGAAGCGCCTGAAGCTCACCGACTCGAAGGCCGTCGGTGACGGCGTCGCCATCCTCGTCTACGAGCGAGCTGCGACGAACGGCGAATGATTTGCGCAGCGGGGGAGGCTCAGACGGGCGACCAGGTCTCGAGCGCCTGTCGCGCTCGCGGCACCCACCACTCCAGCTCTTGGCGGGCCCAGTCGCGCTCCGCCGGGTCGGGGTGGTAGGCGGCGCTGTGGCCGAAGACCCACCCGTACATGACCAGCCCCGCGATCACGCCGAGATCGACAGCGCGCGGATCGTCCCGCTCTCCGCGTGTGCGCCTGAAGTCCTCGACCAGCTCGTCATGGGTGGCGTCGACCCGCCAGCCGTTGTGGCAGATCGACCAGAAGAAGTCGACCACCGGGTGGCCCTGGCTGGCGCGGCCCCAGTCCAGCAGGACGAGACGGTCGCCATCGAGGCCGATCTGCTCGTCGCGGATGTCGGCGTGTATCAGGGTCGTGCCGCAGCCATCGAGCTCGGCCACCAGCGCCGCCGAATCGTGAACCAGGGCCAGCACCGCCTCGGCCACGTCCGTGTCGACGGCCTCGGCGAACGCATCCCAGAAGGCCTCGTACTGCTTCGGCAGGAGGTCCAGGCCGTCGCGCTCCTGCTCGGCGATCGCCGTGGAGAAGAGGCCGAAGCAGTCGTGCAGCGTGCAGAGGTGGGGGACGGGCTCTCCCCAGAACTCCTCCCACATCAGGTTCGCGGCTTTCAGGATCCGCCTGTGCTCCTCTCTGGTCAGCCGCTTGCCGTCGGGGAGCAGGGAGGCGGAGACGTCGCGCATCACCACCCACCACGCGTCGCCGTCGCGCTCGGCGGCCACGACCGCGTGGTCGATGGCGTGCGGCATGCGACCGAGCACGCCGGAGGTGAACAGGAGTCCCTCGCGGCCCTCGTCCTTGGTGTGTCGGTCGATCCAGTTGCTGCCAGGCACGATGCGCTTGGCGACCAGGCGGCGGCCGTCGGCGAGCACGAGGCGCTCGAGCAGATTTCCTGACCAGCCGATCGAGACCATCGGCTCGTGCTGGGTGACCTCGCCGAGACGCGAGAGGAGCCCCGTGTCGAGCACGACTCCGCTGTCGTCGCTCGCGCCGCGGGAAGGTGTGCGAGGCGGAGCCGTGTAGGCCCAGTGCCGCTCGATGCGCCCGTCGCGTAGCTGTAAATAGTGCCGCTGACGCACCGCCGTGCCGTCGTCGGAGACGCGCTCGAACCAGAGCGCGATGCCGCCGGGATGCAGCTGCGGCGACCACTCGACGAGGCGCCCGGTGCCCGCGAACCGGGATGCGAGGAACTCCGTCGCCTGCTCGGGTCCGGCGACCCTCGAGCGTCCACCGGCCAGGCTCGCGTCGAGCGACGCGTCGTCCGCGTAGAGGTCGCCCAGCGCCATGAAGTCGCCGCTGACGAAGGCGTCGTGCAGGCACTCCGCCACCTTCTCGGCGGACAGCGCGCCGGTCACCGGCCCGCTCACGGCATCCTCCCGCAGGCGATCTTCGCGCAGGCCGGGATGTCGAATCCGCCGTCGGCACGGTATTCCTCGGCGAGCTGCTCGACCGCCGCGCGGATCTGGTGGCGCGTGCGTGGCGGCTGGCGCATGACCAGCCCGGAGGTGCGCACGCTGCCGCCGAGCATCCCCTGCCAGAGCTCCTCCGTGTCGAGCACCCGGTGGGTGAGCGAGACCGACTGCACCTCCACATCCTCGAGACCCGCGCCGAGCAGCAGCTCCCGGAACTGATCGTCGTCGGCGAAGCGGTAGGGGTCGGGACCGGGAGCTGCCGGCTGCGAGCCGGTCGAGTGGCAGGCGCGAACGGCGTCGACCAGGATGCCGAGCACGCGGTTGCGCTCGGACACGTCCCAGGCCGAGAGCGCAAGCCGTCCTCCCGGCACCACGACGCGCGCGAACTCCTGCATCGCGAGCTCGGGCCGCGGCAGATGGTTGATCGTGAAGTTGCACACGAGGGCGTCGAACGAGCGCTCCGCGAAGGGAAGCTCCTCCGCGTCCGCCACCAGGAATCGGATCCCGGGATGACGCCGGCGCGCGAGCGCGACCAGCTCGTCGGCAATGTCCACGCCCGTCGCGACCGCGCGCCGCTCGGCCGCCCGCCGGGCGGCGTACCCCGGACCCGTCCCGACGTCGAGGATGGTCATGCCCACCCCGACACCGGCTGCGTCGAGCAGCGGCTCGACGATCCGGGCGGTGATGCGGCCGGTGAGGTCATCGTAGGTCTGGGCCCTGGCTCCCCATCCGGCCCGCTCGAGCGCCTTGAAGGACTCGGCGTTGCTCACCTCGCTCAGGGAGCCGGCCAGAAGTCCTCGACCTTCTCGACGTCGCTCATCACGTCCTCGATCGTGGTCGACGCGATCAGGATCACCGCTTCCTCGGGCCCTTCGTTCCAAATCGAGCGCACCGCCTGCGGCGCGACCCTGACCGCCGAGAGCGGACCGACGTCGACCACTTCGTCGTCGAGCTTGAACTCGACCCGCCCCGAGAGCACGAGGTAGATCTCCTCCTGGCTCTTGTGACGGTGGCCGTAGCTTCCCTTGCCGCCGCTCCCGGCCGGCATCCGCCGGTAGGTGAGAGCGACCTGCTCGGCGGCGAGCGGCCCGGTGAGGAACCGCATCTCGCCCGGGTACTTGCCTCCGAAGATGTCTGGCACGTCGCCGATCTGGCAGACGGTGCAGTCGCCGATGGTTTTCCCTGCCGCCATCAGCTGCCCTTCGCGTAGTTGCTGGCGCCGTACCAGTCGACGACCACGACCTGCTCGTCGCCGACGACCCAGGCATCATGGCCGCTCGGTAGGGAGGTGATGTCTCCGGGGCCGGCGATCAGCTCGGTGCCGTCGTCCATACGGATCGCGAGCTTGCCGCTGAGGTGGTACTGGAAGTGCGGTGCTTCGCAGCTTGCCGTGTTCGCGATCGGCTTGACGTCATTCGACCAGCGCCAGCCGGGCTCGAGGACCATTCGCCCGACCGCGCCGCCGCCGATCTCGAGGATCTCGGCGCGCCCGTGCGGGAATTCGCGGGTCTCATCGGGCGCCTCAAAGCTCCTGTGCTCTGTTTCGTGCCTTGCGTCCATTGGTTCCTCCTCACGTGGTTGTCGGCAGGCGTGTAGTCTTACCTACCAGTAGGTAAGGAGTCAAGGCCCCGCTTCGCGGAAGGATTGACTGGATGGCGCAGATACAAAAGCGAGGCGACGCCGACACCGCGTCGCGCATCCTGGACATCGCCGAACGGCTCGTGCAGGTGCGCGGGTTCAACGGCTTCAGCTATGCCGACATCGCCTCGGAGCTGAAGATCAGCAAGGCAAGCCTCCATTACCACTTCCCGGGCAAGGCCGAGCTCGGCGATACGCTGATCGGCCGCTACGCCGGGCGCTTCACCGATGCGCTGGCGGCGATCGATACGAGTGGGGAGGACGCGCGCGGCAAGCTCGAGGCCTACGCAAGCATCTACGCCGACGTCCTGCGCGACCGCCGGATGTGTCTGTGCGGCATGCTCGCGGCCGAGTACGACACGCTGCCGAAGCCGATGCAAGACGCGATCATCGACTTCTTCGACCAGAACGAGGTCTGGCTCACGAGCGTGCTGGAGCGGGGTCAGGAGGAGGGGGCGCTGCGCTTCAGCGGATCCGCCGGTGATGCGGCACAGACGATCGTCAGCGGCCTCGAAGGCGCTCTGCTGATCGCTCGACCATACGGCGACGTGGCCCGATTCGAAGCTGCTGCGACGCGACTGCTGTCCAGTCTCGCCAGCGCAGCGGCCCCCGACACGACCGCCGCAATCACGTAGCTCAACAGCGAGCGCCGGCTTCCCGACACTGAGGCTCAGATGAGAGCCTGCGCGATGTCGACACGGTGCGCGTCGCCGCTGTGGTAGGACTTGTCCGGGACACGACTCCCCCCCAAGTCCCTTCTTCCTCGAGTGGCCCACGCCGACCACAGTCAGTTCGCGATCGGCTTCGATCGTCGCGACCTCCCCCGCCTGCACGCGTTGTGGGACGAGATCGTCATTTCCGAGCAGTGGTCAGAGGGCGAGCTGACGAAGCGCTTCGAGCAAGCTTGGCGCGACCTGACCGGCCTTGGCTCGGTTGCGTTCGGGAGTTGGGCCGGCGGCGCGCTGGCGGCGCTCGACTTCGCCTCGGTGCGCGGTGAGGCGGTTCTCTGTCCCTCGAACACCTTCATGGCCGTCCCACTGGCGATCATGCGGGCGGGCGGCCGGCCGGTCTTCGTGGATTGCAACCGCGATGACCTCTGCATGTCCATGGACGACTTCGAGCGCAAGGCGCACGAGCACCGGCCGCGTGCAGCTGTGCTGGTCCACATCGGCGGCCACCTGGCGTTCGAGGCGGAGCGGATCGCCGCGCTCTGCCGCGCCGAGGAGATCTTTCTGATCGAAGATTGCGCCCACGCACACGGCGCCCGCTGGCACGACCGGCACCCCGGTTCCTGGGGCGACGCCGGCGTCTACTCCTTCTATGCGACGAAGACGATCTCGACCGGAGAGGGGGGCATGCTTGTCTCCGGTGATGAGGACCTACTCGATCATGCGCGAGCGTTTCGCAACTATGGCAAGCCCTCCTACGGTGTCGCCGGGCTCAACTTCCGCATGAGCGAGTTCACTGCTGCCCTCGGCCTTGTCCAGACCGAGCGCCTCGAGGAGATCGTCACGCGCAAGAACGAGGTCGCGCGCGAGCTGATCGACCCCCGGTACCCGTCCCGGCTCGAGCTGCCCGAGGGAATGGTCTCCGGGCTCTACAAGTACATAGTCTTCGAGCCGATCGAGCGCTCGACCGGCAAGGTCTACGACCAGCCCTGCCACAGGATCATGGGCACCGGCGACGCGCTTCCCAATACAGACTGGGTGGCGGAGCATCACTGGTGCGTGCCGCTCTACTACCACGCGCCCGAGGCGTCCCTGGCGGTCGAGAACCGGGAGCGGATCGCTTGAGGGTCCTGGTCACCGGAGGCTCGGGCTTCATCGGCTCGCACGTGGTGGACCGGTTGGTCGCGCGAGGCATCGAGCCCCGCATCTTCGACCTGCGCCCCTCGCCGCACCACGATGGGGGCGAGGTGGACACCGTGCTCGGCGACCTGCTCGACACCGACGGGCTACAGCGCGCGATGGATGGCTGTGCAGCCGTCATCCACCTGGCGGCCGCCTCCGACGTCGGAGCCGTCGTCGAGGACCCTGCCGATGCCGAGCAGACGAATGCCCACGGCACACTCTCGGTGCTGGAGGCTGCGCGCTGGGCGGGCATTGGCAGGGTGATCTATGGCAGCACCATCTGGGTCTACGGCGAGTCCGGTCCGGGGGTGCTCGACGAGGAAGCGCCGCTGCTTCTTCCACGCCACATCTACACAGCCAGCAAGCTCGCGGGCGAGATGTATTGCGCCTCCTATGCGGAGCTCTACGACGTTCCGTTCACGATTCTTCGCTTCGGCATCCCCTACGGCCCGCGCGCGCGACTGTCGGCGGTGATCCCCATTTTCATCCGCAAGGCAATGGCCGGAGAGCCGCTGACGATCGCCGGCGATGGCTTGCAGACCCGACGCTTCATCTACATCGAGGACCTCGCGGAGGGCGTGGTGCGTGCACTCGACCCCTGCGCCGTCAACCGCGTCTACAACCTGGCCAGCGACGAAACGGTGACGATTCTCGAGCTTGCCGAGACGGTGCGGGAGCATGTCGGTCACACAGAGATCGTTCACACGCCCGGACGCAGCGGGGACTTCGGCGGCGCCGAGATATCGAGCCGCCGCGCAGAGCTGGAGCTGGGTTGGCGCGCCTCGACTTGCCTGCGCGACGGTGTCGGCCTCTACCTGGACTGGTTGAACGAGACGACGCCGATTGCCGGTCACGAGGCTGCACCCCCTGAGCCTGCGTCGACGGCTGATGAAGCCGCGGCCGCGGCCGCAGCCGCGCCGCCGGCCCCCGCGCGCTTGCGGATCGTGGAGCGGGCTCGCGAGCGGCTGTTTGCGAGTGCCCCGGTCATGACGCTTGCCTGCGTGATCTCCACCCTGCTCGCCTATTCGCTCGCCCACCGGCTGCGCGAGTTCGACACGGCGCAGGCAGACGCGGTCGCGGTCACCACGCTGTTCGCGACCCTTGCCTGCCTATCGATTTGGCGGGCTGCCAGCACGGGGAACCTGCGCCAAGGAGTGAGAGTCTTTGGATGGCTGCTGGTTGTTTACATGGCGCTGGTTGCCGTGCCCTGGCCGATAGCCACGCCGCCGCTTGCACTGCCGGAGATCCAGACTCTGCTCATGAGCGCGCTCGGCACTGCCACGGCGCTGGCGGCCGTCGCCGGTGCAAATCGCGTGCGCGAGGCCGAAGCGGCACCCGACCAGCTCACGTAGAGCCCCAGCTTTGGCTCAGATGGCGATCGGGAGCAAGCCGGCGGCCTCGATGGCCATCAGGACCTGCGGCAGCGCGGCCGCGGTGCGCTTCCAGCAGTCAGCGGCGCTGTAGTGGTCGGCGTCGTGGAGAAGCAACACGTCGCCGCCAGCGAGTTGCGAACTGACCTCTGTCGCGATCGCGCCCGCGGTGGTTCCTGCCCGCCAGTCGTGGCCCCAACGCGACCAGAGCATGGAGCGGAGGCCGAGCACGCGCACGATCCCCATCGCGACGGAGCTGAAGATGCCGTAGGGCGGCCGGTAAACCGTCGGTGCCACCCCCGTCGAGTCGGAGATCGTGGCAATTCCGCGCTCCAGGTCGGCGGTGAACTGGCTCGGCGTGAGGCGGAGCAGGTTGCGATGCCGGTGGCCGTGCACGGCGATCGAGTGCCCGGCGGAGACGATCTCCGCCGCCAACGACCGGTTGCGCTCGACCTGCTCGCCGACGAGGAAGAAGGTTGCGGGTGCACCGCCTTCTCGCAGCGCTTCCAGCACCGCGGGAGTGCCGCGCGGGTGCGGGCCATCATCAAAGGTGACCGCCACGCCGCCGGGATCCGATGTGCGTCGCGGAAGGCGCAGCGCTCGGGCGACCAGCGGAGCGATCGGAGCCGGCGCCGGTGAGGCCCACGCTGCACCAAGCGCGGTGGCGATCAACAGCGGTTTGCGCATGATGGAATGGTGCCAGTGATTGAGGGCTCGCTGCTGCTCGGCTTCGGGCTCGCCCTTTGCGCGGGGTCCTGTTACGACACCGGATACGCGCTCCAGGCGCTGGAGGCGCGACGGGCTCCGGCTCGGGCCGCGCTGCGTCCCGCACTGCTCGGCCATCTCCTGCGGCGACCGGTCTGGGTTGGAGCGACCGTGCTGTCGCTGGCCGGTTGGCCGCTTCAGGTGCTGGCGCTACAGCACGCACCGCTGACCCTCGTTCAACCCACCCTCGCCCTGGGCCTGTTGCTGCTGCTGGTACTCGGCACGCGAATCCTCGGTGAGCACATCGGTTCGCGCGAAATCACAGCCGTGGTCGCGATCATCGCCGCCGTGGCCGTGATCGCTGCGGCGGCGCCGAGCCAGCCTGGCCAGGTCCCCAGGGACGCAGGACTGGTGATCGCGGTCGGGCTGCTGACGGCGATGGCGATCCTCCCCTACGCGGTCGCCAGATTGCGGGGCAGTTCCGTGGCAGTGCTGGTGATCGGCGCCGGAGCGGCGGATGGCCTGGCGGCATTTGCCGCCAAGCTGATCGCCGAGGACGCCTCAGCGGGGCGCTGGTTTGCGGGGGCGGCCTGGGCGGCGGGAGTGGCGGCGGTGGTGGTGCTCGGGGTCATCAGCGAGTCGACCGCGCTACAGAAGGCAGCGGCGACCCGGGTGGCGCCGGCGGTGCTGTCGATGCAGATCGCGATCCCGGTGCTGCTGGCCCCATTGATCGGTGGCGAGAGCTGGGCAGGCACGCCGCTGAGCGGCGCCGTGCTGGCCGCTGCGCTGGGAGTGGTCGTCGCGGGAGTGGTGATGCTCGCCAGCTCTCCCGTGGTCGCTCGCGTGATCGCCGAGCACCAAGCCGAGAGTTGACCTGCGGCTCAGACCGCTCGAGGCCGGCCGGCCAACCGCAGTACCAGCGAGGCAGCTCTCGGGAGCGCCTCGAACGAGCGATCCGGCTCGCGTGGCTGGTCCAGACTACGGTGCAGAGCGGCGCCCAGCTCCTGATGGGAGCTCGCCACCTCGGCAAGTCCGAAGCGCACGAACGCCTCGTTGTTGACCCGCACGTGAGCACGTCCCCAGCCATAGGAGATGACCCGGCAGCCGCGCATGATCGCCTCGAGCACCGTCAGCCCGGCCGTTGAGTGGATGAGCACATCGGCCGCTGCGAACAGGTCGCTCATCCGTTCGGTGAAGCCCCACACCATTACGCGCTCCTCGGCCGCAAAGCGGCGTGTCAGGTCGTCACGGACATCGTCCTTGCGCCCGCAGAGGCAAACGACCGTCACGCCCGGCTCGTTGAGCGCCACGTCGGTGGCACCGGCCAGATCACCGACCGCCCAGCCCCCGCCGGAGACGACGACGATTCGGCCCTCGGCAGGCAGTCCCAGGGCGCGTCGCGCCGCGACCGGGTCGCGCTGCTCGTAGAAGGCGGGGTCGGTTAGCCCACGAACGCACGAGATCGAGCTGCGGGGTGCGATCGACCGCACCTCCTGTTCCGATTCGGGGTGCGTGATCAGGTGCAGGTCGACCGCAGGGTGAGCCCAGTAGAGCAACGCGGCGAGGTCGGTGATCGCGGAGACGGCCGGCACTCGCAGCCGGCCCCGGCTCCGGAGCATGCCCAGCACCTCGGTGGCGCCGGGGTAGGTCGAAACGACGACATCCGGCGCGGCCATGGCCAGCGCTCGGCCGACACGCCGGCTTGCCGGGCGGGCAAGAATCGTGCGCGCCAGCCAGCGCGTCGGCGCGAAGGCGGTGATCAAGCGGAACTCGATCTCGAACATCCGGTTGCCCCACGCCGAATGGAACTGAGATCCGCCGACGAGCACCTTGCGCACCGCGGGGCTGATGATGGCCAGGGCGTCGGCGATCTCCACCTCCGCCTCGGGGTCCTCCTCGGCAATGCCGGCGGCGAGCACGCGCGCGGGCAGGTCATGCCCCTCGCCGATCGAGGCGGACAGGATGAGTATGCGAGGGGAGCCGGCGATCGCGGCGGCAGCATATGCTGTCGGCTCGATCTTCGAAACCGGGTGGTGGTGGGGGGCTGGGATAGCTCTGCCCGGCCGGCGCGGGGGCGCGAGCCGGCGCTCAACCTGAAGCGGCGGCCCCGAACCGGGGCCGCCGCCGTCGGCCCGCCGACCGCTGGCCTTACTCCGCGCCTTGGAACTGGTGGTCGGCGTTGGGGTTGCCGGGCTCGTCAGCGTGGCCGCCCGGCCCGTCGTCACCCGGTACCTCCGACGCGGACTCCTGGCCGGGGGTCTCCGTGGACTCCTGTCCCGGGGCCTCGGTGGTGTCCTTGCTGCTGGTGTCCTGGATGTTGTCCTTGTCGGTCGCCGAGTTCTCGGGCGCCGTGGACTCCACGCCCGGGGCCGTTTCGGCTGGCTCGGATGTCGCCGGCGGCGTTGCGGCGCTCTGCGGCGAGCTCGGCTGAGCCGCCAGCGCTGCCCCGCCGGCACCCAGACCCGCCAGAGCGGTGACCGCCGTGGCAACGACGTATTTGTGCTTTATGCGCTCGAACATTGGTGTGGTTTCCTTTCGGTGTTGGTTTCCTTTGGTTACCTGACCTGATCAGGTGGAGCGCACGCTAGAAAGGACCCGTGAGACCGCCGTGAGCCGTGGCGAAGACTTGGATGAGGGCGGGGGAGTGCATGGGCGACCGATGAGTTCCGCGTCGCCGTGCGGCTAATCAATCGAGAGCGAACCAAGAACAGCCCGAGGAGCGAGAATGAGTCTTCCGCAGGTCGTGTCACGAGATGAATGGCTGGTTGCTCGAAAGGAGCTGCTGGCCAAGGAGAAGGAGCTCACCCGCAATCGAGACGAGCTCAGTACCAATCGCCGCAGATTGCCGATGGTCGTGGTCGACAAGCACTACGTCTTCGACGGCCCGCACGGCAAGGCCGGCCTGCTCGACCTGTTCGACGGCCGTCGCCAGCTGATCGTGCGCCATTTCATGTTCGACCCGAGCTGGGAGGACGGCTGCCCGAGCTGCTCGGCGGGGGCCGACGAGATCTCTGACGGTCTGCTCGAGCACCTTCATGCCCGGGACACCTCGCTCGCCGTCGTCTCCCGTGCGCCGCTCGAAAAGATCGAGCGGTACAGGGCACTCAAGGGCTGGACCTTCCCCTGGTACTCGTCGTACGGCAGCGACTTCAACTACGACTTCCACGTCACGCTGGACGAATCCGTTGCCCCGGTCGAATACAACTACCGGGACAAGGCGGAGCACGAGCGGGCGGGCACGTTCTACTACGTCGAGGGCGAGCAGTCCATCGAGGCGCCGGGCCAAAGTTGCTTTTTGCGCGACGGCGACCGCGTCTTCCACACGTACTCCAGCTACGCTCGCGGCGCCGAGATGACCGGCGGCTCGTACTACTTCCTCGACCTCACCGCGCTCGGCCGGCAGGAGGAATGGGAGCAGCCGAAAGGTCGTGCGAGCAACGCACGCGGCGCGGTCCCCGACTTCTCTGCTTGAACCGTCACTCGGGGGGCATCTGGGCTCTGATCTGCTCGAGCTGAGCCCTGAGGTCACCTAGCTGCTCGAGCACCTCGCGCTCGAAGGTCCGTTCCAGCTGCTCCTCAGGCTCCTCATCCTCCCTCACGAAGAGGGACGCGATCGCCGCCGTGGTCATCGCCAGCAGCACGAACCCGAACACCATCAGCACCGCCGAGGCAAGCTTGCCTGCCACGGTGTGCGGGATGCCCCCAACGAACCCGACCGTGGTCATCAGGGAGAGGGCCCACCAAGTCCCTTCCCAGTACGACTCGACCGTGTCTGTTTCAAGCGCCGCCAGTGCGCCGCCGCCCAGAAGCACGGCGATCGCCGCACCGGGGATCAGGTAGCGCAACGAGCTTCTGCCCATGAGAGCCATCCTTTCACCTCGGCCCGGGCGACAAGGTTTAGCGAAACACTCCCGTGTGCCCGAGTGAGTAGCGCCCTGGCTGCGGATACACGCACAGTCCGTGTGGCCCTGCTCCCACCTTGATCCGCTTGATCAGCTTGCCGGTGCGCGTGCTGATGGCGTAGACCTCCGCGTTGTAGCGGCCCGACAGCCACAGCACGCGGCCGTTGGCTGAGACGCCGCCCATGTCGGGGCTTGCCCGCCCGGGAAGCCGCCACTTCCTCACGGGCCGGCGCTTCCTCAAGGAGATCAGCGAAATCGACCCCTCGCCTCGGTTGCTGACGTAGAGATAGCGCGCGTCACGGCTCGCGTAGAGGCCATGCGCCCCGCGGCCCGTCCGCAGGAAGTCGCGCTTGCGGAACCTCCTGGCGTCGATCTTCCAGACGCCGTTGGAGGCCATGTCGGCGACGTAGAACACACGACCGTCCGGCGACAGCTTCACGTCCTGGGGCATCGCGCCCGCCGGCAGATGGATGGTGCGCACGACGCGCTGGCGCGGGATGTCGACCTTGATCATCGCGTGGCCGAACTCGCAGCTCACCAGCGCGAAGCGACCGTCCGCCGTGAAGTCCATGTGGTCTGCGCCGAGGCAGGTCGGCACCGCGAGCGAATGTTGCAACCGCATCGAGTGGGCCTCGCGGAAGTCGAGCCGTCGGAGACGCTCTGCGACAACGATCGCGTAGCGGCCGTTCGGTGTGAAGTAGAGGTTGTACGGGTCCGCGACGCGAACGCGCCTCCCGGGCCTGCCCGTGCGAGGGTTGATCGGCGTCAGGCTGTTTCCTGCGTCGTTGTCGACCCAAAGCGTCTTCATGTCGTAGGACGGCGTGACGTGTTGCGGAAGCGCGCCGGTGGAGAAGTGGCGCACGATCCTGAAGCTACGCTGGTCGATCTCATCGACGGTGTTGCTGGCGCTGTTCGGTACGTAGATGCGCGACGGAAATCGGCGCACCGTTGCACTGAGCCGCCCCGGAGCGTCCGCCGCATAGACGTTGCGCCGGGAGAGCAGCGGCGGGACGACGGCGCGGCGGTTGCCGGGAGCGCCTGCCGTGGTCAGTTTGCCGGCGGAGGCCTGGGCGTTCGACGTGGCGCCCACGGAGCGGTGCGCATTCGACGTTCCGCCCACGGAGGGCTGGGCGTCCGACGTCTTGCCGGAACCGCACGCAGCGAGGGCAATCATCGGCGTCACAAGTGCGACGATCGGGGCCACCAGCATTCGTCTCAACGAGCGTCCCTCGTGGTCAGGATCTGATCGTGCACGCGGCCGCCCGAGTCACGTCCGCCCATCACGAATATCCGGTCGGGTTCGCTGGCGGCTCCCAGGTCGGAGAGCGCCACCGGCAGACGACCGGCGGGTTCCACGCTGCCGGTCGATGGGTCGACCGACCAGATCGCAGCCGTGGCCGAGTCGACAGCCTCGCCACGTCCGCCGATGACGTAGAAGCGACCACCGAGGCTCGCGCCTGCCGCATGGGTGAGCGAATGAGGAAGGTTGGCGAGCGTCGTCACGCGCCGGGTTCGAGTGTCGAAGCGCAGAATGGCACGCTGGGCCGCCGTGCCCGAGGTGCCACCGGCGATCAGCACGAACGGTCCAACGGCTGCCACGGCCGCGTAGCGCAGGGGTCGCGGCAACATCGCCGCCGGGCGGGCTCGATGCCCGGGGGAAAAGGCCAGAAGCGAGCGAAGTGGAGCGGTGCCGGTATAGCCCCCGACGATATAGGCGGTGGAACCGCTCGTCGCGGCCGCAACGTCGGATGCAGCGCTCGGAAGCTCGCCCGCACTCGATGCGTGCCCGTTGTTGCTGATACGCAGGACGTCCGCGCTCGAGGCAAGGTCGCCACCGCCGAACAGGTATGCGCGCCCGCCTATGCTCGCCGCGGCCGAATCGTGCAGCGGCGCCGGCAACCGACCCACGGTGCGCGCTGCTCCCGACGGCCCGACGAGCACGATGCGGTCGGTCGAGGTGTCCTGAGCGTCGAGTCCCCCGATCGCGAGCGCCTCTCCGCCTGGCATCGCGACTGTCGAAGGAAGCTGGACGGGGGCAGGGAGTCGCCCGGCCATGTGGAAGGCCAGACGGGCGGTCGCGGCCCGCGTCCGATGATTGGAGCCCGACACAGTCCTGGGGCTGGATTTATCTCCACCGCACGACGTCATGAGCATCGACGCGAGCAGCGCAACGGTGACGGCGCGGTGGGTCACCGCGGAAATGATCCTGAGGAGGCCATGAATGGTTCCTGAACGCTCGATCCCGGAATGTTTGTGGCGTGTTGGAATCAGAGTAGAGTGGAGGTGTAGCCGCTCTTTGGGTTCTTAGCGTCTCCTTCTTCCCGCTGTGCGGTTTCTTCCTCAGAGGGATGCGAGACCAGGAGGGCTGGTATGGCCAGTCCGGTAAAGCAACTGAGTGGCGGCGCACTCAATGCGGCGATCTCGAACGCAGTCGTTCGACTCCTGCGCGAGAACGTCGGCAAGGGGCCGAACAAGGCGCACACCATTCACAACGAGAAAATCGTGCTGTGCGTTTTCGAGAACACGATGACGAGGGCGGAGCAAACTCTCGCGGAGCATGGCAAGGAGGACTATGTCCTCGGCATGCGCCACGCCTTTCAAAACACGATGGAGAAGAAGTTGACGGCCGCCGTCGAAGCGTTGACGCGGCGAAAGGTCGTCGCCTTCATGAGCGCCAACCATGTCGACCCCGATCTTGCAGCCGAGGTGTTCGTGCTGGACGAGCCCGTCGCCGCGGATGCGGAGCTCGACGGGAGCTCAAATGAGCGCTGGCTCGACGATGGCGTGCCCTTCACCAGCACGGCTGCGGCAAGGCCGCAGGCGTTGACCGGCTGATTGCAACTCGCTCACGCGCAGGTCGAGATCGGGGACACGGCATGGCGGCAGGCCGGGCCGTCTCCGAAGTCGGCGGTCAGCAGTCGCTGACTAGCGCGAGTGCGGCAACGGCATCCCGCCGCTGCGCCAACGAGTCCCTCGACGACCACGCGAGCAGCCAGAGGGCCGCCTTCTGATTCTCCACCAGAGCCGCGGTGTTGATGGTGTCCTCGACTACCCCGAACAGTTCGCCGGCTTGCATCATGCCTTCGACCCTGTCCTGGTAGTCGACGAGCGAGACTGGGCGGGCGCTTGACATACGCGCCCCCTTTCTCTGGTCCCGACCTGTCCTTGTGAACAGAGTGCGGTCCCGTGTCGTATTGCTGCGGAAGCTACTCCGCTTTTTGGGCGAATCCAAGCGACGAAGCCGCTATTTAGGTGATAAAGCGCTCCCTCACGCCGTCATGAGCAGGCGTTTTCGCTCGTCATGGGTGCCGGTGGCGCCGGCACTGCTTCACGTATAGGTTGTCGATCTCAGATCGACTGGAAGGGAAGGAAGAGTTTGCCCGGGACGGAGGAGCGATCCAACCAGATGGTCGTAATCGCACGCCTCAAGGAGGGGACGGATGCGCGGGCCCGAGAGCTGATCGCGCAAGGGCCCCCTTTCGACCCCAGTGAGATGGGCTTCGACCGTATCGCGGTCTACCTCACGCCCAGCGAGGTCGCCTTCGGCTTTGAGGGAGAGGGTGCGGCACACAAGCTCGCCGCCGTGATCGACAACATGGTCGTCTCGGCCTCGTTCAGCCATTGGGCCGCACTGCTGGAGGGAACGCCGAAGCTTGCCCACGAGTCGTACTTCTGGGAAGCGGAGGATCAAGCGTAAATGGAGCAACCGCGGTAGCGAGGAAGTCGCGATGGCAGTCGTGAGGCTTCGCGGCCCTCTCAGGAAACTAGCCGGGGACCGGCCGGACCACGCGATCGATGCCGGCTCGGTCGGTCAGGTGCTTCGCAAGCTCGAGCAGGCGCAGCCGGCGGTGAGCGGCTGGATCCTCGACGAGCGCGGTCTGATCCGCCGCCACATCAACGTCTTTGTGAACGGTGAGCGGGCAACCGAGGACACGTCCATCGAAACCGAGGATCGGGTTGAGGTGTTGCCCGCAATCTCAGGAGGTGACGCATGACAGAGCTTGTCGTCGGGACCCGAAAGGGCCTGTTCGTGCTTGAGGGCGAGCCGGGTACGGCTTTCGAGGTGAAGGCACGGGCATTCCCCGGGGAGCCTGTGGAATACGCGATGCGCGACTCTCGGACGGGCCGAATGTTCGCGACCACGACATCGCCGCTGTACGGGCCGAAGCTTTTCTATGTTGACGATCCCTCGGGTGAATGGCAGCAGGCGAAGGGCGTCGCGTTGCCCGAAGATGGCGACGCGGCGCTGGAGCGCATATGGGTGGTCGTCGCGGGCGAGCGCGAGGGGACGATCTACGCAGGGGGGGACCCCGGCGTGCTGTTCGAAAGCGACGACGACGGCGCGACCTGGGAGCTGAATCGCGGGCTCTGGGAGCATCCGACCCGTCCGACCTGGGAGCCGGGAGGCGGCGGGCTCTGCCTGCACTCGATAGTCCCGTGGCCTGGCAACCCGGACCGGCTCGCGCTGGCGGTCTCCGCAGCGGGGGTCTGGCACACCGAGGACGGGGGCAGGGCATGGCGCCAGGGCAACGAGGGGCTCATGCCGCGGTATTTGCCCGAGGAGGCACGCAAGGACGCCAACAACCTATGCGTCCATCGCCTCCACCGCGCTCCGAAGCAGCCCAAGCGGATGTTCATGCAGTTTCACGGCGGGGTCTATCGGTCGGACGATGCGGGCCAGACGTGGACGGACATCGGAGCCGGGCTGCCGTCGGACTTCGGGTTCCCAATGGTCCTGGATCCAGCCGACCCCGACAGCGCATATGTCATCCCGCTGAGCTCCGACGAGGACCGCGTCACTCCCGGCGGTCGCGTACTGGTGTACGAGACACGCGACGCGGGAGCAAGCTGGGCGGAGCGCGGCGACGGGCTGCCGCAACAGGACGCGTACCTGACGATCCTGCGGCTTGCCTTCGATCGCCACGGCGAGGGTCCGGCGCTCGAGCTCTACTTCGGGGCGACGTCCGGAGACGTCTTCGGCTCGGGCGACGCCGGAGCGAGCTGGTTCACCGTCGCGACTCGCCTACCGCCCGTGTACTCGGTCACGGCCGCGGGCTGAACGGTCGCTAGCTTCCGCCTTGCAGCTGCCGTGCGGCCGCCTGCTCGGTGTCCGCGGAAAGCCAGGCCTCGAGTAGAGGGTCGTCCTCCTCGGCCACGATCCGCTCCAGCTCGGCGATCAGATCGCCGCGCAGCTGGCGCTTGACGACGGTGAACGCCTCGGCCGGGAGGTTGCCGAGCTGGTTCGCGACCGCGAGCGCCCGGGTCACGACATCCTCGCGCGCGGCCAGCTCGTCGAGCGCGCCGAGCTCGAGCGCTCGCGTGGGGTCGACGAGGGCGCCGCCGAGCGTCAGTAGGCGCGCGGCCGCGGGTGTGAGCTGCGAGCGAACGACCGCCATCGCGCCTGCGGGAAAGGGCACACCGACGGCGACCTCCGTCAGCCCCAGCTTTCCCTCCGTGGCACCGACGCGGTAATCGCCGCACAGAGCAAGCACGAGGCCGCCTGCGATCGCGTGACCGGTGACGGCGCAGACCAGCGGGCGCTCGATCGCCGACCAGGCTGCGACGAGACGGTTGACGCCCATCACCATCTCGCTCTGCCCTTCCGGCCCCAGGGTGGGAACGACCTTGAGATCCAACCCTGCCGAGAAGAATTTTCCGCTGCCGCAAAGCACGACTGCCCGCGCGTCGGTGGAGCGCAATTCCTCGGCACAGGAGATCAGCTCCGCACCCAACTCACGGTCGAGCGCATTGGCCGGCGGCCGGTCCATTTGGACGAGCGCGATCCCGCCCCGGTGCTCGACCGTCACGTACGTCATTTCGGCAGTATCGCGGCTCTCGACCGGCGGACGGCTACAGCGGCTCGATGCCGTGGTCGCGCATGCCCTGCTCGATGGCGGCGATCGTTGTCTCGATCACCTTCACTCGCGCGTAGTGCTTCGATTCCGCCTCGACGAGCCGCCAGGGGGCCGGCTCGTGGTCGGTGCGCGCGAACATGTCTTCGACCGCCTGCTCATATTGCTCGCGGTGGCCCCGGTTGCGCCAGTCGTCGTCGGTCAGCTTCCAGCGCTTCAGAGGGTCCTGCTCGCGCGCCTTGAACCGCTTCAGCTGCTCCTCGGACGAGATGTGAAGCCAGAACTTCACGAAGACCATACCCTCGCCCGCGCTGATGCGCTCGAATTCCACTATGTCGTCGTAGGCTCGCGAGCATTGGTCATCGGTGGTCAGATGCTCCACCCGTTCCACCAGCACGCGGCCATACCAGGACCGATCGAGCACCGACATGTCCCCCCAGCCCGGAAGCGCCGGCATGAAGCGCCAGAGGAAGTGATGGCGCTTCTCCTCCTCGCTGGGCGCCACGAAGGCACTCACGTTTACGTGCCGCGGATCGAGCGGTGCGACCAGGCGCTTGATCGCGCCCCCCTTGCCCGATGCGTCCCAGCCCTCGAACAGCACGCAGATGGGTGGCCCGAGCCGGCCGTCGCCGAGCTTGCCGGCGACTTGAAGCCGGAGCGCCAGAAGCCGTCGCTGAGCTGCCGCAAGCCGATCCTGCTCCTCGGCTCGAGAAAGGCTGAGGCTGAGGTCGAGCTGCGCCAGCCGGCCCCTGGTTTGGTTGTCGCCCACGGCGGGGTTCTTATCAGCATGGCTGGGCCGGCAGGGCCAACTCGGCCAGGCCGGGGGTGACACACCCCCGGCTGAAGGCTGGATGGAAGGGCCTCGCTTCGGCGGGGCCCTTTTTTTTATCTGTCACTCATTTTCGGGGGGGCCCTTTTCATCTGTCACTCATTTTTGAGGGTCACCGTCTGGACCATGCACCTCCTCAAACGGCATCCCGCACTGGTCGCAGTTCTCATCTCAACGCTCGTCGCCCTGGTCATAGCCGGGTGTGGCGGCTCGAACAACAAGTCTTCTTCGGGCAACTCGGCCTCGGGCAACGCGTCCTCCACG
>JBBQNR010000028.1:0-34064 GCA_038330145.1 Solirubrobacterales bacterium
TAGCGGGGGCGGGATTCGAACCCGCGACCTTCGGGTTATGAGCCCGACGAGCTACCTGACTGCTCCACCCCGCGCCGTTGTTCGGAAATTATAGTCGGCTCGGTTGGGCCTCAGCAATAGACCCAGGCACGTTGCATGGCCAGGCGTCCAGGGCGCGACCAAGGGCTTGCTTTTGCTTCGTAGGCGGTCTCGGCCCTGCAGGGGTCGAGACACGGACTAGCTGCGCAGGTCTTCCGCAGCGCCCGCAGCGGCGTCGGGGGTCGCCTGGGTCGCCGCCTCGCGCAGCCCTTCGAGCGACTGATCGACCCAGCGCCGGAAGTAGATGCGGCCGGCGGTCATGTCAAAGACCTTGTTGCCGAGGCCAATCGGGTCATCCATCCCGAAGTCCACCTCCAGGTACGTGCCACCCTGCGCCTCGGTCATCTTCCAGTCGGCGTACGTGCCGGTCATCAGGCAACGAAACCTGATGCCTTGCAACTCATCACGCCGCTGAACCAGAAAGTTGGTCTCGGTGTCGCCCATCGGGCTCTTGCCCTTCACCACGAAGGCATCCCCGGTGTCGAACTTCTCCCCGCGTACCTCGATGATGCGCGGCCACCACTCGGGGTGGCGCCTCGGGTCGCCGACCAACTCCCATATCTCGACGATGGGAGCCTCGACCATCGCCTGGGCGCGATAGGCGGACATCGGTTAAAGGTACCGCGCCGACCCACTCAGCGCTAGCGGCCGCGCCGCCCGAAGCTGTGCCCCGCGGGGATCACGGCGCGCAGATCCGCCGCGGAGCTTGATCCGCCTCCCGCAGCCGCGGCGAGGCCTTGCTCGGCCGGGATTTCCCTCCCGGTCTCCCGACCCACCGGCGGCTCGATGTGCTTGATCTCCGCGCGCGGAAGGTCGGGACGCTCGAGCGCTCGCAGAGACTTCACCACCACGTTGATAACGCCGGAGCGGAACTCCAGACGGCCCTGTGCCAGCACGAAGGGCTCGGTTCGCACGATCAGGCGATGGCGCTGGTAGACGTGCGGCGCGACAACCAGGTTGATCGTCCCCAGCTCGTCCTCCAGCAACATGAACGTGACGCCGTGCGCGGTCGCCGGCCGCTGGCGGGCGACGACCAGGCCGGCGATCGTCACCTCGGATCCGTCAGCAAGCCGCTCAAGCACCTGGCTCGAGACCGTTCCCTGTGGCAGGTCATCGCGCATCAACGCCAGCGGGTGCTGGTCGATGCTGATCCGGAAGGAGCCGTAGTCGGCGACCAGCCGCTCCCACGGCGTCAGCTCTCGCAGCGGCGGTGGTTGCGGCGGCTCGAGTGGCAGCGAAAGCTGCACGCCGCCAGGCACCGCACGGCCGGGCGTGACGACTCCTAGCTGCCAGAGCGCGTCGCGTCGCGTGCTGGCGTTGTCCGCCGCCGACAGCATCGCTCCATCCGCCAACCCCTCACACGCTCCGGCCCAAGCCAGCCGCTCCAAGGTGTCATGCCCCACCCCCGACCGAGCCGCCAGATCCCCCGCATCCCGATAACTCCCATTCTCCTCCCTCTCCTCCACCACCCGCCGAACCTCTTCCTCCTGAGCCCCGAGGACGTATCCCAACCCGATCCGAACCGCGCCCCGCGCGCTCTCGACCCTGCATTCGACCGCACTGCGATTCACGTCGGGGGGAAGGATCGTCATCCCTCGCCGCTGGCACTCATGAACGAGAGAGTCCGGCGGGTAGAACCCCATCGGCTGCTCGTTCAACAGCGCGCACAGAAACTCCGGCCCGTAATGCACGCGCAACCAGGTCGACTGGTAGGCGAGCAGGCCGAAGGCGGCGGCGTGGGCCTTCGGGAAGCCGAAGCCGGAGAAGCCCTTGACCTGGTCGAAGACGCTCTCGGCGACGTCGCGGTCCACCCCCCGCTCGACCGCGCCCTCGATGAAGCGCTCTCTATATACGGCCATCGCGGCCTCGGAGCGCTTGCGGCTCATCGCGCGCCTCAGTCCCTCCGCATCGCCGGCACCGAACCCCGCCAGCGACATCGCGACCTCCAGCACCTGGTCCTGGAAGACGATCACGCCGAGCGTCTCCTCCAGCACCGGCTCCAGCGACGGGTGCGCGTAGGGAATCTCGAAGCCGGGATCCTGCCGGCGCCGCTCGCGCCTCTCTATGTATGGATGCACCGCGCCGCCCTGGATCGGCCCCGGCCGCACCAGCGCCACCTGCACCGTCAGGTCGTCGAGGTTCTCGGGCTTCGTGCGGCGGATGCTCTGCATCTGCGCGCGGCTCTCGATTTGGAACACGCCGGTCGTCTCGGCGCGCTGGATCACCTCGTAGACCTCCCTGTCGTCATACGGGACGCGCGAGAGGTCGATCCGCTCACCGCGCACGCGCGCGACCTCGTCGACGCAACGCTCGACCGCCGACAGCATCCCCAACCCCAGCAGGTCGATCTTGAGGAAGCCGGCATCGGCGCACGAGTCCTTGTCCCACTGGACGAGGTTGCGCCCCTCCATCGCCGAGGGCTGCACCGGGCAGAGGTCGATCAGGGGCTCGGTCGCGATCACCATCCCGCCGGGATGCTGGGAGGCGTGGCGAGGCAACCCGTATGCCTCCGGGCAGAGCTCGATCATCGCCCGCCAGCGCGAGGAGCCGGCCCGGCTCTCGCCGATCACCTCCTCCACGCCGCGCGCGAAGTCGTGCGGGTCGCCGTACACGTCGGCCGAGCGCGCGACGCGCTCTATCTCCCCCGCCGGCAGGCCGAGCGCCTTGCCCAGATCGCGGATGGCGCCGCGCCAGCGGTAGGTCGCAAACGACGCGACCAGGGCGGCTCTCTCGGTCCCGTAGCGCTCGTGCACGCGAGGGATCAGCTTCTCGCGGATGTCGCGCGGGAAGTCGAGGTCGATGTCCGGCAGCGCCGTGATCTCCTCGTTCAGGAAGCGGCCGAGCAGGAGCCTGTTGCGGATCGGGTCGATGTGCGAGAGGCCGGTCAGGTAACAGACCATCGAGCTGACGCTGGAGCCGCGGCCGCGGCCGGGCGGAAGCAGAGCGCGAACCGAGCTGGTGCCGCGCACCTCGCGAGCGACCTCGCGCGCCAGCTCCAGCATGTCGTGATGGAGCAGGAAGAAGCCGGACAGGCCGAGCGAGCGGATCACGTGCAGCTCCTCCTCCAGGCGCGGCTCCGCCTCCGCCTCCTCGGTCGTGCCGCGGTAGCGCTCACCCAGTCGCGCCCGGCACAGCTCTGCCAGCTTGCGGTCGGCGTGCGGATCCTCCGAGCCGGGATAGCGGTAGCCGAGGTCGCGCGTGAGGTCGAAGTCGAGGCGCTCGGCGAGCGCCGCCGCCTCTGCGACCGCCCGGGGGTGGTCGCGGAAGCGCTCTGCCATCTCACCAGGCGAAACCATCACCGAGCTGGAGTTGCCGCGTCGCTGCGGCTCGGTCTGGTCCAGCGTCGAGCGCAGGCGCACGGCGACCAGCGCGTCCTGGAGGCGGGCGCGATCGGGATGGTGCGAGTGCACGTTGCCGGTAGCCACGCAGGCGACGCCGAGCCGCTCGGCGAGGCCGGCCAGTGCGCGGTTGCGCGCGCGGTCGTGGCGCCAGAACGGTCGCTGCAGCTCGACTCGGAAGCAATCGCGACCGAAGGCGCCGAGCAGGCGGCGCGCCGTCTGCTCCGCGCCGCGCGCGTCGCCGCGCTCGACCCTGGCCGCCACCGCTCCATCACGCGCGCATCCCGACAGGCAGACCAGTCCCTCGGCATGGCGCTCGAGTTGTTCGAGCGTCACCGCGGGCGGCATGGCGGGCGGGTCCTGTCGCCTCGAGGGGCCATGCTCGCGCGTGCTCTCGTGCGCAGAGGTGATCAGGCGGCAGAGGTTGCGATAGCCGCGACGGTCTGCGACCAGGACGGTGACGTGCGAGCCGTCATCGAGCGAAAGCTCCGCGCCGGTGATCGCCTTGATGCCCAGACCCTTGCACGCGTGCGCGAACTCCATCGCCCCCCAGACGCCGTCGTGGTCGGTGAGCGCCACGGCGGAGTACTCGTGCACGGCCGCCGCGGCCGCCAGCTCCTCGGGCGTGGAGGCGCCGTCGAGGAACGAATAGGCGGAGTGTGCGTGCAGCTCCGCGTACATCACGCTCCGCGCTGCGAGTACCAGCGCCCGCTCTCGAGATCGCAGAAGACGATCGCGTCCGCGCCTCCTGCCGTCGTGAGCTGGAAGTAGCGGCGGCGAAGCGGCCGGCCGTTCCACCAGCGGTCCTCCACCAGCCACTGTTCGAGCACCGACTCGACCTCGCGCCCGGCGATCGTGGCGGGAACTCCAGCGGGGCCCAGCTCGACGCTCGCCGGTCGTGGGCGGTAGAGGCGCTTCCCCACCGCTCTTTCCTAGTGCCCCTTCTTGTAATCCATACCCGCTGGCACTACAGCTCCGGAAATGGAGTCAGCAGCGCGCGCCGCTCCGGCACGCGCGAGCCGGGGTCCAGCTCGAGCACCCGCAGCACCGACTCCGAGCCGGCAGTTGCCCGCACCTGGCGCAGCGCCTCGGTCAGCTTGCGCCGACGCTCGCTGCCGTCGTGGCTCTCGAAGCCGATCTGGTCCGCGACCGGCGGGCCGAAGGCGGCGATGCCGAGGCTGAGCTGCTCGATCGGCGCCGGCAGCTCGGCCAGCTTGGGCGACAGCGAAAGCCGCAGTCGATCGCGGTCGGCGCTCGCCTGTCGCAACGTCACCTCGTGGCGCCACGCCCCCTGCTCGACGAAGCGAGCGCCCAGTCGCAGCTTGCGAAACGATCGCCCGTCGCGCTCCGGCCGCGCCAGCAGGCGGTCGATCAGCAGCGTCAGCATCTGGTCGAGCTGAAAGCCCGACACCGCCTCGGGCAGGTCGAGCCGCTCCACCAGCGACTCGCGCAGCGGACGGGGGCGAAGCGGGGTGTCGAGGCCGTGTGCAAGCTCGCGCGCGTAGAGCCCCGGCCGGCCGAAGCGATCGGCCAGCTCGGGGGCGCCGAGCGCAGCCAGCGCGCCGAGCGTTCGCACGCCGAGCCGCTCCAGCGCCGTCGGCAGGTCGGCGCTACGTGTGCTCGCGGCCGGCAGCCGCGCTCGCAGCAGCCCGACTGGCAGCGGCGCCAGGAATGCGCGCGCCGCGCCGGCGGGCACGATCTGCGCGCCGCGCCCCGGACGTGCCCGGCCGGCCGCCGCGAAGGAGCAGAAGCGGCTGCGTCCGGCGCCGATGCGGGTGGTGGTCCCGATCGCGCGCCGGGCACGTGCGATCACTCCCTCGAGCCGGCCGCCGTACAGCCGCCGCAGCGAGCCGGCCTCGAAGTACGCCTCCCCCGGCCGCCCCGGCTCGACGCCGGCGCCGATCTGCTCCAGCGCCGACAGCACGGATTCCCAGGCCGTCGCGGCGCGATCGGGATCGGCCGCGATCAGTCGCAGGCCGGGGCAGCGCGAAAGCGCCTCCCCCAGGCGCATCCCCGGATGGATCCCGTACGCCTCGGCGCTGCCCGAAACCTCCCCCACAACCTGCTCGCGATCCGGCTGCGGCGCCAGTGCCAGCGGCTCCATCAGCAGCTCGTGGCGCTCACCAAGGGCGGCCAGCAGCTCGAAACGAGGGATCAGGATGCAGGTGACACTGGGGGCCGCCGGGGCGGTTTCCGAGGACACGAACGTATGTTCGCATCCAGCCCCCGGTGGGTCAAGTTAAGGCGCGGTCAGCCCGCTTTGGGCAGGACGTAGAACGCCACCACCGCGTACTGCAAGGCGGCGGCCGCGATCACCAGCACGTGGAACACCTCGTGGTAGCCGAACACGGACGGCGCCGGGTCCGGGCGCTTGAGCGCGTAGACGACAGCGCCCAGGCTGTACAGGAGCCCGCCCGCGCCGAGCAGCAGGGCGGCGACCACCCCCAGCTCCGAGATCAGATCGGGAAAGGCGACCACCGCGACCCATCCGAGCGTCAGGTAGACGACCGCGGTCACCCACTTGGGAGCATCCACCCAGGCCAGGTTGAGGATCACGCCCGCGAGGGCGCCGCCCCAGACCGCGATCAGGATCGCGGTCGCCAGGGATCCATCCAGCACCAGCAGCGCGAACGGCGTGTAGGTGCCGGCGATCATGAAGAAGATCATCGAGTGGTCGAGTCGCCGCATCCAGCGGCGTGCGGCGGCGGAGGTCCAGTTGACACGGTGGTAGACCGCGCTGACGCCGAACAGCGCGGTCAGCCCGGCCGCGTACACGAGCGTCGCGAAAGTGGCGCGCCCGGAGGGAGCCACCACCACCAGCACGGCGCCCGCGATCAACGCCGCGAAGAACGCCCATTGGTGAAAAACACCGCGCAGACGCGGCTTGGCGAGCTTGTCGAGCGTCGCTTCCACCACCGTGGCCGAGCATACACCGGGTCTTTTGCGCGGTCACACGCCGGCCCTAGAATCGCCGGTCAGAATGAAGATGCGCGTCGCGGTCGTGGACATCGGCACCAATTCGACTCGCCTGCTGATCGCCGATGTCGGCGGCGGTGGCGTGCAGGAGATCGAGCGCCGCACCACCGTGACGAGGCTGGGCGAGGGCGTGGACTCCAGCGGCCGGCTGCGCGACAGCGCTATCGAGCGCGTGCTGAGCGCATGCGCGCAGTACCGGGAGTCGATCGACCGCCACGATGTGTCGCGCACCGTCGCCGTGCTGACGAGCGCCGTCCGTGACGCCGACAACGGGGATCAGCTCGAGCGCATTCTGCGCAAGCGCTTCGGTTTCGAAGCGCAGACGATCAGCGGCGAGCGCGAGGCCCGGCTCACCTATCTCGGCGCCACCAGCGCCCGGGCCTACGGCTCGCCGCTGCTGGTGCTCGACATCGGCGGCGGCAGCACCGAGTTCGTGGTGGGAAGCGGTAAGGCGGTCGCCTTCCATGTCTCGACCCAGGCCGGCTCCGTGCGCTACAGCGAGCGCGAGCTGCACTCGGACCCGCCGACCGACGTGGAGCTGGAGCGCTGCGTCGTGCAGGTGCGCGCGCAGATCGAGGGCGCCGTCCCGGCGGAGGTCCGCCGCAGCGTGACGGACGGTGTCGCCGTCGCAGGCACGCCGACGTCGTTCGCCGCCATCGATCAGAGCCTCGACCCCTACGACCCCGAGCGCGTCGACGGCCATAGGCTGACGCGCATCGCGGCGAAGCGCATCCTGTCGATGCTCGCGGGCCTGCCGCTGGCGCAGCGGGAGAAGGTGAGCGGCCTGCACCCCGACAGGGCGCCGACAATCGTCGCCGGAGGCATCATCCTGCTGGAGTCGATGCAGGCGTTCGGCCTGGAATCGATGGAGGTTTCCGAGCACGACATCCTGGCCGGCGTCGCACTCGAAGCAGCCAACGCGGAACAATAAGCCGCAGTTTGGGGCGGAAAAGCAGGGCGTCAATAGGAGACTCCCTTTTGCCGTCTTGCGCTCTGTAGATAATGCGCGCGCGGAATCGACGGCCGAAGTCTCCCTGGCTGAGGGTTCCAGCACATAGGTTCGGGCGACTTGCCGATGATTCGGCGCCTCCCGTCTTCCGAGCCACACAGGCCCCTCCGGCACGTACCCCTGCCCGTCCTGAAGGGGCCGCTCGAAGCGGCGGCCGACGCCGACCTGTCGGCCGCCTCTTCATTTCCGGGCACGGGACGCGCGTAAGCAGGCGCGGCCGGCCAGGACTAGCCACTAGGAGGCGTTCGCCACCGCGTACAGCTGCCACTCGCCCGGGACGCCCTTGAGCGAGTGCGCGCCGCGCTCGTCGAACACGATCCCCGAGCCGGCGACGAGGTCGGTCACCGTGCGCGAGACCAGCACCTCGCCCGGGCCCGCGGCCGCGCCGACACGCGCGCCGATGTTGACCGCGATGCCGCCGATGTCGTCGCCGATCACCTCGACCTCGCCGGTGTGCAGCCCGGCGCGAATCTCTACGCCCAGCTCGCGCATCGCGTCGCGAGCCGACGCGGCGCACCCGATCGCGCGAGCCGGCCCGTCGAAGGTGGCGAGGAAGCCGTCCCCCATCGTCTTGACCTCCCTGCCCCGGAAGCGCTCCAGCTCGCGCCGCATCAGGTCGTCGTGGCGCCTGAGCAGGTCGCGCCAGCCGCGGTCGCCCATCGCCGCGGCGCGCGACGTCGAGTCGACGATGTCAGTGAACATCACGGTCGCGAGCATCCGGTCCGGCTCCTGCTCGTGGCGGGTGCCGGTCAGGAACTCCTCGATCTCGCCCACTATCTCCTCCGAGCGCTGGAACGGAAGGTGATCGTCGCCGGCGAGCTCCACGAACCTCGCGCCCTCGATGCCTTCGGCGATCAGGCGGCCCTGGTCGAGCGGGACCATGCGGTCGCCGGTGCAGTGCATGACCAGGGTCGGCGCGGTGATCGCCGGCAGCGTCGACCGCACGTCGATGTCGGCGTAGAGGCGTATCACCGCCTCGGCCCCGGCGGGGCTGGTGCCGACGCGGAGCAGCTTCGCCCACCATTCCTGCATGGCCGGGTCTTCGGAGATGCTCGGCGCCCAGAGGTTGAGCGCCACAGGGCCGCCCCAATCGCGGCGCGCGAACCCGATGAAGCGCTCGAACTGCTCTCGATCGAATCCCGACGGGTTGTCGGGCGTCTTCAGGATTCGCGCCCAGGTCCCGTACAGGATCAGGTGCGTCACCAGCTCGGGATGGGAGGCGGCGAGCAGCATGCTCATCGGGCCGCCCTCGGATATGCCGTACACCGCCGCCCGTTCGGACCCGACCGCGTCGAGCACCGCGCGTGCGTCGCCGGCCGACTGCTCCAGCATCGGCGGACCCGGCGGGCGGTCCGACAGACCCTGGCCGCGCTTGTCGAACATGATCAGCCGCGAAAAGGAGGCGAGGCCGCCGAAGTACTGCTCGGCGCCCGGCGCCTCGAGCAGCACCTCCAGGTGCGAGACGAAGCCGGGCAGGCAGAGCAGGTCGATCGGCCCGTCGCCCAGCACGGTGTAGGCGATGCTGACGCCATCGCTGTCGACGTAGTGGATGTCCGGGGCCTTCACAGGCTTTCCACCGCGCTGTTCACGCCCCCGACGATACTGGGGTGGGGAGGGATCAGGCGAGATTCGCGCTGCGCGGATACACGACCGTCGGATCCGTCAGCACGTTGACGCAGGCAGGCTTGCCGGATGCGAAGGCGCGCTCGAGCGCCGGCCTGAGGTCCTGCGGCCGCTCGACGAACTCACCATGGCCGCCGAGCGTCTGGACGATCTCGTCGTAGCGGGTGCCGGGGCGAAGCTCCGCCGCCACGGAGTAGCCGTAGAGGAACTCCATCGGGTGCTTCTCCAGCGCCCAGATGCCGTTGTTGCCGATCACTGCGACGACAGGCAGCCCATGGCGGACCATGGTGTCGAACTCCATGCCCGAGAAGCCGAAGGCGCCGTCGCCGAGCAGCAGGCAGACCTGGCGCTCCGGGTGCGCGACCTTGGCGGCGATCGCGTAGCCGGGACCGGACCCGAGGCACCCGAACGGGCCGGGGTCGAGCCAGCATCCGGGCTCGTATGTCTCGACCACGCGCCCGGCGTAGGAGACGAAGTCGCCCCCGTCGCCGATCACGATCGCGTTGCGGTCGAGCACGTCGCTCAACTCCTTGTACACGCGCAGCGGATGCAGCGGTGCGCGGTCGTCGTTGAGGTCGGCCGTCTCCTTGCCGCGCTTTTCGTCCTCCGCCTCGCGCAACGAGCCCCGCCATGCCGCCGTCTGGTCCGAGGAGCCGCCGCCCTCCAGCGCGGCCTCACGCAGCGCCGACAGCGTCGCCGGCAGGCCTCCGTACAGCTCGCCCGCCAACTCGCGCGGTGCGTCGCGCTCCGGCTCGGCCGCCGCGATCTGGACGATCTTGGTGTCCTCTCCGAAGGAACCGCCGAAACCGAGGCGGAAGTCCATCGGCACACCGATCACGAGCGCGACGTCGGCGCCCTTGAGGCCGGCGCTGCGAGCGCGGGAGAAGAAGTTCGGGTGGTCCGCCGGGATACAACCGCGCGCAAGCCCGTTCAGGAACACCGGGATGCCGAGCGCCTCGGACAGCTCGCGCAACGCCACCTCGCCGTGGCCCCAATACAGATCGGTGCCGGCCATGATCACCGGCCGCTCGGCGCCGGAGAGCAGCGCGCCGACCTGCTCGACGGCGTCGGCCGAAGCGCCGGGCGCATCGGCGGGGCTCGGCAGCTCCGCCATCTGCTGCGGCTCGTCCGCCTCCATGAACACGACGTCGAGCGGCAGGTCGAGGAAGGTCGGGCCGCTGGGCGCGCGCGTCGCCGTCGCCAGCGACTCGTCGATCAGCTCCGGGATGTCGCCGGTCTCGAACGCCGTCTGGGCGCTGCGGGTCAGCGGCCTCACGAACGGCACGTGGTCGATCTCCTGAAGCGAGCCCTGCCCCCAGCGCATCTGGGGGGCGCGGCCGCCGAGCACCAGCATCGGAGAGTTGTTCTTGTGAGCCGACGCGATCGCGCTCATGCCGTTGGTGACTCCGGGTCCGGCAGTCAGCGCACAGACACCGGTCTGGCGCGTGACCTTCGACCAACCCTCAGCCGCGAACGCGGCCGCCGACTCGTGGCGGACGTCGATGAGGTCGATTCCCTCCGTGCGGCAGCCGTCGTAGAGCGAGAACAGATGGCCGCCCGAGAGCGTGAACAGCTTGGTCACGCCGCGAGCCTTCAGCCGCCGCGCCGCCAGCAGCCCGCCGTGCGGCTGCCGGGCCTCGGCGGCCTCGGCTCCGGCGCCGCGGGTCTCGTCAGTCGTCGCCATTGCTCGCAACACTAACGGAATGGATGCGTTGATTGGAGTCGTTCTGGCCGGCGGCAGCGGCAGCCGGATCGGCGCTTCGAAGGCGACGCTCGAGCTCGGCGGACGCCCGCTGATCTCGTATCCGCTCGCCGCCATGGCGGCCGCGGGCATCGAGACGTTCGTGGTCGCGAAGCCCGATACCGCGCTGCCGCAGATGGAGAACGAGGTCTGGCTGGAGCCGCAGCAGCCGTCTCATCCGTTGCTCGGAATCGTGACCGCGCTCGAGCGCGCGGGCGGAAGGCCGGTCCTCGTCTGCGGGTGCGACATGCCGTTCGTGACGGCGCAGCTGATCGCCCACGTCGCGCACGGCGATGGTCCGATCGTGCTGCCCTTCGCCGGCGGGCGCTATCACCCGCTGCTCGCGCGCTATCGGCCTTCGCTGACGCCCATGCTGGCCTCGGCGCTCGAGCAACAACAGCCGCTGCAGCGGGTCGTTGTCGGGTTGGCCCCCGCGTTGATCGACGAACTCGGGCTGGCACGGTTCGGCGATCCCGAACGACTGCTCTTCAACGTCAACACGCCCGCCGACCTGGAGCGTGCCCGCAGGCTGCTGAAGGGCTAGCTGGAGCGGCGGCGCAGGATCGGAAAGGTCCTGAAGACCTTGTCCCAGAGCGGGGACGTGACGCCGTAGCCACGGTTGGACTGCTGGAAATGGTGGCGGTAGTGGTAGCGCCGCAGCATCAGGCTCAGCCGGTGGGTGGAGCGGTGATGGTGCAGGTGGTAGTGCGTCATGTCGTAGATCAGGTAGCCGACCAGGAAGCCCGCGAAGAACGGAAGCGCCCACGTCCCCAGCAGCGCGTGGAAGCCGAGGAAGACCAGGATGGCCAGCGGGATGCTGACCGAGGGCGGCATCACGAGCCGCATCGGGTCATGCGGGTAGTCGTGGTGAACGCCGTGGATGATGAAGTGGATCCGCCGGCCCCAGCGCGTGTCCGGCTGGAAGTGGAAGACGAAGCGATGCAGGATGTACTCGGCGAACGTCCAGGCCACCAACCCGAGCGCGAACACTCCGGCCACGGCCCCGACCGCGAAGCGCTCGTGTTCAACCGCGCGCGCGAGGCAGAAGCCGACGACGGGCAGGTAGAGCAGAGGCGGCACGATCGGGTGCACGCGGGAGGCCGCCTCCAAGAGGCGGTTGTCGAACATCCGCGGTGAGACTTCCTGCGGCATCTCCGTGGTTGTCGCCTGACTGGTCATCGGCATCAGTTTAAACCAGCCGTGGCCCGCGAAACCTGGCTTTGGGCACCATCCTTCAGGCGTTCGCGGAACGCCCGAAAACCGCAGTAGGATGCCCTTCCGTGGCGGAGCAAAGGAGACGTCGATTCGTGGGCACCGGGCGCATTCCGCTCACGGTTCACGGCCTGCTGGAGTACGGCCTCGGCGTGCTGTCGGTACTGGCGCCGTTCCTGTTCGGGTTCAACGACGAGAGCGCTCCGACGCTGGTCTCGGTGCTGCTGGGGGCCGCGATCCTCGTCATGGCGGTGCTGACCGACGCGCCCACGGGCGTTTCGCGCACGCTGCCGCTGGCGTCCCACGTGGTGCTCGACTACGTGCTTGTGCTGGTCTTCATCGCATCGCCGTTCATCTTCGGCTTCAGCGACCGGGGCGCCGCGCTCGCCTATTTTCTGGCGGTCGGGGTCGGTTTTCTGCTGGTGACGGTCAATACGCGCTTTCGCCGCCACGAGGGCGAGCGATAGATACCGACGCGCCCATCGCGCGCGGCATGCAGGCCTAGTGGGCCTTCTCGGAACGTTCGCCAGGTAAGGGCCGGGCGGCGCGCCCGGAGGCCACGAGAATTTGCACGCACGCGGCCGCGGAATCAACCATCTAGAGTTCACGCCTCGCCCCAGCGGGGCCACCACAGGAGAGGAGGCCGCCTCGTGCCTAGAGCCAGCGAGGACACATCCAAACAGAAGCAGGGCCGGTCGAGCGGCGGCAACACCGACTCCAAGCCGAAGCGCAGGTTCCAGAGGCAGGCAGGCGATCCCACCGGCCTCGCTCAGAGCTACTTCAGCGCCGTCGCCGCACGCGACATCGACGGCATGGTCGACTGCTGGGCTCCCGGCGGCGTGGAGAACATCGTCGCCGTCGGCGAGTTGAGCGTCCCGGACGAGATGCGGCAGTTCTTCACCGAGCTGTTCGCTGCCCTGCCCGACTCGAACTTCGAGGTGCTCGACATGATCGCGCAGGACGACAAGGTGGCCGTGCGCTGGCGCAACACCGGCACCTTCTGCGGCGGGCCTTTCCAGGGCTTCGAACCCACGGGCGCACGTGTCGACCTGGAGGGCTTCGACATGCTCACGATCGAGGACGGCCTGATCCAGCGCAACGACGCCTACTACGACGGCACTCAGTTCGCACGCCAGATCGGCCTCATGCCGCCGCAGAACAGCGGCGTCGAGCGTGGCATGACGAAGGCCTTCAACGTTCGCACCCGCGTCGCCCGCTCGCTTTCACAGTCGCGGCTCGAGCGCGTCGCGGACGGTGTCTGGCTGATCCGAGGGGGCTTCCCGAAGAAGACGATGAACGTCTACCTGATCGAGGACGAGGGCGGCATCACAGCCTTCGACGCCGGCATCAGGTCGATGACGAAGAGCATTGCGACGGCGGCCGCGGGCCTCGGCGGCATCAAGCGCGTCGTGCTCGGGCACGGTCATCCCGACCATCGCGGCGCGGCGCCGGGCCTCGGCGTTCCCGTCCTCTGCCATCCCGACGCGGTGGCCGACGCCCAGGGCGACGGCGGCGAGCACTACTTCGACTACTCGAAGCTGGAGCACGCCTACGCACGTGTTGTGATGCCGCGCCTGACAGGCCTTTGGGACGGCGGCCCGGTCGAGATCTTCGGCACGGTCGAGGAGGGCGACGAGGTCGCGGGCTTCGAGGTCGTGCTGCTGGCCGGGCATGCACCGGGCATGATCGGGCTCTGGCGCGAGTCGGACCGGCTGGCGCTGGTTAGCGACACCTTTTACACCCTCGACCCGCAGACAGGTCGCTACGGCAAGCCCCGGGTTCCGCACCACGCCTTCAACCACGACACCGAGCAGGCCAGGGCCAGCATCCTCAAGCTCGCGGAGCGCGAGCCGGCCGCCGCCTGGCCCGGTCACGCGGAGCCGCTGGTGGGCGACGTCGCTGCACAGTTGCGCGAAGCAGCCGGCGGGAGCTCATAACGCCATGGCGACGATCATCACGTTCACGTGCGGGAATTCGGTCAGGGTCCAGCAGTCCAATGAAGAGGTGCTCGAGGGGCTGAGCCGAGCCCAGGGTCAGCCCTTTCCGCTGGAGCTGGACGGCGGCGATCAGGTTTTCATCAATCCCGCCAACGTCGCGTTCTGGCAGACCGTGGTGGACCGGATCAGCCCAGGGTCACTGAATCCGCAGCCATAGCCACTTCGCCCTCGACCCGGGTCATCAGGCTCTCGTGGTCGAGGCGCTCGAAGGCCCGCACCACCCTGGGGTCGAACTGACGGCCGCTGAGGCTCCGGATCTCCTCGAGGCTCTGCTCGATCGATAGCTCGCTCCGGTACGGCCGCTCGTGCACCAGCGCGTCGAAGCTGTCGGCGAGCGCGACGATGCGGCCCGAGAGCGGGATCTCCTCGCCTTTGAGCGCGGCCGGGTAGCCGCTGCCGTCCCACCACTCGTGGTGGGTGAGGGTGATCTGCTCCGCCAGCTCGAGCACAGCGGAGTTGCTGTCGGTGAGGATCGTCCTGCCGATCGCGACGTGGCCCTCCATGATCGCGCTCTCCTCTTCGGTCAGGCGGCCCTGCTTGAGCAGGATGGCGTCGGGGATCCCGATCTTGCCCACGTCATGCAGCGGCGCCGCGTGACGAATCAGCTCGACCGTTTCGTCGGCCAGGCCAAGCTCTCCGGCGATGATCGCGGCCGTGCGCCCGATCCGTTGCGGATGCTGGCCGCCGTCGTCGTCGCGGTACTCGACCGCACGGGCCAGCCGGCGCAGCACGTCTATGCGGGCCTCGTGCAGATCCTGCGTGCGGGCTTCGATCTCGGCCTCGAGCAGCAGGTTCTGCTTTCGCAGCTCCAGGTGCGCGTAGCGCATCTCGAGCAGGTTTCCTATCCGCAACAGAAGCTGCCTGTCGTCGTAGGGCACGGTGACGAAGTCCTTGGCGCCGTTCTCGACCGCCTCCTCTATATGAGCACCCGTTTCCTGGTCGGTGAGAGCCAGGATCGGGAACCAGCGGCCGTCCAGCAGCGGGCTCAGCATCCGCATCACGGCCATGCCGGCCCCGCCGGCCATCTCCAGCTTCAGCACGATCAGGTCCGGCGGCACACGCGAACAGAGTCCGAGCACCTCCGACGGAGCCGTGGCGCTGCGGACGTTCGCGTAGGCAGCCTCGGACAGCAGCTTCTCGAGCCTGGAGACGTTGGCGCGATCGTCGTCGACGATCAGGATCTTGGCGTTCTTCGTGGCGCTCGTGTTCATGGCAGGGACTCCCCTTGACGGGTGTCGGCCGAAGCCACGCCAGGCTTGACATAGGGGCTGCTGGCGGCAAGCGGATATTCGGCCTGACGGCCGCCCTGGAGCCAGGGTGAGAGGGAAACGGCAACGGAGTGCCCGGGGTGGGATTCGAACCCACAAGCCCGCGAGGGGCAGCGGGGTTTAAGCCCGCCCTGTATGCCAGTTCCAGCACCCGGGCGCCGCCGCCTTACTGTACCCACCCGGCCCGGGCGGAACTTTGCGCTGTTACCGTTGTTCCAAGGCTCGTACCCACCCCATGCAAGGCACCGACGTCAGACAGTCCCGCATTGGGCTGCTTTCGGGCCGATCGCCTCTTCTTCGGCTCCAGTCGGACGAGCGGCTGATCGCGCTCATCCGCGGCGGCAACGACGCTGCCTTCGATCTGCTGCTCGAGCGCTACCGCACGCGGCTGCTCGGCTTCTGCCGCCACATGCTGGGCTCTCGTGAGGACGCCGAGGACGTGCTCCAGGAGGTTTTCGCCGCCTCTTACAACGCGATCAAGGCCGACGCGCGCGACATCAACGTGCGTCCCTGGCTCTACCGCATCGCCCGCAACCGCTGCCTCAACCACCTGCGGCGCCCGACCCAGGACGGCCGCGACACGATGGACGATCAGGTTCACGGCCACGGCATCACCACTGCCGACCTGGTCAGCCGGCGGGCCGACTTCCGCACGCTGCTGCAGGACATCCAGAAGCTGCCGGAGACCCAGCGAACGGCGCTGCTTCTGCGTGAGATGGACGCGCTCTCGTACGAGCAGATCGCGGAGGCGATGGACAACACCGTGCCAAGCGTGAAGTCCCTCCTGGTACGGGCACGGATGTCGCTTGCCGAGGCGGCCGAGGCGCGCCAGCTGACCTGCACCGATGTGCGTCTCGAGCTGGCCGAGGTTGCCGAAGGGCTGAAGAAGACGACGCCGCCGGTGCGCAGGCACGTGCGCGAGTGCGACCAGTGCGGCAGCTACCGCGACCAACTCAAGAAGACATCGACCGCGATGGCGGTGGCGCTACCGCTGGGACCGTTCCTGATCCTCAAGAAGCTGTTCCTGGCCAAGGTCGGCGCTGCCGCCGCCGGTGGAGCCGGCTCGGGCGGCGCGGCGGCCGGCGGAGCCGGAGCTGCAGGAGGAGCCGGAGCGGCCGGTGGAGCCGCGGCTGCCGGGGCGACGGCGGCGGGCGGAGCTTCGGCGGCGGGCGCAACGGCCGGTGGGCTGGCGGCCGGCGGCAGCATCGCGAGCGCCGGTGGAGCGATCGGCGTCGGCGCCGTCGCCACCAAGGCGATCACCGTCACCGCGGCCACCGCGCTGCTCGCGGGTGGCGCGGTCCAGGTTCGCAACATCACCGTTCCCGCCCACCCGCAGACCAAGACCCCGATCGTGCAGCAGGTCCAGCAGCAGCCGGTTCAGTCCGGTGGACAGTCAGCCGCCACGCTGCCGCCCGTGCCACTGGTGAAGGAGGAGTTGAAGAAGGCGGATGAGGCCGCCGCTGCCGAGGCACCGGCCGACAAGGCCAAGCCAGTCGAGGAGACGAGTGCTCCCGCGACCGGCACCTCCGGCGCCACCGGCGCCAGCGGCGCGACCGGCCCGGCCGGAACCGAGCCCGCTCCGGTGGGTTCGGGGGGAGTGGGCCACCCGGCCACGAGCGAGAGCGGCGGCGCGGCTCTTCCCCCACAGACTCACACTTCGCCGGCTCACACCCCTCCGCCGGCCGGCGCCTCGGCCCAGCCGAAGCCGAGCTCCACCACCCCCGCTCCCTAGTTGCCGAAGCGGAAGCTGCGGAAGGGTTTCTGCAGAATCCCCTCGTCCCCAACGCGCGTGGCCGAGGGGATCTTGTCGATCGTCGTCGCCAGCATCGTGATCAGCAACCCCTGCTGAGGCGATTGGCCCTCGGGATAGTCGGCGCCCGGGTCACCCGTGTCGTAGGGCCGCGGCAGCATCACGATGCGACCGAAGAGCTGGCGTGCCAGGCGGCCCGGCCGCGTCAGCCGAGCCGTGAAGGCGAACTGGTAGCCCTCCACCTGGTTCACGCGTGCGCGGCCCTCGAACACGAGTCGGAAGTGGTCGTAGCCGCGGGCGGCGCGCCGTTCGAACTTGGTCGCGACGATCGGCATGAACCCCGAGACGAGCCCCTGCTGGGGGCCGAGCTCGAATGACCCGACCCTGAAGCTGCCGGCGAGCGTCCCGTTCAGCAGTCGCTCGGCCTTCACGTAGGCGCCGGGCGGCCGCGACAGCTTCAGCTTGCTCGAGTGGTCGAAGTGAAACGGGATCTCCGGCAGCCCGCGTGCGCTCGCGTCGGCGGCGGACTGATGATAGGGCTGGGTCGCCGCCTCGCTGCGTATCAGCAGTGCGACGGCCGCCGTCACCAGCGCCAGCACGCACAGCAGCAGCGTGGCGCGCTGCCAGCGCGCCAGGGCGCGCAGGCGCGGGCGCACCAGCTCCGGCAGCGAGGGGCCGTAGTCGGGCTGGGGCGCTTGTGCGGGAGCTTGGCTCATACCCAGAGCTTGACGATCACGATCACGGTCGAGATCAGGACGCAGATCACGATTGCAACCTGCACCGCAATCCAAAAGCCGGGCATCGGCTGGCGCTGCATGCGGTCGATTATGATGCCCTCGCTTCGCGACCGGCCGGTAGGCGAGGCAGGGCAGTCCAGCCAGTGGCGCCGTGAGGTCCACACGTCCCCCGAGGAGGGTGAATGTTCAGTCGGATCGTTGTCGGAACTGACGGATCTGAGACTGCCACCGAGGCGGTCCGCCAGGCGGCGGACCTGGCTTCGAAGGTTGGCGCCTCGCTGACGCTGGTGAGCGCATACGAGCCCGTCTCCCAGACGCGGCTGCGCGAGGAGCGCCAGCAGGTGCCGGGTGACATGGCCCACACCGTCAGCCCCCGTGAGGACGTCGAGGCGACGCTGTCGGAGGCGGCCGAGATGGTGAAGGGCATGGGGGTCGATGTGAACACCGTTGCCAGTCAGGGCGACCCCGCCGATGCGATCCTGGACACCGCCGAGGAGCAGAACGCCGACCTGATCATCGTCGGTAACAAGGGCATGACGGGGGCGAAGCGCTTCCTGCTCGGCAGCGTGCCGAACAAGGTCTCGCACCACGCGCCCTCCTCGGTCCTGATCGTCCGCACCACCTGATCGGCTTCGGGCCGCTGCCGGCCGCGGCTAGCGCGGCGCCGTAGCGGCGGTGGCGTCGAGCAGGCCCCAGCCGTAGGTCCTGTCGTAGCCGGGAGGGCCGAGGTCGCGGGAGGTCGCCGTCAGCCTCTGCTCGATCGCGGCCGGCGACGGACGCTGGCCGATCACGCCCGCGCCCAGCATCAGCGCAATCGTGCCGGCCACGTGTGGCACCGACATCGACGTGCCCTCGTAACCGAAGGGCAGGCCGAAGCGCTTGAGGCTGACTCCGGTGAACGTGTACTGGAAGATGTCGCGGCCCGCCTGGTCGTATGGCTTGCAGGCCGGCTCGCCGGGAAGGGCTGCATCGGTGCCTCCGCCCGGCGCCACCAGGTCGATGCCCTGCCCGGTGTTCGAGTACTCCGCGAGGCAGCCGTGCTCGGTGGTGGCCCCGACCGCGATCACGTTGCGGGCCAGGGCCGGATAGGCGACCCGCGTGTCCTCCGCGTTGCCGGCGGCTGCCACCAGCACCGATCCACGGCGATGCGCGTAGCGGATCGCCGAGATCACGTCGGGGATCTGGGACGCCGTGAGCCCGATGTCGAACTCGAAGCTCATGTTTATGACGCGTGCGCCGTGGCGGGCGGCGAAACGTATCCCGCTCGCGATCGTCGCCACGTCGCCCTTGCCCTCGAAGTCGAGCACCCGCACAGGCATGATGCGGGCCTTGTAGGCAACTCCGGTGACTCCGAGGTTGTTGTTGGTGGACTGCGCGATCGTGCCTGCGATGAAGGTGCCGTGTCCGTTGCGGTCGTAGGGCAGCGAGTTGCTGCGAACGAAGTCGTGGCCGCGCACGAATCGCTTGCGATTGAGGTCGGGCGCCTTCTTGTAGCGGCCGTCGGGCGTCGTGCGGTAGGCCACGCCGGTGTCGAGCACCGCCACCACCGTGCCATGGCCCCCAGGCGCTCCGGCCGCGATCGCGTTTTCCCAGGCGCCGGGGATGCGAGCGCCGAACGGCTCACCGAAGTTCCACTGCACCGCAGCCCAGCCACCGGGCCCGGTGCGCCCGGGGTCGTTGGGCATGAAGGCCGAGGACCGGGCCAGATAGTTCGGCCGCGCGTAGCGGACGAGCGGATCAGACTCCAGCTTGGCGGCGGTTGCGAGCGTGTCGCTTCCCTTCCCCACGCGCACCCGCTGGCTCGAGTCGCCCACCATGCCGGCAAAGCTCACTCCGGCTCGGTCGCGTAGCCGTGCTCGCTCGGGGCGGGTGCTGCCGGACTGGAAGTCGACCAGCAGCTCACCGGGGGAGTAGGCGGGGTGCGGCGCCGGAGCAGGCCCCGGCCGGCGTGCAGCCGCCATGGCTGCCACCGAAAAGCCGAGGAGAAAAATCAAAGCCGCAAAAGCGGCTGAGGCTACGAGCTCTAAACGCCTGGTCACACTGTCCCTGTCCGGTCCTCGATACTACACAGCGCCATCCGGTCGGATCCCCGCTATGTGTCAGACACCGCCACCAGGAGGAAGTATCGGCCATCGCCTCCCGGATTCTTGAGTTGACCCGCCCGTGAGGGCCTGCGTCACCGGAGCGACCGGCTTCGTCGGCGCCCATGTGGCGGCTGCGCTTGCCGCTGCCGGAAACGGAGGGGACTCGGCGCCGGTGCGGGTGACGGTACGCGACCCGACCAGGCTCGAGGCCCTGGCAGGGGTCGAGGTTGAGCCGGTCAGCGCCGACGTGCTCGACCGCCGCTCGATGCGAAAGGCGCTGGAGGGCTGCGACTTGGTCTTCCATGCGGCGGGGTTGGTGGCCTCGCGCCCGCGGCGCGATGTCTGGAGGGTCAACGCGGTCGCCCCAAGGATCGCCGTCGAGTCAGCGGCGGAGGTCGGGGTTCGACGCGTCGTGCTGACGTCGAGCGTGGGCGCGCTGGGCCCGGCTTCGGGCCGGCCTGCGGACGAGCGGGCGACCTATCCCGAGCGCGGCACGGGCATGGTCTACCCAGACGCAAAACATGAGGGCGAGCGGGCCGCCTTCGCCGCGGGGGAGCGGCTGGGCGTCGAGGTGGTCGCGGTCAACCCGGCCTACGTGCTGGGCGTGCCGGTCAACCGTTCGCTGCCGGGCGAGACGTCGACACGCGTCGTGAGCAACTACCTGCGCGGCAGGCTGCCGGCAATCGTGGACTCCCACACCAACATCGTCGACGTGGAGGACGTCGCCGCCGGCCATCTGCTTGCAGCCACGCGCGGGCGACCCGGTGAGCGCTACGTGCTCGGGGGACAGAACATCCGCTGGTCTGAGCTGCTCGAGCGAGTGGCGAAGCTGTCGGGGCGCCATCATCCGCTGATCGTGCTTCCGCCGGAGCTGTCGCGCGGAGCTGACGTGCTCGCGCGAGCGGGGATCGGCGGCTTTGTCGAGGGGATCCGGCTGATGGCGCCCGATTGGCGCTACAGCTCGGCGAAGGCCAAGCGCGAGCTTGGCTACGACCCGCGCTCGGCCGCCGAGACGCTCGCGCGCACGGTGGACTGGTGCCTCGAGCTGATCGAGAGCGGCCGCGTGGGAAGGTCCAGGCGCAGGTCGTTCGACCTCGCGACCGCCGGCGTGCGCGTCGGCGACCGCCTCCAGCTGCTGCTTCCGCTCAAGGTGGCGGGGCGCATCGCGGGCCGCAAGACGGTGCTGTGACTCCATCGAGTCGCTTCTTTCCGCGCGACGAGTACTACATGCGGCTCGCGCTGCGGGAGGCCGAGCGGGCGCTCGATCACGACGATGTGCCGATTGGCGCAGTGGTCGTGCGTGACAACGAGGTGCTGTCCGCAGCTTGCAACGAGCGCGAGCTGCGCTCCGACCCGACCGCACACGCCGAGGTGCTGGCGCTGCGCGAGGCGGGGTCGAAGCTGGGCGGCTGGCGCATCGCCGACGCGGTCCTCTACGTAACGATCGAGCCCTGCGCGATGTGCGCCGGCGCAATCGTGTGGGCGCGCGTACCGCGTGTGGTCTTCGGAGCCCCGGACCCGAAGGCGGGCGCGGCAGGGAGCGTGCTCGACATCCTCGGCGAGCCCCGCCTCAACTGGAACCCCGAGGTCGCCGCCGGCCTGCTGGCCAAAGAGTGCGCGGCCCTGATGACGAGCTTCTTCGCGCCTCGCCGCTGAGTGCGCGGGCCGCGCGCCGCGCGGATCGGAAGGCCCGTGCTTCGAGGGCCTTCCGATCCGATCGCCGTCACGTCAGGGCGCGAACACTCCCTGGACGAGAAACGGGCGCTCGTCCCCGCTGCCACACGACGGCGGGCAGTCGACGACGGGTATCTGCCGGTCCGGGCCGGGATCCATCAGACTCACGTCCCGAAGCGCAAGCACTGCCCGCTCGCCCTCGCGGGCGAACCCGGGCAGGATCGTGTCGATCGTCGTGCTGAGGCTGCATGTCGATCCAGACGGATCTGGCGTCGCGTGACATGGGGCAGCCACGCCGAACGGGAAGTCCTGCACCGTGCCCGAGCGGCCGGCCGCTCCTCCGCTTGCCATGTCCGTCGCCCGAAGCGTGGACCTCAGCGCCACGCGACCGACGTAGTCTGAGCCATTGCTGCTCTCCCTGACGTCTGTCGCCGAGAAGTCGATCGCCATGTCGGCCTCGTCCTCCGCCGTGAGCGGGTTACCGGGAATGACCCGCAGCCGTGCGTTACCGGTCCCCACGCCGGTACTCGAGGTCGTGAGGATCGATGACGCGAGCGACGGCGAGCTGCAAGAGCCGGCATCGAGCGGCTGCACATGGCTGACGTCAGGCGCACTACAGGGAGCGAATGCCGGTACCAGCGGCACATTGAGCGGTGAGGCTCCGCCGGGTCGCGGGTACCGCACCGTCTCGATGTACGCTGTCAGACGGCCCAGGTTGAGCCCGGGCGTGAAGGCGTCCGTCTCGAAGTACGTGTTGAGCACGGTCGCGGTCACCGATGCCACGTTGACGTCGGCTTGATACTTGACCGTGCCGCCCGGCCCGGGCGTGATCTGTGTGTTGACCAGGTCAGCGCTCGGAGAAGGCACCACGCCGAACGCGTCGCCGACGAGCGTATTGCCGTTGACTATCTTGAGGTTGGCGCTCTCGAGCTGCTTCTCAACCACGGTCTGGTCCGCGTTGTACTTCAAGAGCAGAAGACTTCCCGCATGGTTGACGCTTCCCAGCATGCTGGAGGTGTCGAAGATACCTCCCGTCATCGGAAAGTAGATCGAGAACGTCATGCCACTGATCGTCGCCGGCGGCAGGACGGTGGTGTAAATGTTGCTCTCCTGAAGGTGCAGAACGGTCGTGAAGTTGATCAGCAGGCTGGATTCCCCGCCGGTCACCGTCGCGACCTCCGCCCGTGCTGTGGCCGGTCCGGCGGCAATTGCCGCGGCCAGCCCCACAAGCGCAGCCAAGACTCGCGTGCGGCTGAGTAGTCGAGCGGACATGCTCGCTCCCTCCCCTTTTTCGTGCGGGCTCCACAGACTTCCCGCCCGCCTTTCCACGCCTGACCCTAACCGATGGCCAATCGGATGCCAAGCCGGATCGTTCTCCCCGCGGCGGAAAGGCGCTCGCTAATGTTGCCTCGACGACACGGAGGGGTGCCGGAGCGGTTGAACGGGGCGGTCTCGAAAACCGTTGTGGGCCTTACGGTCCACCGAGGGTTCGAATCCCTCCCCCTCCGCTGAATGGTTGCTTGCTTGAGGACCACGGCCACTACACAGGCCGGCCCGAAACAGGCCTGCCCGGCGCCGAGCCTCGATACCTGGGGGCCTGGACAGCTAGAAGCCGCTGGCCTGGCCCACAGGCCCCCTGGTCGTAAGATCGCTCGTGGTGAGAACATTCTCTGAACGGAGGCGCAAATGAGCACGACCGACGAGCTCATAGAGAACAGCAAGCGGTACTCCGAGATCTTCGAGAAGGGGGATCTACCGCCCCTGCCAGCGAAGAAGATCGCCGTCGTGGCCTGCATGGACGCGCGCTTGATCCCCACGCGCGTGCTTGGCCTCGAGGAAGGCGACGCCCATGTGATCCGCAACGCCGGCGGCGTCGTAACAGACGACGAGATCCGCTCGCTCGCGATCTCTCAGCACCTACTGGGCACCGAGGAGATAGTGCTCATCCACCACACCGACTGCGGCATGCTCACCTTCACCGACGACGAGTTCCGCTCACGTCTACAGGAGGAGACCGGTATCCGCCCGGAGTGGGCAGCCGAGGCATTCAGCGACCTGGACGAGGACGTCCGCCAGTGCATCAGGCGCATCAAGGCCAGCCCTTTCATCCCACGCAAGAACGTTCGAGGTTTCGTCTACGACGTCGTGACCGGGAGGCTGCGCGAAGTCGAGGACTGATCGCACTCGGACCCACCAGTGCCGCATCTAACGGCTCGGTGGAGTCGATCTGAGACCAACCGGCGATGGAAGTGCTGGATGCGGGCGCGGACCTCGGGGTTCAAATACCGTCCCGCCCAGCCCGCTCGAGCAAGCAAGCCTAGGCCTGGCGTGCGAAGTCTGGAGTTCCGACCAGGCCGGTACTGAATTCCGTGATCGTCGGAGTCAACGCCGCTGTCGCAGGACTCGCTGCCTGCAGCCCCGTGGCGACAACGACCGCCGTCGCCAGCAAGCACAACCGGCGGCAAACCCGGGCTCCCCTCCCCTGCATGGCCAGCGCCAATGGCTTCGAATGCTCGGTCAAGTGCACGCACCTTAGCTGGCTGATTCGACGTGTTGCGTTGCGGGCCGTCGCTCAGTCGTGGTGCTCGACGAGCTCGCTCATTCGGCGATACTCGTCGGCGGTGATTGGCCGGCCGCGAACGGTCGATAGGGCCGGGTCGCCTTCGAGGTACTCGCGCTCGCCGCGCCGCCAGACCTGCAGGTAGCGGTAGAAGGGGACGAGCGGATGAAGGTGATGCACCAAGTGGTAATTCTGGTACATCAGCAGCGGCGTGAGCCAGCGCTCGCCGCCAATGCGGTTGCGCGTCGTCTTCAGGCGGTCCTGCTCCGGGCGGTCGTGCAGCCCGTTGTGGGGGAGGTAGTCGAATGCGAACGCGAGGTACAGGATCGCCAGCCGCTGCGGCAGGTAGTAGAGGACGAGGAGGTCCCACCCGTGGCCGCTCGCAATCGCCCAGGCGGTGAGACCGCTGACGATCGCGAGCTGCACGGCAAGCTCGATGACCTCGCGCCGCGGGCGGCGGCGGATCTGCGGCAGATAGAACGCGAGGTAATGCAGGTCGATCGTCGCAAAGCGGAAGAGGCGCTGCCAGGCGGGTCCCTGCATCGTGTAGTGGTCGGGGTCGCGCCCGTCGTCCTGGTTCGTGAATCGGTGGTGCTGCATGTGGATGAAGCGCCACGTCTGGAACGCCGCCTCCGGGGCGAAGAACGGCGTCGAGATCCGGCCCATCCACGTGTTGAGCCGGGCGCCGCTCGAGGCCGAGTGGTGCGCAGCGTCGTGTGAAACGGTGAACAGGAGGTAGATGCCGACAGCGTTCAGGAGCGTCGAGATCCACCACGGCCAGGCGCCGGCGAGCGTGGCCGCGGTCGAGCCCGTGACGAGCGCGAGTGCGGCAACGAGGAGCGCGAAGGTCGGCCACGCCACACGCGGCACCGGCTCCGCGGGGTCCGGAATCCGCGTGACCGTCACCGGGACCCGACGTGACCGGCTGTCAGCTTTCATGGGCACCTACCTTACCGTCGCACGTGAACTGCGCTCAGATCGCCGCCAGGTCCCGTTCCTGGCGGGACGAAGGTCATGTGCCGCCAGCATCGCGCCTGACGACCAGCTTGTTGTCCCTACCGGAGCCAGTACGCTCGTGCCGCGCGTAGATCGATGACCACTCCTCCGACACAGTACGCCAAGTCCGGCGATGCCTCGATCGCCTACCAGGTCGTCGGCGACGGGCCGATCGACGTGGTTCTCGTGCTCGGCTTCGCCACCCACCTCGAGCTCCAGTGGGAGTCGCCTCCGCAGGCCCGCTTCTTCGACCGCATCAGCTCGTTCGCGCGCCTGATCATCTTCGACAAGCGCGGCACCGGGCTGTCAGACCCCGTCACCGAGGTGCCGACCCTCGAACTGCGGATCGACGACGTCAGGGCGGTCATGGACGCTGCAGGGTCTGAGCGTGCGGCCCTGTTCGGGATCTCCGAGGGAGGGCCGATGAGCGTCCTATTCGCGGCCACTCACCCCGATCGCGTGACCGCTCTGGTGCTCTACGGCGCGATGGGGCGCACCACCGAAGCGCCCGACTACCCCTGGGCCTCGCCCGCGGAGGCGCTTCGCGAGTCCGCCGCCGAGTTCATTGCCCCCTACTGGGGGCAACAACCGGAGGGGATGGTCGAGCTCTTCGCTCCGAGCTTCGCGGACGATCCCCAGGAGGTGGAGTTGACCGCCCGTCTGGAGCGTTCCGCCGCGAGCCCGGCAATGGTCCAGCAGATCTTCGAGATGTTTCTGGACATCGATGTGCGGGCCGTCCTGCCCACGATCCATGTTCCGACGCTCGTCCTGCACCGGCACGGCGACCGGGTCGTCAACCGACGCGCGGGCAAGGAGCTTGCCACACAGATCCCAGGCGCCCGCTACGTCGAGCTTCCCGGGATCGACCATCTGCCCTGGGCGGGCGACTCGGAAGCCGTGCTCGGGGAGGTCGAGGAGTTCCTGACCGGCGCTCGTTCGGTGGCCGAGCCCGACCGCGTGTTGACCACGGTGATGTTCACGGACATCGTCGGTTCGACGGAGCTGGCGGGAGAGCTCGGGGATGCGCGCTGGCGCGAGCTGCTCGCAGCGCATCAGGCATCGGTGCGGCAGGAGCTGACGCGGTTCCGCGGACGCGAGGTGAAGGCGCTGGGCGACGGCTACCTCGCGACCTTCGACGGCCCGGCGCGGGCGATCCGATGTGGGAGCGCGATCGCGGAGGCGGCCCGCTCGACTGGCCTGGAGGTGCGCATCGGCCTGCATTCCGGCGAGGTCGAGGTGATGGAGGAAGACGTTGGCGGGATCGCGGTCCACATCGCAGCGCGCGTCGGATCCCTTGCCGCCGGAGGGGAAGTGCTCGTTACGAGCACGGTCAAGGATCTCGTTGCCGGATCGGGAATCGGGTTCGTGGACCGCGGCGCGAAGCAGCTGAAGGGAATCCCTGACGAATGGCGGCTGTTCGCCGCAGCCCCGTGACGCCCGCGCGATGGAGCCGGGCCGCCGGGCGAATCCGAGTCTGAGAGGATCGGTCGCATGACTCCACCGGAACCGGACGAGGCAATCACGCCCGCGGGTCGCGAGGCGCTCGAGGCCGAGCTCGAAGAGCTGCAGACGAGCGGGCGGCGAGCCATGGCGGCGCGCATTCTGGCGGCGCGCGAGCTGGGAGATCTGAAGGAGAACGCCGATTACCACATCGCCAAGAACGACCAGGCACATCTGGAAACGAGGATCAAGCGCCTGCGCGAACGGCTGCGCAAGGCGGTGGTTGTCGAGACCGACAGGGGCGACTCGACCTTCGGCTTCGGCCGCACGGCCGAGGTCGTCGACGAGGAGAGCGGCCAGGTCCACATCTGGACGATCGTGGGTCCGACCGAGGCTGACATCGCGCAGGGCAAGCTGTCCGCGGAGTCGCCCGTGGCGGCTGCGCTGCTCGGCCGCGCCCCCGGCGACGAGGTCGATGTGCAGACGCCCAGGGGTAAACGTCGGTACCGCGTGCAGAAACTCGTTTCCTAGCGCGCCTGGGGAGTCCCAGGGGCACGCGGATTCGGAATCAATCCTTTAGCTTTTGAGTCAGCGTGGCTGAACGGCGTTGAGTACCACACAGCCGGAAAACGGGGAGAGCGATCTCGCCGGCCTTCGCGCGCAGGTCTACAAGGATCCGCGCCCGGCTTCGCACTTCGCCCGCTTTCACGAGCGTGCCCGCTCGCGTAAGCCCGATTGGGTCTATGGACTCGTTCGTGTGCTCACCACGCTCTATGGCACGGCCGCCTTTCGTGCTCGCGGCGTCGGCGCCGAAAAGGTACCGCCGGCCGGACCGCTGATCCTGGCCCCCAACCACTTCTCGTTCATGGACCACTTCTTCGTCGGGATGTTCGTGCGCCGCCAGGTGCAGTTCATGGCCAAGTCGCAGCTCTTCAAGCGGCCGATGCAGTGGGTCTACACGCATGGTGGCGTGTTCCCGGTGCGGCGCGGCCACGAGGATCAGGAGGCGTTCATCACCGCGGAGGCGATCCTGGCCCGCGGTGGCTGCGTGGTGATGTACTGCGAGGGCGGCCGGTCACGCACGGGCAAGCTCGCGGAACGGCCCAGACCGGGCATCGGCCGGCTCGCCCTGGAATCGGGCGCGACGGTCGTGCCGGTCGCGATCTACGGCTCGCAACGGGTGCGCAACTGGAAGCGGCTGCGTTTCCCCCAGGTCACCGTGCAGTATGGAGAGCCGATCGCCTTCGCGAAAGAGCCTGCCACCGCGCGAGAGCGCAAGCAGCAGGTCGCCGAGCAGATCTTCGGCGAGATCAAGCAGCTCTACAGCGGCCTCGAGAACTCGAGCGGCCGGTTGCGCAAGCAGGAGGGACGTGGGGCTGTGCGTAGCCTGCTTCGCAAGAGGGAGTCCGGCTAGCAGCCTTCCGACCTCCGTCGGTATCGGGTAAGGATCTGGTTCGCCTTTGGTGGGTTTGGCGGATTTGCCACTCCGTTGGTGGGGTTTTGCGCAATCTCGTTCACCGTTTGGTGCGAGATGCCGAACGGATCAGCATGGCGCCTCCTAACGTTCTGCCCGCCCGGCAAGGCGCAGTCGCGTCTGATCGACCGCGTATGCACAGGCCGTGGCCGGTGCTCGCGCTGATCGCGCTCGGCTTGGGCCTGGCCGCCGCCTTCGCCCTCCGTGCGCCCGGCCACTTGGGGGGCGAGCCGGTGGACGCTTTCTTCGGGCGGTGGGTCTACGGCGCCACCGCGACCATCGGCATGGTGCTCTGCGCGTGGCGTGCGATCCGCGTCCGCCAGGACCGGGCCGTGTGGTCGTTGATAGCAGTGGCGTTCATCCTGCAGGTTGCCGGCAATACCGTCTACACGGTGTTGTACGGCGCCACGGACTCTCCGCCACAACCGTCCTACGCCGATGCCCTGTGGGTCGCGTTCTACGTGCCGATGGTGGCGGCGCTGGCGCTTCGTGTGCACGCGGCCGCCGGCGGTCGGGTCGTGGTGCTCGACGTCCTGATCGCGATCGGTGCGCTGGGCTCGATCTCGGCCGCGTTCGTCTTCGACGCGATCCTCACCGGCGGCTCGGCGTCGGTCCTCGGGCTCATGACGACGCTTTCCTATCCGGTGGCCGACCTCGTGCTGGTGGCGCTCGTCGTGCACCTGGCCGCAGCGAATGGCTGGCGACTCGGGCGGGCGACAACGTTGATGGCCGTCTGCTTTCTCTACTGGGCGGTATCGGACACGATCTACGCATACCAGACCGCGCACGGGACCTATGTCAACGCCGGCATTCTGGACGTGGGCTGGGTGGCCCCGTTCATCCTGTTCGGGATCGCGGCGTGGATGCGCCCTGACCCTGTTGCCGTCCGGCAGATCCCAGGCTTGCGCGCCCTGGTGGTTCCCGCGGGCTTCGCGATCGTCGCCCTCGTGATGGTCGTCTACGCAGCCATGGCGGGGGTCACTCACGTGTCCCTGGCTCTCTCGGCGGGGGCGCTGGTGTGCGTGATCGCCCGCTTCGTCGTGACGTTCCGCTGCTATCTGATCGTGCTCAGGGAGACCGAGGACGAGGCGACGACCGATGCGCTGACGGGCCTGGGCAACCGCCGCTCGTTGAACACCGACCTCGAGGCAGCATTTGCGGGTCGCCGGGGCGCACTGCTGTTGCTCTTCGATCTCAATGGCTTCAAGGGCTACAACGATGCCTTCGGCCATCCCGCCGGAGACGCGCTGCTCGTGCGCCTCGGCAAAGCCCTGCACATCGCAGTCGGCGATGCGGGCATCGCCTACCGCATGGGTGGCGACGAGTTCTGCGTGCTGCTGGGCGCCGGCGCCAGCGAACGCACCGTAAGCGCCGCCGGCGCCGCCCTCTGCGAGCACGGCGTGGGCTTCGCCATCACGGCCTCGCTGGGGCGAGCCGCACTCCCTGCTGAGGCCGCCGACGCAGCCGAGGCCCTGGCGACCGCCGACCAGCGCATGTACCGGCATAAACGCTCCGCGAGAGGGGCGGCCGGCGAGCAGGCGACGCACGCACTCCTGCGCGTGCTGACCGAGCGCCACCCCGACGTCGGAGACCACTCCGAGGGTGTCGCCGACCTCGCCGAAGCTGTCGCCCGGCACATGGACCTCGGCGACGCGGGCGCGCGCGAGGTTCGCACGGGCGCCGAGCTGCACGACATCGGCAAGGCAGCGATCCCGGACGCGATCCTTTCCAAGCCCGGTCCGCTGGACGCCGACGAGTGGGCGTTCATGCGCCGGCATACGATCATCGGCGAGCGCATCGTCGCGAGCGCGCACGCGCTCGCGGGCGTGGCGAAGCTCGTGCGCTCCTCGCACGAGCGCTGGGACGGAACCGGCTATCCCGATGGGCTGGCGGGCGACGAGATCCCGCTGGGCGCCCGCATCATCTTCGTCTGCGATGCCTTCGACGCGATGCTGGCCGAGCGCCCGGACTCCGCGGCGCTCGAGTTCGAGACCGCGCTGGCAGAGCTCGAGCGCTGCGCCGGCGAGCAGTTCGACCCGCAGGTCGTCACCGCGTTCGTGGCGGTTGTCCGTGCGCGCGCGGCGAACCCGCTGGACGAGAGCGCCCCCACGTCGTCTCATCCGCTTCTCACACTACGCACGTAGCTTCTCCCCCCTGCCGCATTGCAGGACCGGACAGGCATGATCACTCCGCGTATCGCGATCGTCGAAGACGACACGGACCTCAGGCGGGTACTGGTCGAGGGACTGGAGCAGGAGGAATTCCACCCCAAGGCGTATGCGACCGGTGCGGACCTGCTGGCCGCGGTCGAGCAAGGCCTGCCGGACGCGCTGGTGATCGACATCGGCCTGCCGGACACGGATGGGCGGGACCTCTGTCAGGCGTTGCGCGCACGCGGCGTTCAGGCACCCGTGATCTTCCTGACCGCCCGTGACGCGCTCCACGATCGACTGTCGGGCTTCAGTGCCGGAGGGGACGACTATCTGACCAAGCCGTTTGCGATCGACGAGCTGGTCGTACGACTGCAGGCGCTGCTCAGGCGCACCAACTCACAGGCGAGGGAAGTCGGGGGACTGACCCTCGATCCAACCGCGCACGCGATCGCCTTCGGCGGCATGACAACTCGTGTCACGCCGACCGAGTTCCGTGTGCTGGCGACCCTCGCCGGCCGTCGGGGGGAGGTCGTGCGCCGCCGCGAGCTGATCCAGTCTGCCTGGCCATACGGCGCAATCGTGCACGACAACACTCTCGACGCCTACGTCGCACGCCTTCGCCGCAAGCTTCGCGAGCTCGACGCGGCGCTGGAGATCACAACAGTGCATGGAGTCGGCTATTCGATCGAATAGAGCGGTGTGATGCATCTTCGGACGCGATTGCTGGCGGCGGTCACGCTCGTGGTCGTGCTCGCCTTCGGGGGGCTGATCTTCGGGTTCAACCTGCTGCTGTCGAGCCAGCTGTCGGATGACGCCAACGATGTCCTGAAGGCCAGGGCGGCCGCCGAGGTCGCAAGCCTGTCGCGCGATGGTGGACGGCTCGTGGCCCCGGAGGCGCCCGACAGCGCCAAGCTCGACAGCGTGACATGGGTCTTCAACGGCAGGCGTGCGCTCGAGGCTCCGCGGGCTAGAGGCACGACCCAACGAGCCGCGCTCTCTCTCGCCGAAGGACCACGACGGACGCTAAATGTCGACAGCGAGGACATCCGTCTTTACGCGGTGCCCGTGTTCGCGGGCAGACGCCGGCTCGGCACGGTCGTGTCGGGCGTCTCGCTTGCGCCCTACGAGCGCACCCAGCATCTGGCGCTTGTCTCTTCCCTGATCCTGTCGGCTGTGTTGCTGGTGATCGTCGTCTTCCTGGCGCGATGGATGGTGACGCTTGCGCTCCGTCCAGTGGCAGAGATGACCTCGCAGGCGGCGGACTGGAGCGAGCACGATCTCGATCGGCGGTTCACGCTTGGACCACCGCGCGACGAGCTCACCACGCTCGCCGCAACGCTCGACGGCCTGCTGGCGCGGATCGGGGCCAGCCTGCGCCACGAGCAGCGCTTCTCGGCGGAGCTCTCGCACGAGCTGCGCACACCGCTTGCCAAGATCAGGGCCGAGGGCGAGCTGGCGCTGAAGCGCAGGCCGGCAAAGGGCGACTACCGGGACACGGTCGAGTCGATGCTGCGAAGCGCCGACCAGATCAGCCGCACGGTCGACGCCCTCGTCGCGGTTGCACGCCAGCAGGCGAGCGCGAGTCGCGGAACAAGCGACGTGTCCGAGGTGGCCAGCGCGGCTGCACAGGCCTGCGGCGATCTTGCCGTCCGGAATCAGGTGGCGCTGTCCGTGCGCACGCCGTCTGTGCCACTGCGCGCAGCGGTCGACCCGGATTTGCTCGAGCGTGTGCTGGTGCCCGTGATCGAAAATGCCTGCCGCTACGGGCGCTCGACGGCTGAGGTGAGGATCGTGGCGAGAGACTCCATGGTCGACTTCGAGATCAGCGACGATGGCCCTGGCGCGACGATCGTGGAGCTGGAGGAGATCTTCGAGCCCGGTGTGCGCGGATCGGCCGCGAAGAGCGGGCAAAACGGCGGGGGTGCCGGGCTAGGCCTGGCTCTCGCTCGCCGCCTTGCCCGCGCGGCCGGCGGAGACATCCATGCTCGCGCCGAAACGGGAGGTCGGTTCCACGTGCGGGTCCCTTCGGTCTGAACGCACGCCCTAAACGATTTTTGCCGAATCCGCGTGCCGCCGGTCGTCTAGTGGCCCTCTCAAAACGTTTCACTGGGAACGGCGGCCTCCGGGGCCTCGCCGTTCCCTGGCGAACGTTCCGAGAAGGCCCACTAGTGGGTCGCCGGAACGGTCCTGAGCGGATAGCCGAGCTGGGACAGCCGCTCCGGGAGATCGACGTGAAGCCAGTGCGACACGTGGCGCGGGATGGTCTCCAGGATGATCTCGTCGTAGTGGTGCGATTTCAGTTCGTCCAGGATGTCGTCGTACGCGTTCGGGCTGGCCGCGACGCGCCCTTCGATCTCGCCACCGGCCGGCTCCTCGAGCAACGGCAGCACTTGCGATAGCGCCTGCTTGTCCACTCCGGTGTCCTTGCTGGTGCGGTCGAACGCCAGGTGGGCCGGGTTCGGAACGAGCATGAAGAACCTGGCCGGGCCGGCGGAGGCTCGTTCGCGCACCGCCTGCACCAGCGCCGGAGATGCCGCCACCTTGTTGGGTACGACCAGGATGCGGGGCTCGCCATCCGGCACTCGACCGTTGAGGCCGGCGTGGACCTCGGGAGAAATCTCGTCCACCTTCGTGATCGCGAGGTAAACGACCAGGCCCAGGATCGCGGCGAGGAAGATCGCGCTCGTCACGGTGGTACCGAGAGCGAGGCCACCATCCGCACGCGCCTGGGACATGTAGTCGCCGAGCGATGCGCCCAGCGGGCGGGTCAGGACGTAGGCGACCCAGAACGCCAGGATGGCGTTCAGCTTGAAACGGAGATGGGCGATGGCCACGATCGCGATCATCCCGGCGAAGATGCCGACCGAAAGCAAGTAGCCGAGACTGAGGCGTTCCGCCATCAGGTCGCCCGCTGCAGTTCCCAAGCAGAAGGTGAACAGGACCGTCAACCAGTAGAACGCCTCCCGTCGGGTCGTGACGATGGTGTGGATGGAGAGCGTTCTCTCACTTGCGTACCAGGAGGCAAAGGTCGCGATCAGCGCGATGCCGAACACGGTGCTGGTCGTCTCGAGAGCGACCCCATAGTTGTCGACCAGGTTGTCGGTGATGAGCGTGCCGACGATGCTGATCAGGACGATTCCGAGCCAGTAGATCCCCGGCTTGTACTTCCGTGATCCGAACTGGAAGATGAGCGTGATGATCAACAGCGTGCCCATGACGTAGCTCGTGCCGCTGAGGCCAAAGCCCAGGTCTGCGTTCAGGTAGTCGGCGGCGGTCTCGCCGACCGTCGTGCACAGAACCTTGATGATCCAGAAGTAGAGCGTCACCTCGGGAACCTTGTTCAGCATCTGTCGGGCTAAGGAGGCCGTGCCCCGCGGCGTGGAAATGGCAGTTGAAGTAGTCATGCCAGCGAGGCTGGCACAGCTCTCCTGAACTAGGCCTGAACAGCGTTGCCGGCTGAACCGTTGCCGGCGGCGGAGCTAGGGCAGGAAGGTCCCCTGCTCGGCCCCCAGGGATCAGTGACCTTCACGCCACCCTCTCACAAGCCCTGACCGCACAGCGTCAAGAAGTTGGTAAAGATCGCGAAAGGCCGGAGGCCAACTTCACCCCCGGCCTCGCTGCGCTGTATGCGCTTTGCTACTGGATGGTGGCGCTGAGCTACGGGATGAAGATCCCCTGCTCGGCGAACTTGGTCTCGTCGCCCGATCCGCAGATCGGCGGGCAGGTGAACGGAGGCGGCGGCGCAACTGAGCCGTCGGGTCCGGAGTCCATCGCCCGGATGTTGTGGATTGCGACGATGCCACGCTGGAGCTCCTTGACCGTGGTCGGGAGCAGCGTGTCGATGGTGGTGTTCACGGAGCAGTTCGCACCGTTGGCGCCACCGTTGTCGCCAGCGAGCAGTTCAGTCCTATCGTTAATAAATCAATATGCGATAAAGAGTTAAGAAAAGCTTCA
>JBBQNR010000029.1:0-33236 GCA_038330145.1 Solirubrobacterales bacterium
AGCCAGACCGTCAAGGTCAAGGTCACCAGGACGGGCAAGAAGGTCGTCAAGCGCTACAAGCGCCTGCGGGTGCGCGTGGCGGCCAAGCTCGACGGCGCGCGCACGACGCGGCGCACCGTCAAGCTCACGCGCTGAGCCGGACCGCCATGCGGCGTCCTCGGTCGACTCTGTACTGACTGGTACAGCGTCTAGCGGCGCGGGACGTCGCTGAACGAGCGCAGGGCTATGCCCTCAATTTCGATCGCGTCGCGCACGCGCGGGTCACAGAGCGCGATCACCTCGGCCTCGCGCTCCAGCCGGTAGCCGGAGTCGAGGTCCCCGCCCTCACCGGGGTGACAGCCAAGCTCCGTGATCCCGGGCTCGAGCTGGCGCAGGATGTCGATCAGGTTTTCCACGCTGCTTGCATCCACCATGGGCTCGCCCTTCGAGGTCTGGCTGTAGAGCGAACCGTTGTAGCTGATATCGGGATGGGCGTGCCGAAGCGGCACGCGTAGCCCGTCGGCCAGCCGGGCCAGTATGCGCTCGGCAGGGCCCCACTTGTGGACGTGCTGGTGGGAGTCGAGGTGGGTGGGCTCAGAGCCGACCAGGGACCGGAATGCCTCGAGTTGGCGCTGCACCTCCGACTCGATAGCCGAGGCGTCCTCCATGTCCACCACCTCGTAGATGGTCGCCCAGTCGTCGTCGCGCCAGGCCCACTCTCCGAGGTCGATGTGGAGACCTACGCTGAACTCCGGGTGACTGCGGGCGTAGGCAGCGGCCTCCTGGGCGCCGGCCGCGCGCACCATCAGGCTGGCGCTGGTCACGATGCCGTGCTCGTGAGCTTTGATGATTCCGGCGTTGACACCGGCGGTGAGGCCGAAGTCGTCGGCGTTGACGATCAGTATGCGCCCGTCCTGCTGCATGACGTCAGGAATCATCGCGCATGGCATCGTCGCGGCGCCTGATTGGCGCAGCACGGGGATCGCGCAAGCCAAGAGGCCTCACAGGCCCAGCCGCTGCGCAAGCGCGACGCCCTCGCCGAGCCAGTCGTGGCGGTGCTCGGCGGGCGGGGTCCAGCCCTCGGCCCAGCCGAGCCATTGCACGCAGAGGTGCAGTAGGGCGCAGTCGAGCGCCTCGCGGAACTCCCGCGGCGAGCCGGCGACAAGCTCCGGGGCTGTCAGCGCATCCCAGTAGGCGCCGGCAATCGCGTTCCTCTGCTCCTGCGCCCAGCCACCGGTGACGAGCGCGGCCAGGTCGAGCAGGGCGGGCCCCACCGCCGCCAGCTCCCAGTCGATCGGGCAGACCCGTTGTTCGCCGGCCTGCTCGGGCACGATCACGTTGGAGGCATAGAACTCGCCGTGCAGGAACGTCGGCGGCAGCGAGCCCAGGCGATCCACGACCGCCGGGTAGCGGCTCAGCAACCACTCGACGCGCTCGCGACGGTCCTCGCCGGCCAGCTCCCTGGCCCGCTTTGGCCAGCGGCTGTAAAGGTCGTCGTCGTAGCGCAGCAGGTGAGAGGCTTCGCCCCAGGACGACGGCTCGGCGGCGTAGCGCTCGTGCATCGACGCCAGCCAGCGGGCGACGTCCTGCCAGCGCTCCAGCTCTCCGATCTGCCAGAGCGGCACGCCCGGCACGCGCTCGATGAAGAGCCAGTAGCGAGAGCGGCCGGGGTCCACGACCGCACCGTGAAAGGCGGGCGTGCCGAGTTGTGCGGGCGCGAGCAGGTCGCGGTATGCCTGTATCTCACGCTCCGGGTCGTAGAGGAAGGAGGGTTTGGCCGCGCGGGCGTCTTCGGCGAGCGCCTCGGGGCCCACGTCCTTGAAGACCAGCGCCAGACTGCCCCCCTGCTCGAGCTCGACGTCGAGCTCGTCGATCGCGAAGCTGGTCTCGTAGAAGCCCGGCCGGCGGTCCACCAGCTCCAGCGGCCCGAGCACGTTTCGAAGCGCCGCCTCCAGCTCCTGGCGATCGGCCCTCATGCGGCCCCCAGGCGCTCCAGCAGGCGCGTCAGAACGCGGTCGGAGTCCAGCTCGCGCTCGGCCAACTCGCGCGCGGCGCGCGCCTGGCCCTCGTAGTCGCCGCGGATGCGCTCGATCGCCTCCAGCACGTCCTCTCCCTTGCTGAACGCGAACAGCCCCTCACCGGCGGGCAGAAAGCGGCTGAAGCCGGTCTCCTGCGCTATCACGGGCCTCCCGGACGCCAGGTAGCAGGCGCTGCGATCGCTGAACCAGCCGCAGCGCGACAGCACGTAGCCGCTCTTGGAGATTCCGAACTCCGCCTTCGATCCCTGGATGAAGCTCTGGTATTGCTGCGGCGTGCCGGCCTCGGTGTCGGCGCCGACCAGCTCCCAGCCACCGCGCTCCAGCAGCTCGAGGTCCTTTCGCTCGTCTGGATGGATCGCCAGCGCCAGCACGAACCGCTCGGGCGTGTGCTGGGGCAGGTTCATGAACAGACGCAGCGAGTGCGCCTTCTGCCCGTAGTGGACTCCGTCGTGCTCGACGGAGCCGTAGCCGCGCCAGTTGGCGATCGTCGTCAGCGCATCGCGGCTGACCTCACGCGCCTGCGGCCAGCGCTCGAGCACCAGCGGCGGGAGCGTGGGTATCCACTCCACGCCGGCCAGTGGAACGTCGCAGGTCGGCGTGCCGATCGCCTGCCCGACCGTCACGAAGTGCGTGTGGCCGCCGAAGCGCATGTCGATGCCCTGGTTCTGCCACAGTTGCGTGAAGGCCGGGTCGAGGTCGAGATAGGTGCGCACCGGAGCGGGGCCGAGCAGCGACTCGTCGGTCAGGAAGCCCGAGATGTTGAGCACGACGTCGGCGGAGGCCGCCCACTCGACGAGGCTCGAGTACGGCAGCCCCACGGTCTCCCGGCTGCCGGACACAAGCAGCGCGGAGCTCTGCTCGAGGCCGAAGTCGCGCGCCACTTCTCTGAAGTAGGAGGCGGCCTGTGACTGCTCGAGTGGCGCGTCCGCGGGCACGTCGATCTGCTCGACGAACAGCACCTCGTGACCCAGCCGCTGCAGCCCCAGCACGTACTGGAGCACGGCCCAGGCGGCGCCGCCCTGGCCGGGCACGGCGGCCACCATGCCGCTCACGATCACTCTCAGGGCGCCGCCGCTCAGAACTCGTAACCGCCCAGCTCCACCAGCCGGCGCGCCTTGCGGCCGACGAGGTCGCGCAGGTCATCGTGGTAGTACTGCTGGTACGGGCCCCGCTTGCTCGAGCCGTAGGGGGGCTCCGCCATCAGCGCCTCGACGAAGGCGTCGCCGACCGGAACCTCGTGACGCCGCAGGAAGTCCAGGAAGTCCTGCTGCATGCTCTCGAACCTGCCCAGCTCCACCTTGCCCGCGTCGACCCCCCGGCCGGCGATGCGCATGTAGCTGGCCGAGAGGTGGTCGCAACCGAGCTCGCGCATGATCGGGCCGGTGGCCGGGTTGTCGAAGCCCTCGCCGGTGCAGGCCCGGGTGACGGTCGAGGAAAAGTCGCTGGCGCCCTGCTGGAAGGCGGACATCCACATCGGCCCGGTTCGCGTCTCGGCGTCCGTCTGCGTCAGGTAGTGGTACCAGGACACGTACCAGTCCCAGGGATTGCGGATGACAGCGAACATCGGCAACTCGGCGAAGTCGTCGGCGACCAGCTCCCAGGGCGTGTGCGCATCGAGCGCGTTGCGGATGAACCAGTCGCCCGGCAGTTGCTCGAACGTCACCTTGCGGATGAACTGGCCACCGGTGCGTGGAACGTGGATGAGGATGAAGTGCCGTGTCATCACCATCGAATGCAGGCGCTGCGCCCGGGGCCCCTGCGGGAAGGTCGGCCAGTCGCCACCCGTGGCGCCGCCCTGCCGATCGTCCGCGGCGGCAACCACTAGTGGCCCTTCTCGCAACGTTGGGCAGCCACTAGGACACCCCGGCGCGGGTAAGGAAGTCGTTCGCCGGCCACTAGGACACCCCGGCGCGGGAAAGGAAGTCGGCCAGCACCCTGTCGGAGTCGAAGTGGCGCTCGGCCAGTGCCCGCGCGGCCTGGCTGTGCGCCTGATAGTCGGCGCCGATCCGCTCGGCGCCCGCGATCGCCTCGGCGAGCGTCCGGAAGCTGACCAGCCCCTCCCCGACCGCATAGTTGGCGGCGAGGCCCGTGTCCTGAACGAGCGCCGGCTTTCCGGAGGCGAGGTATCCGGCGGTGCGGTCGCTGAACCAGCCGCTGGAGGTGTCCACGTAAACGCCCTGCGCCACCGAGAACTCGGCCCCGGACCCCTGCACGTAGTCGCGGAAGGCATCGGGATCGCCGGCGGCCTGCTTTGGATCGACGATCCGCCAGCCGTGGCTTTGCAGCGTCTCGAGGTCGCCGGAATCGCCTGGATGGATGTCGAGGGCGATCTCGAACGTGCCGGGCGCCCGCTGCGGCAGCTCCAGCATCTTCCGGAACTCGTGCACCTTGAGTCCGTAGCTTCGCCCCTCGAACTCGACGGTTCCGAAGCCGCTGCGCCAGGTGGCGATGGTGGTGAAGCGCGCGGGGTCGCGTGACTCGGTCAGCGGCCACTGGTCGAGCACGACAGGTGGCCGCACGGGCTTCCAGTCGATGCCGGCGGCCGGGACGGTGCTCGCCTCGGTGCCGACGTTCTCGCCCACGGTGAAGTAGACGTCATGACCCTCGAGCCGCGTGCCGGGCACGCCCGCCACCTGCCAGAACTGGGTGAAGCCGGGGTCGAGGTCCACGTATGCCTTTCGCCGCAGCCGCGACATCAGGGAATCGATATCGAGGTGACCGCTGATGTTCACGAGCAGGTCGGCCGCATCGGCCCTCTGGAGCACGTCTGCCCAGGCCAGGCCGCTCGTTCGCTCGCTTCCCTCCAGCACCAGCGCCGACGAGCCGGTGAGCCCGAAGCGCTCCATCACGGAGTCGAAGTAGCGGCGGTTGGCGGAGTCCTCGAACTCGGCGGGCCCACCGGAGGAGGTGACGCAGCTCGACGCGGCAATCTGCTCCACGAAGCAGACGTCGTAGCCGAGGCGTGCAAGGCCGAGCACCCAGCTCAGGCGCACCCAGGCCTCTCCTCCGTTCAGGTACTTGTTGGCGACGGCGCCGCCCACCATGACCGTCGGCATGATCAGAGCGCTACGCGGGGGCGTCGGGCTCGTCGTCGGGCGCCGGCCGGCCCACCAGCATCGCCGCCGCCTTCTCCGCCAGGTCGGGGTGCGGGTACGGAGTGCCGTCCTGGGCGCACAGCGCCACGCCCATCAGCACGTCGCGCGCGAAGTGGATCGCCTGCTGGTCGACCTCGAGGCCGTCGCCGGCGCCGTCTGCCGCCGCGGCATCCGCCTGGCCAGCTCTCTCGAGCGCCTCTCGCACGGCGGCCGCGTATCGACGCAGCGTCTCGTCACGCACCTCGTTCATGCCGCCGGTGATCTTGTCGCGCAGCCGGCGGCTGGTGTCCCTGACCCCTCTGCGGTCGGCCCGCGGCTTGGCCACCTTGCGCTCGAACTCCAGCTTCGACTTCGTGTGGTAATGGTTGATGCGAAGGCGCTCGAAGGAGACGTTCTCCGACACGCGACCGTCGGCCGGCTGCATGTTCTCGTCGACCGAGGATCCCTCGCTGAAGTCGAAGACGCCACCACGGTTGCGAAGCACACGCGAGGGATCCACGATGGTCTTCTTGTTGCCGTTGATGCCAGGGTTGTCGGTGCGCAGAAGGTAGTTCTCGATCACGAGGCCCTGCGGCGGCAGCGGATGGCCCGAGGTGCCGAAGGTGGCCCAATTGACCACCACGGCCGGCCACTGCTCGTAGTCGGCGAGCACCTCTGGCAACGGCCTGCCGGTGGGTGAGAAGAGGAACTCGTCGAGGTCCAGGAACGCTATCCAGCGCGACTCGTCCCGGTGGTGCTCGAGGCAGTGGTTGGCGGCCTGGACCTGGCCCGGGTCGATCGGCCAGTCGTAGAGCGTCACCACGCCCGTATCGATGTAGGGGGCGAGCTGCCGGCTGTGGTCGTCGACGCTGTCGTGGTCGTAAAGGTAGAAGTGCTCGACGCCCATCAGACGATGGAACTCGATCCACTCCCGCATGTAAGGCGCCTCGTCCTGATAGAGCGCCCAGATGGACAGATACGCCATTCGAAAGGGATTATTGCAGCGCTTCCAGTGCCTCCCGCAGGGCCGGCAGATAGCGCAGGATGGTTCTGTCCTCCACCTCGTCGAGGGACGCAATCTGGCGCTCGAGGCGCTCGCGCTCGATCACCGGCAGCTGGATTGCGCCGCTGTGCGCCTTCGGGATCGAGAGCTTGTCCAGGAATTCCTGCTCCGACTTCGTGTAGTAGTGGTTGATCCTCAACAGGTTGAAGTTGACCGACTCCGTGAAGCTGAACGGAGGTTCCTCCATCGGCGCCCCGGTCTCGTCGACGGCGCTGCCGTCCTTGTAGTGGAAGAAGTGGGGGTTGATGCCGGGACGCTCCGCCCGCCTCGGGTCGACGATGGTCTTTACGTGGCGGTTGGCCTGCTCGTTGTCGGTCCTGCGCAGATAGCTCTCGATCACCAATCCCGCCGGCATTGTCCTGTGCCCGGAGGTGCCGAACATGGCCCAGTTGACCACCACCCCTGGCGCCTGCTCGAAGCGAGCCAGGATCTCCGGTAGCGGGCGGCCGCTGGGCGAGAAGAGGAACTCGTCGGTGTCGACGAACGCGATCCAGCGAGACTCGTCGCGGCGCTCACCCAGGCAGTGCCCGTAGGCGCTCAGCTGCCCGGGGTAGAAGTCCCAGTCGAGCACCTCGGCGACTCCCTCCTCCATGAACGGGGCGAGCGCCTCACGGTGCTCGTCGACGCTGCCGTTGTTGTAGAGGTAAAAGTGCTCGACTCCCACCAGGCGGTGCAGGCTGATCCACTCGCGCAGATACTGTGCCTCGTCGCGGTAGATCGCGCAGATGGAGAGATGATGCTTCAACTGAGGCTGGCTGCTCGCCGGGCAAGCGCCTCTTGCAGCGCCGGCCCGTAGGCCGTGATGGCGTCGTCACGCTCCCTGCCGCTCAGCTTGTCCCAGTTGGCCGGCTGCTCCCGAAGCTTGGCGTTGTCGGCGCGCTCCTGGCTCATCTTGCGCCTGAACTCGGCCTCCGAGCGCGTGTAGTAATGGTTGATGCGCAGCCGCTCCGCCGTGAACTCCTTCGTGAACCAGCCGTCGATCGGCTGCTTGTGCTCGTCGACGGCGACCTCGTCATCGTGGTAGACGAACGCATGCGGGTTGCGGTGGCGCACGGTGCGGCTCGGGTCGACGATGCTCTTGATGCTGTGCACCATCGGCCACGACATAACGTAGTTCTCGATCAACAACCCCTCGGGCATATTTTTGTGACCCGAGGAACCGAACGTGTGCCGGTTGACGCCGACGGCCGGCCACTGCTCGTATTCGGCGAGCAACTCCGGCAGCGGGCGCAGAAGCGGCGAGAAGAGATATTCGTCGAGGTCGATGAACGCGATCCAGCGCGAGTCGGCGCGGTAGGTGTCGAGGCAGTGCTCGTAGGCGCCGCCCTGGCCCGGGTGCGCCTCCCATGGATGCACCACGACGCTGCCCTCGCGCACGAACGGCTCCAGCACCTCGGCGTGATCGTCCGTGCTCATGTTGTCGTAGAGGAAGAAGCGCTCCACGCCGACGAGCCGATGGAACTCGACCCACTCCTCGAGGTAGGGAGCCTCGTCGCGATAGATCGCACACATGGAGAGGTAGTGCTTCAACCGTGGCTGGCCGCTCGCTCGGCGAGCGCCTCTCGCAGTGCCGGCAGGTAGCTGAAGATCGTCTCGTCCTTCTCCTCGTGCAACGAGTCGACGATGCGGCGCAAATTCGCCAGCGCCGGCCCGCGCCCCTCGGGCTTGTCCGCCTTCCCCTTCTCGAGCTTGGCCCCGAACTCCTGCTCCGAGCGGGTGAAGTAGTGGTTGATGCGCAGGCGCTTCCACGATCCCGCCGCGTTGCGCGCGTAGCGGATCGGCTGCTCGTTCTCGTCCACCGCCTGCGCGCCGTCGGCGTAGGCAAAGTGATGAGGGTCACGGCACTGCAGCGTTCGCGATGGATCCACGATGCTCTTGATGTGCCGGTTGCCCTCCTGGCTCTGGAGGCAGCGCCAGACGTAGTTCTCGATCACGAGCCCGTCCGGCTTGCGCTCATGGCCGGAGGTGCCGAAGACCGCCCAGTTGGCGCCGACGGCCGGCCATTGCTCATAGCCGGCGAGGATCTCGGGCAGCGGGCGGCCGGTCGGTGAGAACAGGAACTCGTCCAGGTCCAGGAACGCCATCCAGCGTGTCCCTGAACCGTATTCGCGCAACGCGTGGTCGTAGGCCTGAACCTGGCCGGGGAACACCGGCCAGTCGTGCAGCGTGACCGTGCCGTCCTCGATGTAGGGGGCGAGCATGCCGCGATGGTCGTCGACGCTACCGTTGTCGTAGAGGAAGAAGCGCTGCACGCCCACCAGCCGGTGGAACTCCACCCACTCGCGCAGGTAGGGAGCCTCGTCGCGGTAGATCGCGGCGATGGACAGATAAGAAGCTGGCTGTCCGCCGGCACCGGGCTCTCCCACGCAATCCATTATTGCAGCGTGGCTGCCATCGCTAGGGCTCCGAAAAGCCGGCGAAGTAGTAGACGTCGCAAACGCCGAGCTCGCGGAACTCGAGCCTGTGGTCGCGTTCCAGCAGCGCGGCCAGATCAGGGTCGTCGAGCGGCACCGACGCCGGGACTATCGGGTAGTGAGCGTCTCCTGAGAGGATCGCGTAGCTCGAAGCGCACGTCCGCGCCCGGAGGGGCCTCCAATGAGGCTCTCGTGCTGAGCTCGGGCGTTACCTCTACGTCGAGGTGCCACGGCCCGAGCCGGACGACCTCTGCGCTGAGGTCACGCATCGAGCCCTCAGCGCTCAGCCTCGACGTAGACGCTCTCGTCGTTTCTATGCTCGAGGTCGAGCTCTGCGACCTCGGGCTCGCGGCCCTGACGGTAGCTCTGCTCGACAACTCCCGCCGGGTCGAAGCCCGCCTTCGACAGCGCGTGGCGCAGCTCGTCGAAGTCGTAGATCCAGCGGTGGGCCCAGAAGAAGAAGATCTGGTTCACCATGAAGGCGCGCCGGCTCGGGATCGCATCCTCACCGCTGAAGAACCGGCGCTTGAAGTTGCGGCGGTGCTCGGGCTGGGACTGGTCGTCGGGGTCGATCATGAACTGCCGCAGGTGCGGCGCCATCAGCTCGTGGTGGCGCTGAAGAAAGGCACTCTCGGCGCCCTGCTCGAGGTAGCCGCGGATGTACTTACCGAGGTCGGGGGTGGAGACGCGCAGGTGGCCACCCGGTCGCAGGATTCGGCGCACGTCCGCGAGCCAGGCGATCGCGTCGCCCGGGTCCAGGTGCTCGATGAAGTGCTCGGAGTAGACCCAGTCGAACGACTCGTCGGCGAACGGGAACGGCTCGGTGGCGTTGTGCTCGAGGAAATAGAAGTTGCCGTCGAAAACGGCGATACGCCCGGGCTCGACCTCCTCGCCGTCTCGCGTGCGGAGGTGAAGCATGTCCGTGTTGAGCCAGCCCTGGCGCAGCTGCGGTCCGCTGCCGCACTGCAATCCGCGCAGCCCGTGCTCGCGCATCAACTCGCTGTCGAAGGGCGCCGTCTGCGGCAGAAGCTCGACTGTCTCGTAGCGCGCCATGGCTCAGGCGCTTTCCCAAAGCTCGTCCACCCTGGCGAGGATCTCCAGGAAGGCGCTTCTCTCGTCCCGCAGGTCGTGGCGGCGCGCCATCTCGGCTCCCGTCTCGAGCATTGCGGCGAGCCCGGGCGCCTCGGCAAGCGCCGATTCTGCCGCCTCGACCATCCTGTCCTCGACGTAGTCGGGGCGGAAGCAGTTGACGCCGTCGAGGCAGAAGGAACGGTTGCCGATGCAGTCCGGGCATACGACGATCGTCCGCAGCGCCATGCCCTCGAGTGCCGGCAGGAAGAAGCCCTCCTTGCGATTGGGCAGGAACAGCGTCACGCGTGCGCGGCTGACGAGGTCGAGGGCGTCGCTTCTGAGCACCAGCCGGTCGATCAGGTGCAGTCGCCTTCCCGGTCGTTGCAGGCGGGCGGCCAGCCGGCGGCCGAGCCGTGGCCGCTTGTTGGCAACGATCAGAAGGTCGATGTCGCGCTCGCGTCCCTCGCGACCGCCGAGCACCTGGTCGAAGTCGATCGAGCCCGGGATCGCGAACGTCGGCCCTCGCACCCGGCCGGTGGCCAGGATCGCCTCCTCCACCTCGTGGCTCATGCAGATGCGTATTGCCTTGTGAGCGAGGAAGTCGTAGCGGCCGAGGTGGTCGTCCGGATCGGCGTGGCGCACGTGGGCGACGTAGTTGATGACGGGCACTGGCGACTCGTCGCGCTCCCCCTCCGGCAGCTGGAGCCAGTCGTTGCCGGCCAGGAACAGCATGTCCGGCCGCACGTCGGCGTCCGGCTCGAGGACATGGTCCATGGCGTTCGACCAGGGGTTGCTCTCGTCCCACGTCGACCCCGGCGCGAACTTGATCAGGGCGTTGTAGCCGGGCGCGCTCAGGATGTGGTTGAAGTAGTCCCAGACCTTCAACGCCCCGCCCGAGAAACGCGGGAAGTTGCGGTGGAAGAGAACGGTTCGCACGGCTATTCGGAGCGCGCCGCGACCGGATAGCCGAAGGCCTCGAGCGCCGGCCCGAAGGCCTGCTCGCAGCGCGCCAGCAGCTCGGGGCCGAGCTCCGCGCGCCAGCGGCCGATCGACTCGTCGGCGGCGGCGCTGGTGGTGCGGTGCTTGGTGGCCTCTTCTCCCGCCTCGTCAAGCTCGCCGAGCATTCCCTGCACGACCTGCTGACCGGAATCCAAGCCGACGTAGTCGAGCAGCCCCTCAACCGTCTCTGCGGGGCGCGAGACCAGATCCTCGTAGCGGACCAGGTGCGCCCTGGCCGCGCGCTGCTGCCAGCTTCGCGCCAGCGCGTCGGCGGGCTTGCCCATCTCGTCGACGAACTCCGCGTCGCTGTCGGCGCGGTCGCGCCCGAACCCCTGCACCCCGCGCTTGGCGTTGAAGGCGAGGATCGAGCACAGCATGTCCCTGAAGTCGCGCACCAGCACCACCTCGCGCGCGTCGGGATAGAGCTCCCACATCAGATGCGGCACCGCGTCCGGCTGGTACTTCTCGGCGAAGTAGGCGACATTCGGGCGCTGCTGGAGGCCGGCGACCCTGATGTAGACCTCGTCGATGCGGCTCTGCGCGAAGCCGGCCAGCGTCTGCACCGCCTCGGAGCCGAGCCAGTCCTGGATCTCGGAGTCCTGTGTGCGGCGGGCGACTCGCCCCTCCGTGCCCAGCCACCAGGTCGGGTTCTGGAGGTTGAGGCCCTGCATCTGGCGGCGGTAGCTGCGCGGCTCGGACAGCGAGCGCAGCACGCCCATCCAGTAGCTGGCGACGCGCGGCTCGACCAGGAAGGGCCGGTAGGCGACCACGCCGGGGTGAGCTCCCAGCAGATGCACGAGCATCGAGGAGCCGGTGCGCCCGATCGTCGTCACCATCAGTGGCTGGAGCCGGGCCCGGTAGCCGGAATCGAGCGGGCTGCGCCGCCCGGACAGGGTCGCCAGCTCGACCGTCTCCCCGTCCCGCAACCGCGCGCGCAGCTGAAGCTCGAAGTCCTCCTTCAACGCCAGCGCGTTGATGGAAAGAAAGAATCCGACCTGCTGCTCGGCCGGCACGCCGGCGAGCGACTCCTCGATGTCCGGGCGCCGGACGTCCGGCTCCGAGCGGGCCAGCACGCCACCCTCGTACACGAGCTCGACCGACTCCACCGCCGAGCCGGCACCGACGGCCCAGCCGCGGACGTCGAATCCGTAGGTGTGGCTGTAGGACGCCGGCGCTCGCCAGCCGTCCCCGATCCTGGGCGCGTCGACGGAGAAGCCCCTCAACAGCTGCGGATCCGGCGCCAGCGCCCGCACCTCGGTGAACTCGACCAGCGCGTCCATCGCGAGCGGGGTGGTCGTTACCGGACCGCTTCCACGAACAGGCTCTCCCGCTCGCGGTTGTCCAGCTCTACGATCTCCGGATACGGGCCGTGAGTCTGCTTGAAGTCGCATCGTGCCGTGCTCGCGAAGCCCGCCTTCTGCAGCAGCTCCAACGCGAACTCGTGTGTGAAGAGAGTGCGGGAGTAGCCGTACCAGATCATCTGCACGATGAACTTGGAGCCCATGCTGCTCCATTCCTCGTCCGGAACGAGGAAGTAGTCGCGATCGCCGTTGCGGTAAGCGTCGAAGCCCTTTTCGACGTCCGGCAGCGCCAGCCGCAGGATGCCGCCCGGCTTGAGCACGCGCCGCAGCTCCTGGAGCGTTGGCAGAAGCTCCGGGTAGGGGATCTCGGGCAGGGCGTGGATGCTGACCGCGTAGTCGATGCTCCCGTCCTCGAGCGGCAGGCCCTCCCGGATGTCGCAGACGATGTCGACGCCGGGGCTTTCGGAGATGTCGGAGTTGATCCACCCGGCCTCCGCCCACGAGCCGCAACCCCAGTTGAGCCTCTTCAGCTTGGTTTCCTGGCCCGCAGCCAAGCTCAGTCCTCCCTCGATTGTGGTCTCGTGGCCCTGTCCATGCACTCAGCTCATGCTACTTCCAGCCGTTCCAGCAGTCGCGTCAACACCGTTCCGGACTCGAAGTGCTGCTCCGCCAGGCCCCGCGCCGCCGAGCAATGCGCGGCGTAGTCACGCGCGATATCGAGTGAGCCGGCGACCGCCTCCTCCGGGGTGCTGAACGGCACCAGGCCCCGCCCGCCGGGGTAGCGCTTCGAGAAGCCGGTCTCCTGGGCCAGCACGGGCCTGCCGCTGGCGAGGTAGCAAATGCTGCGATCGCTGAACCAGCCGCTACGCGACCTCACGTACATGTTCTTGGCGACCATGAACTCGCCCTTGGAGCCCTGCACGTAGTCGCGATAGGCCCAGGGGTCACGCGCGACCACGCCAGGATCGGCCAGCGACCAGCCGCCATCGCGCAGCAGCTCGACGTCGGCCGAGTCGGCCTCGTCGATGTCGAGCGCGATCTCGAACGACTGGCCGGAAAGGGCCGGCACGGCGGCAAAGCGGCGGAACTCATGCACGCGTAGGCCGTAGGTCTGGCCGTCGTACTCGACGGGCCCGAAGGGTCCGCGCCAGCTCCCGACGCTGGTGAGGCGGTCGCCGGTCGCCTCCGTGACAGGCCACTGCGACAGCACGACCGGTTGCGGCGTGGTGATCCACTCGATGCCGCCGGTCGGTATCGAGCAGTCCGGGGCGCCGATGTTCTCACCCACCGTCACGAAGGCGTGGTGGTCGCGAAAGGCGTCGTGCAGGCCCAGCTCTCGCCACATCTGGCCGAAGCCGGGGTCGATGTCGAGGAACGCTCGCAGCCGCGCCCGCGCGAGGATCTCGGGGTCGTCGACGAAGCCGTTGACGTTCAGGAACAGCGAGCAGGATGCCACGCGCTCCAGGGCCTCCTGCCGTGGAATGCCCAGGGTGGAGCTGGAGCCCGAGCCTTCCCCGAGCAGCACCGCGTAGGAGCGCTCGAGCCCGAAGCCCTTCATCACCTGCTGCATGTAGCGGGCGTTGACCGACTGCTCGGGCGGGCAGGGGCTGCCGCTGTCGTCGACGCTCATGCCGGGCTCCAGGCGATCGAGCAGCAGCACTTCCCAGCCGAGCTCGCGCAGGCCGAGCAGGTACTGCAGGAAAACCCACGTATGTCCTCCGCGTCCCGGTCGCTGCGCGACCGAGCCGGCGACGACCGCTATCACGACGGCGAGCCGACGCCGTCCGTGTAGCCGAACTCGGGCAACAGCTCGCCGAAGGCCTCGCTGCAGAAGGCCCGGAAGCTGTCGCTGCCCTCCCGTCGCCAACGACCGATCGACTCGCGCGGGTCGCGCGACGTCCTGTGACTGCGAACCTCGTCGGTCTCGGTGGCCGAGTCGCGCAGGATGCGGTCGACGGTCTGCGGCGAGCGCTCCAACTCCAGGTACTCGAGCAGCGCGGAGAGCGTTTCCTGGGGGCGCAGCACCATGTCCTCGTAGCGGACCAGGTGCGAGCGGCTGCCGCGCGTGCGCCAGCTGTTGGAGATGGCGAGCGCGGCCGGCTTCAGGACCTCCTCGACGTACTGCTCGTCGCTGCTGCCGTCTCGGCGACCGAAGCCGGACCATCCCCGCTTGCGGTCGAAGGCCATGATCGAGTGCGCCATGTCGCGGAAGTCCCGCACCAGGAAGACCTCCTTGGCGGCGGGGTACAGCTCTCGCATCAGCACAGGGATGTAGTTGGGCCAGAGGTGCTTCTCGGCGAAGTAGCGCACGCCGCTCTGGCCCTGCGTCTCGGCGACGGTCGAGTACCAGTCCTCGATGCTCTGCTGGCAGAAGGTCGCCAGCCGCTCCACGTAGTCGCGGCCGAACCAGCGACCGTAAACGTCGTCGCCGGCGATGGCGTCGTCGTAGAAGGGGTTGTGGCCGACGTGCCAGACGTCGTTGTGGAAGGTGTCGGGATGGGTCGATTGGACCATGTTCGAGGGCTCGGCCAGCACCTTCAGCATCTGCATCCAGTATTTCGCCGTGCTCGATTCGTAGGGGAAGCGCCGGTAGACCGCGACCTCGGGGTGCGAGGCGAACATCCTCATCAACCAGGTCGTGCCGGTTCGCCCGAGGCAGGTGAGGGTGATCGGCTGCAGGGTCGGCTGGAAGGATGTGCGCAGCGGCTGGTGTCGCACCCGCAGCGAGCCGATCTGCACTCTCGTGTTGTCCTCGAGCACCGCCATCAGGCGCAGCTCGAACTCCGGCGTCAGCCCGACGACTCCGACCAGTGCCTCGAAGTGACAGTCGACGTCGGCGGGAACCTGCGGGTAGGCGGCCGCGACGTCGGTGCGGTCGCCGCGGATCGGAGTGATCCGGATCACGCGGTCGGGCCCAGGCCTGACGAGGTCAGGCTCGGGCTGATAGACGACCTCGACCGCGGTCGCGGGCGAGTTGCGTCCCAGCACCCATCCGACGATGTGGAGCGTGAACACGTCTGCCGTCGAGCCTGCTTTGGGAAGGTCGATGTTGGACCCGATCAGCGCTTCGGGCGTCCGCTCGGGCAACGACACGCCGATGATCTCGTAGACACTCATCGAATACCCATTCCCGGGCCCGCCGTCAGCGCCCGCAGTCGAGCAGCAGGTCTCCGTACACCTGGCGCTCCACCGTGGCCCATACCGGGTTGTTGTCGTAGAGAGCACGCACCTGCTCGCGCGTGAACCAGTGCGCGATCTCGTGGTCGTAGTCGTTGGCGTTCACGGGGCCGAGCTCCTCGACCCGGCTGCGTGTCTCGGGCGGCACGTCCGTGAAATCCGACACGAATGCGATGAAGTCCTCGGCCAGCCGCTCGGTCCTCAGCCAGCGCCCTATGCTCGAGGTGCCGTCGACGACATAGCCGGACAGCCGGTAATCCGGAAACGCGCTTTCGGCCATCTGCTCCGGCGAGTCCATCGGGATCGGCTTGTAGTCGGGATGCAGCCCCCAGCGAGCCTTGTGCTGCTCGCGGCTCACGATCCAGGCCGGCAGCCTGCGAATGTTGAGCGCCAGCGTCTTGCCGGTCACCTGGGCCTTGCGCTGCTCGAAGGTGGTGTGCTGAGTCGCGGAGCCGCGCTCGTCTGAGAAGGTGATCAGCTCGGGGAAGAGGTCGAACATCGAGCGCGTCGCCTCGCCACCCGTCTTCGGCACGTGGCCCCACGCAAATCTGTCGCCTATGACCATCGCGTCACCGGTGAAATACCGCTCCCCCTAGGATGAGGAGGAGGAGGCGGCTTTGGCCCGGTCCAGGTCCTCGTGATACCCGAACGCCTCCAGCGCGTCGCCGAAAGCCTCATCGCATACTGCCTGAAGCGATGGATCGAGATCGGTTTGCCAGCGCCCGATCGACTTGGCCGGGGTGGTGCTCGTCGGATGGGACTGCCCGCGGCTGGTGGCGTTCTCGGCCGCCTCGCGCAGCATGCGCTCCACCACGATCTCGTTGGCCGGCAGGCCGAGCTGGGACAGAAGCGAGCCGAGCGCTCTCGGAGGGTCGATGATCAGGTCCTCGTAGCGCAGCAGGACGGCCGACCCGGCGGCTCGCCTCCAGCTCTGCACCAGCAGGTCCGCGTCCCGGCCGAGGCTGCGTACGTATTCCTCCTCCGTGGTTCCCTCACCGCGGCCGAAGCCCGAGAAGCCCCGGCGCTGGTCGAAGGCGAGGATCGAGCACGCCATGTCCCGGAAGTCCCGCACCAGGAACACCTGCTTGGTTCGCTGGTAGAGCTCGGGCAGGATGTGCAGCGAGAAGGTCTCCGGCAGGGTCTTCTCCGCGAAGTAGCGCGGCTGCTGCTTTCCCGCCATCTTGGCCGCATGCTCGTAGAAGGCGTCGATCCTGCCCCGGCACATGCGCGCCATCGCCTCGACGCCGTGGCCCCCAATCCAGTGCTCTATCTCCGGGTCTTCCAATGTGATCGGCGGAAGCCGGTGCCGCTTGCCGGTCCACCATTCGGTGTCGTACTGCTCGACGGCGCCGAGCCCCTGGCGGTAGCTGTCGGGCTCGCTGAGCGTGCCGAAGACCTCGGCCCAGTAGCGAGCCATCCGGGGCTCGTACTCGAACGGCCGGAAGGCCACCACCTCCGGGTGTTGCTCGAGCAGGGCCATGACCCAGGTCGAGCCGGTGCGACCCAGCGAGGTGACGAAGATCGGCTCGAGCTGGGACGGCCCCGGGGTCAGCGCTCTGCGCCTGCCCTGCGCCCGGCCGATGCCCACCTTTTCGCCGTTCTCCAGCACCACGCCGACCTCGACGTCGAACTCCTGACGCAGCTTCAGCGCGCTGACGTGATGCTCGAAGCCCGAATGCTCCGCCCATGGGATGTCGGGATGCAATTCCTTCACGTCCGCACGGGGCACACTCGGAGGAAGCGACCACATGCAGCGCCCGTCCACTCCCAGCTCGACTGTCCGCACAGGCGAGCTCTTGCCGACGACCCAGCCATCGATGGTCAGGTCGTAGGGCGCCAACGATTGCTCCGGCTTCTTGAACTCGAACCAGAGGTCGGCGAGCTGCTCGCCATCGGGCTCGATCCGCCAGAAGTCAGTCAGCTCGACCGCGTGCACGTCAGAGGCCCTGTTCGGAAGCGGATGCCGTGGGGATCGAAGCGGTTGCGCCCTCGGGCGACCCGTTCTCACGGGCAAGCTCCTCGATGCGCTCGCGCCAGAGGTGCGTGTGCAGCCAGGCGTTGTAGCGGTTGGCGTGGCGGCGAACCTCGCTGTCGTAGGAGAGCGCCTCGAGGTGGTAGAGCTCGACCGCCGGCAGGTACCAGTTCTGGCGCCCCGCCTCGGCCAGCCGCAGGCAGAGGTCGAAGTCCTCGTAGTCGCCCCTGACGTAGATGCCGCGCAGCCCACCGAGCTGCTCGTAGAGCTCCCGGCTGACCATCAGGCAGGCCCCGGACAGCCCGGGAACGGGACGAGAGACGTTGGCGGCGGGGAAGCTGCGGTGCAGGCACTTGAAGTAGTGGGCGTCGTGCCAGACGTTCGAGCCGGGGGGCCTGTGCAGGTACATCCCGGCTTCCTGGATCGTGTCGTCCTCGTACAACAGCTTCGGCCCCAGCGCGCCGATGTCGTCGGTGCCGTCGTAGAAGGCCCGCAGCTCGTGCAGCCAGCCGTGGCGGGCCGGCAGCACGTCGGAGTTGAGCAGCACGAGCAGGCGGCCCGAGGCGACGGACGCCCCCGCGTTGCATGCGTTGGCGAATCCGACGTTCTCCTCCAGCGTGCAGACTCGAAACGGGACCCTGTATATGGAGCTGAGCCCGGCGGCGAGCGCGAGCAGGTCCTCACGCTGATCGGGAGAGTCGAGTACGTACACGAGCTCCGCCTCGCGGAAGTCCGGATCGTCGGCGAACTTGGCGAGCTGGTACTCGATCAGGTCGATCCGACGGTAGAGCGGGACCACGACGGAGATCTGCGGTGAGCTGGGCAGCTCGCCGAAGTCCTCCACGGACTCGATCGCGGTCAGCTCCTCCACCTGCTCCTGAAGGCGCGTGACGGCGGGCACCACATGCTGCGCCATCAGGTCGTCGTCCTGCGAGCGCTGATGGTAGGGGTCCTCGAGCACGGCGGCGGTGACGTCATCGCGCTCGCCGATCACCGCTGGCGCCTCGACCTCGAGCCTGTCACCGCGCTCGTTCTCGGTCTCGAGCAGCCATCCGCGTGGCATCTGGCTCGGCGACTGGAGCTCGAAGTAACAGATGAAGCCGGCTCCCGTCGAGCTGCGGTCACGCCTGCCGAAAAGCTTCCAGACATCGGGGCGCGCAAAGCGAAACAGACGCTCGCCGAGCTCGACCCGCTCGCCCTCGGGGCTGACGGCGGTCACCCGCAGCACCTCGGCGTCGCGGTCGCCGATCCAGCCGAATGCGAAGTATCCCCTGGGATCGATCCGCAGCAGCTTGTCGACCGCGGCGCCCCTGCGCTCGTTCCCGCCCTCCGGCCGCTGCAGATGCTCGCGCAGGCCGCCACGGACCATGAACAGGGCCTCGCTCAGCTCGTCGGCCAAGCCGCCTTCGAGCCCGCCGGCCGCCGTGGCGAGGAAGTGGCTGATCTGGTTGCGCGCCGAGGGGGAAAGCGGCGCCAGCTGCCGGCGAAGCACCTCACTCACGTCACGGCGGGCATTCATGAGCTCGGCGCTCTGGATGCTCGTGGTGCGCCGGCCGGCGCGCAGGGTGAGCTGCCCCGCCTCGAGCAGCTCACGCCGGCGGGCGGGCAGGTGCACGACGAGCAGGCCTACGAAGCCTTCGTCACCGCTAACGGCCTGGGGTGCGAGGTAGCGTGCGGTGACCTGCTCGGCGCGGCCCGAGCCCTCGACCAGCGCCTGCTCGAGCTCGCCCTCCAGCCGCAGGTCTCCCACGACCATCATCACGTCGCGGACCAGCCAGGTCGCCGCCCTCACGTCAGGCACTCTGCAGCTCCCTGCCGGCGCTGGGGGCGCCCGGGCCTGGCGCGCTTCGCTCTACGAGCAGCTGCTCGTAGAGGCGTATCACGTTCTCTGCGTGCCGGTCCATCCAGTGCAGGTCCGGGATACCTGCCCGCAGCTGGCCCCAGAGCGCACCGTCTGCCGCGGCGCGCCGCAGCACGGCGGCGAGGTCGTGCGCGTCGCCACGCCGGAAATGCAGGCCGTTGACACCGTCCTCGACGCGCTCCGACATGCCGCCGATGTTGCTGCAGATCACCGGCCGGTCGTGCATGAACGCCTCCGAGACGGTCAGCGGCCCCGTCTCCCACCAGATCGAGGGGATCACGACCCAGTCCGTGCGAGCGAGCAGCTCGGCAAGCTCCGGGCGCTCGTACCTGCCGGCGAAGGTGACCTTCTCCCGCGTCTTCTCGAGCAGGTCCCTGAGCTCGGCCCTGAACTCCGGCTTGGCATGCTCGAGGTTCGCGCCATGGATCCAGAGATGGCCGTCGAAGTCGTCGCCGAGCACGTCGATCGCACGCAGCAGCACGTCGACCCCCTTGTAGGCAGTCAACTGCCCGAAGAAGCCGAACCGGTTGCGTGGACCGTCCCCGTGCTCGGGCCGCTTGATCAGCGGCGCGGCAGCCGCCGGTCGCACGATGCCCTGCGATTCCAGCAGCATGCGCTCGCGAGGTATTCCCCATTGCACATACTGCTCCAGCACGTACGGGGTCGGCGCGATGAAGCGGTCCACGAGCGCGAAATGGGACTGGATGAAGGCCTTTCGGATGAAGAAGTCCTGCTCGCTGACCTCGGGGAAGCACTCGTGGCAGCGCCTCGGCGACTCCTCGCGGCAGAGCTCGTTGCCCCGCGTGCGCACCATCTGCCCGTCTCTGTAGCAGATCGGCAGGTACTCGTGCAGCGTGTGGGCGATGGCAGCGTGTGGCAGCGCGTCGCGCGTGACCCTGATGATGTCGTAGCCAAGAAAGAGCGTGCTCTGGAAATGCACGACGTCCGGCGTGTGGGCGAGCAGGAAGTCGCGATAGAACCTCGTCAGCTCGGCCTTGTTGCGTCCCTTCCCCATCAGGAAGTCGTGCTGCTCGGGATCGGTGTAGAAGAGGTACTGGTTGGGGTCGTCCGTGATCTGTTTGATCGGCCGTCCCGGCATCTCCCGAGCAGCGGCGGCTCCGGAAGGCCCGACGCGAGCGAGCAGCACGGGCGTGTGGCCGCTGTGGTCGCGTAACTGCTCGTAGAGGTCGAGCGCATAGCCCTCGGCTCCGCCGGGGCGGATCCTCGGGTGGTTGTGACAGACGATGAGGATCTTCATGAGCGCACCAACCTCAGGCTCCGTTGCGCCCGGTCAGCAGCGAGCGCAGCCGCTGCCACGGCGAGCGGCCGGGACCCGGCCTCTGAGCCGGCACTGAGCCTGCCGGCTTTTCTTCAGCGTCCTGCGCCTCGCCGGCGCCGGGAACGCGCTCGTAGATCTCGCACAGCTCCCTCTGGAGGGTGACGAACTCGTACTCGCGGCGCAGGTGCGCCCGCAGTTGCGGCAGCGAGTCGAGCCAACCGGCTGCCGGGGAGGTCAGGACGACGAAACGTGCGCCCCTTGCCTCGGCGGCCTGAAGCTCTCGCATCGACGCCTCGGGCTCGCGGGCGGAGATTGCGAGCAGCTCGTATCCCTGCCGCTCCAGCGGCAGGACGTCCTCACCCTCCGGACCCAGGACGCCGATGCGGGCGCCCGTCGGCAGCAGGCAGGACACGACCTCCGCCAGCGGATCGAGACCGGTCGCCACCGTGCCGTTGCCCTTCGACAGCGTCGCCGGCTGCTCTGAGCTGGCCGTGGTGTCGCCCTGGGGCAGCTCGAAGACGATGCACTCGTCCTGCTCCGTCAGCACCTTGCCCTGGCGCTCCAGGAATTGCCGCAGCTCTCCGTAGTAGTCCAGCCACCAGAGCGAGGTGTAGGGGAAGGCCAGGTAGCCGGCGCCGGCAGCGGTCAGGTCCTGGACATGCGCGACGACGGTCGCACCGTCCTCCGGGTAGTGCCCGGCGTACTTGCCGCTGGGGTCCTGGGGGAAGTGCCAGCCGCGGCGATGCCCCAGCTCCAGCAGAGCTTCGTCACCCCGGCTCGGCACGAGCACGATCGCGTCGCGAGGCACGGTCGTGCTGACGATCTCCTGGAAGCGCTGAACGATGCGCGAGTAGTCCGAACTGGAGACACGTGGATAGGGGCGGCCAGCCTGGGCTCCTGTGACGCTCATTCAGGCTCTCACTCCAAAGCACGCTTGCTCATCCCTCTTCAACATCTCAAGTCTAATCCCGCCTCGCCAGACCCAGATCGCCTGGTCCGCCAGGGGCGCCGCCCGGAAGCCAAACCGCGGCCCGCCACGGGTCAGGAGGCGTCGCCAGCCCCGTTGGGCGTCTCGTACCGGCTCATCAGGTCGCCGATGTGGTCCTTCCAAAGGTGCGTGTGCAGCCAGCCGTTGTACCTGTTGGCCGGCCCGCGCATGTCGGCCGAGTATGAGGTTCCCTCGAGGTGGAAGACCTCGGCCGCCGGCATGTACCAGTTGTCCCGGCCCAGCTCGTTGAGACGCATGCAGAGGTCGCTGTCCTCATAGTCGCCCTGCACGTACACGCCCCGCAGGCCACCGAGCTGCTCGTACAGCGACCGCGCGATCATCAGACAGGCACCCGACAGCAGCGGGACCTTGCGCGGCACGTTGGCGGCGGGAAAGCCACGGTGCAGTCCTCGGAAGTAGTGGTCGTCGAGCCAGACCGAGGTGCCGTGGGGCCGGTGGAACCTCATGCCCGCGTTCTGGATCGAGCCATCCTCGTAGAGAAGCTTGGGGGCGAGCGCACCGACGTTGGGCGTCGAGTCGTGGAAGCGGCTGAGCTCGCTCAGCCAGCCCGGCCTGTCGGGCAGCACATCGGAGTTCATCAACATCAGCAGGCGCCCGCGGGCGATCGAGGCGCCGGCGTTGTTCGCGCCCGCAAAGCCCACGTTTCGCTCCAGGACGGCGATGCGCATCGGCACGCGATAGACCGGGAACAGCCGGGACGCCAGAAACAGCAGCTCGTCCTTCTGCTCCGGCGAGTCGAGCACGTAGATCAGGTCGGCCTCCGCGATCTCGGGGTCGAGCACGAACTCCGCCAGCTGCTGCTCGATCAAATCGACGCGCTTGTAGAGCGGGATCACGATCGAGATGTCGGGCGACTCCGGCTGCTCGCCGAACTCGGTCAGCGACTCGATCCTTATGGACGCCTCGACGTGCTCCTGGAACCTGATCAACGCCGGCATGACGTGGTTCTCCATCAGCTCGTCGTTGGGAATTCGCTCGCGCCCGACGTCGTTGAGGATGCGCACGCGCGCGATTTTCGAGTCACGCAGAACCGGCGGGCACTGCGTCTCCAGCGCGTCTCCCTGTGCGTTCTCGGTCTCCAGCACCCACTCGGTGCTCAGAAAGCTCGGTGACTCCAGCTCGAAGAAGCAAATGAAGCCGACCCTCTCGTTGGTCTCCTTGCGGCTGAGCACGCCGGCGGAGAAGAAGTCGGAGACGTCGGGCCGCCTGAACCGGTAGAGGTTGCCCGCCAGCTGGGCCCGGTCGCCCTCGGGCGAAACGGCGGTCACGCGCACGATGTCGGATTCCTCGTCGCGCACCCAGCCCTCGATGTAGAAGGAGCGGTCGTCGACGGCCATGATCGACTCGACGGCGAGGCCCCGGGGCTGGTCCGGGGCATGTTGGTACACCGGCAGGTGCTCCCGCAACCCGCTGCGAAGCTGGAGCAGGGTCTCGCTGAGCTGAATCGCCCCACCACGAGGTTGCAGAGCCAGCGAACCGGCCAGGAACGTCATCGCACAGGCCCGGTTCTCGCCCTGCATCGGGGCCAGCATCGTGCGGCCGAACTCCCTCAGGTCGCTGAGCGACCTCTTCAGCTCCGTCCAGCCGAGCTGCAGCGACGCGCCCGGCCCCTCGATCGTGAGGCTGTCTCCCCGGCGCAGCGGCTTTCCGGGCAGGGCGACCATGATCAGCGTCTGCTGCCGTCCCTCGTCGCCGGGGTATCGTGGAAGCCGGTAGGGGTAGCTGAGGGATCTGAGCTGGTGCACTGCTTCGTTGCGACGCAGGGTGACGCGGTGCGCCTCGGCGTCGCCGAACCACCCCGCCAGCAACAGCAGGCCTGACGAGAGCCGGCTGGCGCGCCCCAGCGCCGGAGCCCGCTCTTCGGTGGCCTGCGCCGCCGCGGAGGGTGTGGAAACCGAATCAGACATGCTGCGCCGCCCTGCGGCCCTCCATCCGCGTGCGCGACGAGGGGCGCCCGGCCTCCAGCAGATGTCGGTAGTGGGCGCCCAGACGCTGGACGTGGTCGCTCATCGTCTGCACGGGCGGGATGCCGCTTCGGAGTTGCCTCCAGAGGTCGGGACTCTGCGCGGCGCGGCGCATCGCCTGAGCCAGGCTATGGGAATTGCCGCGGCGGAAGTGCAGGCCGTTGACGCCGTCGGTGACCTTCTCGGCCATGCCGCCCATGTCGCTGCAGATGACCGGGCGACCTCGCTCGAACGCCTCCAGCAGCGTGAGCGGCCCGGTCTCGTAGGTGATCGACGGCACGACGACCCAGTCGATGCGCGACATCAGCGCCGTGAGATCGTCTGCCCCGTACTCCCCGATCACGCGCACGTTGCCGTGCGCCTCGTCGAGCAGCTCGGCCAGCTGGTCCTGGAACTCCTGGTCGGCCAGCTCGAGGTTCGCACCATGGATCGAAAGCGTTCCGTCGAAGTCGTCGCCGAGGATCGACATCGCCTCCAGCAGCACATTGGCGCCCTTGTACGCGGTCAGCTGCCCGAAGAACCCGAACCGGTTGCGAGGCCGCTGCTCGTCCGCGTCCTCGATCACCTCGGTCGGGGAGCGGCCGTGAGGCTCGTACACGATGCTGGCGCGCGGGATGCCCCAAGTCACGTAGCGCTCGATCTCGCCCTCGCTCGGCATCACGAAGAGGTCGACGGCCGAAAGCTGCGACTTGATGAAGCGCTCACGCATAAAGAACGACTGCTGGCTGATGCCGGGAAAGCATTCGTGACAGCGTCGCGGCGAGGACTCGCCGCAGAGCTGTTCGGTGCCCACCCTCACCATCTGGCCGTCCCGGTGGCAGATCAGCGTGTGGTCGTGTGCCGTGTAGACGATCGGCACGTCGGGCAGGGTGTTGCGAGTCACTCGCAGGATGTCGTAACCGAGGAACATCGTGTGGTGGAAGTGCACGAGGTCCGGCTGCTGATCGAGCAGGAACTCGCTGAAGAACCTGGTCAGGGCAGACTTGTGCGGGGAGCGCCCGTACAACCAGTCGAAGCCCTCGGGGTCGGTATAGAAGAGGTACTGGTTGGGGTCATCGTTCGTGAGCGTGAAGGGACGTCCCTCGTGATGGCGCTCGGCGATCGAGAACGGAGGCCCGCTGCGAGCCACGAACATGGGCTCGAACTCGCCCTGGTCGCGCATCTCCTCGTAGACCTCGAACGCGTACCCCTCGGATCCTCCGGGCCGGATCGCCGGGTGGTTGTGGGCGACGAACATGACTCGCGGCTTATGGCTCGGAGCCACCGCGAGCGGGGACGATTCGGGCACTCGACTAGGCAAGCTGCCTCACCTGCCCGTTGTGCTCCGATGCCTGCTTCGGCTTACGCCCCGACAGCAGCGTGCGATAGGTGTCTGCCAGCGTCGCCACGTGGTCGCGCATGTGGTGGATCTCCGGGCTGTTGGAGCGCAGCCGCTCCCACAGTCCCTCCTCGGTCGCCGCGCGAAGCATCGTCTCGGCGAGGCTGTCGGGATCCGCGCGGCGGAAGTGCAGGCCGCTGACGTCGTCGGTGACCTTCTCGGCCATGCCGCCGATGTCGCTGCAGATGACGGGCCGGCCGTACATGAAGGCCTCCTGGATCACGAGCGGAGAGTTCTCCCACCAGATCGAGGGGACTACCACCCAGTCCACTTCCTCCATCAGCTTGCGCAGCTCGTGCGGCTCGTAGATCCCCGCCAGGGTCACCGAGCTGCCGGCCTTTTCGAGCAGTCCCCGCAGGTGGTCCTTGAAATCCTCGGGCGCCCAGTCGAGGTTGGCCCCGTGGATGAACAGCTCTCCCTCGAACCCGGCCTCCTCCAGCTGCGCCATCGCCTGCAGCAGGACGTCGATGCCCTTGTACTGCGTGAGCTGGCCGAAGTAGGCGAAGCGGTTGCGCGCGCCTCCGCGGTCGGGCACCTTGCTCACGGGTAGCCTGCCGTTCTCCTCGAACATGATCTTCTCGGCCGGGATGCCCCAATCGATGTAGCGGTCGCGCAGGAAATGGCTCGGGGCTATGAACTGGTCCACGATCGACATGTGCGACCTGATGTAGCGGTCGCGCATGAAGAACGTCTGCTGGCTGATGGCGGGGAAGCACTCGTGGCAGCGACGGGGCGACTGCTCCGAGCAGAGGTCGTAGGTGCCCGTCCGCACCATCTTCCCATCGTGGTAGCAGATGGGCAGGAACTCGTGCAGCGTGTAGACGATCGGCACGTCGGGCAGCGTGTTGCGCGTGACACGCAGCGTCTCGTAACCGAGGAACGTGGAGTGCTGGAAGTGCACGACGTCAGGCGCCTGGTCGACCAGAAAGTCGGCGAAGAAGCGCGTCAACGCCGACTTGTTCGGCGAACGCCCGAACGTCCAATCCCAATCCGACAGGTCGGTGTAGAAGAAGTACTGGTTCGGATCGTCGTTGACCATCGTTATCGGCCGTCCCTCGTGCATCCTTGCCGTGATGGAGACGGGCGGGCCGCTGCGTGCCAGGAAGACCGAATCGAACTTTCTCGCGTCGCGCATGCCCTTGTAGACCTGCAGCGCGTACTCCTCGGCGCCGCCCGGCGTTATCGCCGGGTGGTTGTGGCAGACGTAGAGAACCTTGCTCTTAGGAGCGCTTGGCATTTCGTGTGGGAAAGAGGATGCGCCGCAACCGCGCGCCGAACGACGGTCGCTCTACATCTTCCGTCGCGCTGAGTGTGGAAAGTGGCTTCGTGAGAGGCGTCACGATTTCGTAGATCTCGCACAAATGATCCTGCCTCGTGACGAAGCGGTGGCGCCGCAGGTGCTCGCGCACCTCGGGATGGTCGTCGAGCCAATCGAACAGCGGTTCGCGCACGACGACGAATTGGGGGCCGCTTCGCTCGAGGCGCGAGAGATGCTCGATGGCCGCCGCCGGATCGGCGAAGTCGGCCCGCTGCAGGCCGGCCGGCATCCCGTTCTCGGAGCGTCCACTCAGCTCTTCTGCCGTGACGGCGAGGAACGAGACCCGGAATCCCTCCGGCAGCAGGCCCTCCATCACCTCGCGCAGGGGCGCGGAGACCTCATCCGACAGGGTCGAGCCGGTCATGAAGTGTCTATCGGCATGTGTGGCCGCGACTGAATGCGGGTCCAGGTCCGCGGTCTCGGAGAGTGAGACGATCCAGCAGTCGCCCCCGGCCTCCAGCACGCGATAGCGGGTCTCCAGATGGGTCTTGAAGCCCTGGTAGTAGTCGAGCCACCAGAAGCCGGTGCTGGGGAGGACGAAGTAGGCGGCGCCGTCCTCGCGAACCCGCTCCAGCAGCTTCACCGCGTCGTCGCTGTCGGCGGGGTGGTACCCGGCCCACTTGCCTTGCTCGTCGCGCGGGAAATGGATCGTCTGGCGGCGACCGAGCTGGAGCAGCACCTCGTCGCCCCGGCTCACGACCGCGACGGTCGCGTGGGCCGGAATCAACCGCTCCACGAGCGTGCGGATCCTGTTGATCAGCTGCTCGTAGTCGACAGGAGAAGTCGGGGCCGCATCCGTCCGGCCCTCAGTCCCTACACCCAACTGTGCCTCTCAACCTTCCGCCGAAGAAAGAACGCCTGCGGCTCATCATACCAACGGGTTATGGTCCAAAGCGCGCCTTCCGGAGCCTGAGTGGGGAGTCTCCCGGAGCTCATCGCGGGCCGCCATCCTCGGGTGCCGTGGCCGGCGCGGCGTCGCTGGGGTCATAGCGCCCGGAAGCCATGATCGAGTCGATCCTCTCACTCCAGAGGTGAGTGTGGAGCCACATGTTGTACCTGTTGGCGGGGATGCGCATGACGCTTGTGTACGACTGCCCCTCGAGGTGGTACAGCTCGGCTTCGGGCAGGTACCAGTTCTCGTGTCCCGCCTCCAGAAGGCGCATGCAGATGTCGAAGTCCTCGTAGTCGCCCCTCACATAGAGGCCACGCAGAGGATGGCGCCGGTAGAGCTCCGCGGAGATCATCATGCATGCTCCCGAGACGGCGGGCACCGGGCGGGCGACGTTTGCAGCGGGCAGGGTTCGGTGCATGCCCTTGAAGTAGTGGGCGTCGAGCCACTCCGACGAGCCCGGCGGCTGGTGAAAGCACATGCCCGCATGCTGTATCGAGTCGTCCTCGTAGAGCAGCTTCGGCCCCAGGGCGCCGATCCCGGGATTGGCGTCGTAGAAGTCGCGCATCACCTGCAGCCAGCCCGGCGCCGCGGGCACGACGTCGGAGTTGAGCAGCAGGAGCAGGCGGCCGTGAGCCAGCGCCAGGCCGGCGTTGTTCGCTCCGGCGAAGCCGACGTTGCGATCCAGCACCACTGTCCGAAACGGCACCTCGTACATGGCGATCAGCTGGCTCGCCTTGTAGTCGAGTGCGTCGGCCTGCTCCGGAGAGTCGAGCACGTAGACGAGGTCCGCCGCCTTCAGCTGGGGGTCGTTCCCGAACTCCGCCATCTGCATCTCCAGATGCTCGACGTGCTGGTAGATCGGCACGACGATCGAGATCTCGGGAGCCTCGGGGGGAGCTCCGTACTGATTCACCGTCCGTACGCTGACCGTGTCCTCGAGGCGCTGCTGCAAACGGGTCAATGCCGGGCGGACGTTGTCGGCCATCATCTGCTCGTCGAGCACCCGCTGGCGTGCGGGGTCGTCCAGCACCGTGTTGCGAACGACCTCCGGATCCCTGGCGGTCGCCGGGATCGGGAACTGGACCGCTGTGCCGTCGGCCTCCTCCATCTCCAGCAGCCACCCGGCCGGAAGCAGGCTCGGTGTGCCCAGCTCGAAGTAGCAGAGCATGCCCAGCCTCGAGTCCCTGCTCTGCCCGAGGGGCGCGTAGAACTCCAGCACGTCCGGGCGAGGGAAGCGGTGGATCCTCTGCAGCAGCTCCGTTCGCGCGCCCTCGGGTGACACGGCCGTAATTCGAACCGCCCTGGACTCCTCGTCCCGCATCCAGCCGCGGAGATAGAAGGCGCGTTCGTCGATGGTCAGCAGACGGTCGGCGTAGAGGCCTCGCGGCTGCTCGGGCTGGTTGACCTGCAGCGGAAGCCTCTCCCGCACGGCCTGCCGGATGTCGAACAACCGCTCGCTCACTCTCAAGCCACCACTGCCGTCGATCGCGGTCGCGCACGCGCGCGCCAGAAAGTCGGTCACGCGGTTGCGGGTGCGGGCGTCGAGCGGGGCGAGGCAGCGGCGCACTAGCAATCCGAGCCGGCCGCTGCTGCCGTTCGAGCCGGCCCGCTGCCCGAGTTGGAAGCTGCGCCGGCCCGCCCCCAGCGTCAATGGCCCGTCCGCAAGGTCTGCGCCCTCGTCCGCCAGCACCGCGCACAGCAGCTGCTTCCGCGTCAGGCTGCCATCCGGAAGCGGGGCGGCGAAGGTGAGCAGATGACATTCTGCCTTCAGCGGCCGGCCACCCTGCAGGAGGCTGAGGTCGGCCTGCGCCGTCTCGCTGAAGCTTCCGACCGCGAGCAGAGCGTGCGGGCCCAACCAAGCCACCTGCTCGACGCCCGCGCGCCAGGCCCGGGCGGGGACGGATGCCGAGGCCAATGACGCCGCGGACTCAGCCATCCCGGCCTGTCCCGGCGGCCTCGAGCACGGCCTCGGTGGAAGGTCCCAGCCTCGCCTCCAGCAGCCGCCTGTACGCCTCCGTCATCTCGGCTGCGTGCTCCATGATCCTCGGCACCGGGGGGATGCCCGCGCGCAGGCGGTCCCAGAGGCCCGGTGTGCCAGCGGCTCGGCGGATCGCATCCGCGAGGCTTGCCGGGTCTCGACGGCTGAAGTGCAACCCGCTCACCCCGTCGATGACCTTCTCCGACATCCCGCCTATGTTGCTGCAGATCACGGGGCGCCCGTACTGGAAGGCCTCCAGCACCACTATCGGGCCGGTCTCCCACCAGATCGAGGGCACGACCACCCAGTCGATGTGCTCCATCAGATTCGGCAGCTCGGCGTGGTCGTACTGGCCGGCGAACGTCACCGTGCGCCCGGTCGCCTCCAGCATCGACTCGAACGTCGCCTTGAACTCGGGTCTCTGCGTCTCCAGGTTGGCGCCGTATATCCAGACGTGACCGTCGAAATCCTCGCCCAGCGAGGCCATTGCCTCGAGCAGCACGTCAGCGCCCTTGTAGGGAGTGAACTGGCCGAAGAAGGCGAAGTGGTTGCGAGGCCGGTCGGGCGATCTGGCGGGCTCGACGGGCCAGCATGCGTACGGGGCGACCTTGATCCTGTCGGCCGGGATGCCCCAGTCCACGTAGCGGTCGCGCACGTACTCGCCGGGTGCGATGAAGAGATCGACGTGGCGCAGCTGCGACTGGATGAAGCGCTTGCGCGCGAAGAAGGTCTGCGGACTCGTCTCGGGGAAGCACTCGTGGCAGCGGTGCGGCGTCTCCTCCTTGCAGAGCTCCTCGCTCTTCGTGCGCACCATCTGGCCGTCGCGGTGGCAGATCGGCAGATACTCGTGCAGCATGTAGACGATCGGCGTGTCGGGCAGCGTCTGCCTGGCAATGCGGACGGCCTCGTAGCCGATGAAGAGCGTGTGCTGGAAATGGATCACATCCGGCCGGTGTGCCAGCAGGAAGTCACGGAAGAACCGGAACAGGATCGACTTGTCGGCCGGCCGCCCGTAAAACCAGTCGTAGTTGGTGAGATCGGTCCAGAAGAAGTACTGGTTGGGATCGTCGTTGACCGACGTGAACGGCGAGCCTCCGACGTAGCGCTTGACATCCGAGATCGGGGGCCCGGTGCGGGCGCAGAAGATCGGCTCGAAATCCCCGATCTCGCGCACGGCGTCGTAGAGGTTCAGCGCATAGCCCTCGGCTCCTCCGGGGCGGACCTCCGGATGGTTCTGGGCCACGTAGAGCACCTTCGGCTTCGACATCAGCATCCTCTAGGCGGAGATGGCTGACAGGGCGGTGGACGGTGACCGGCGCTCGGCGAGCAGCCCGCCGTACATGCCGCTGATCAGCTCGGCGTGGGCTTCCATCGTCTGCACGGGCGGAACGGCAGCTTTCATCGTCTCCCACAGGCCGGGAGTCCCGGAGGCGCGAAGCATCGCCTCGGCGAGGCTGTCCGGGTCCGCGCGATGGAAGTGCATGCCGTTGACGCCGTCGGTGACGCGCTCCGACATGCCGCCGATGTCGCTGCAGATGACCGGCCTGCCGTGGAGGAACGCCTCCGGCACCACGAGAGGCCCCGTCTCCCACCAGATCGACGGCACCACCACCCAGTCGATGGGGTGCATCAGCCTGGCCAGCTCGGCGTGGTCGTAGGCGCCGCTGAGGGTGACCTTGCCGGCGGTCGCCTCCAGCAGGCCCTCCAGCTTGCGCCTGAAGTCGGTCGGCTGGAATTCCAGATTCGCACCGTGGAACCAGACATGGCCGTCGAAGTCGTCGCCGAGCCGCCGAATGGCCTCCAGGAAGACGTCGGCTCCCTTGGTGGGGGTGAGCTGGCCGAAGAAGGCGAAGCGGTTCCTGGGCCGGTCCTCGCCCGACTCCTCCACTCGCACGACCGGTCGCAGCCCGTGCTCGACCGCCCTGATCCGGTCCGGCGCCACGCCCCAGTCGATGTAGCGCTCGCGAGCGTAGGCGCTCGGTGTCAGGAAGAGGTCGACGAGCGAGAGTTGCGACTTGACGAAGCGCTCTCGCATGAAGTGGTGGGGCATGCTGATGTTTGGGTAGCACTCGTGGCAGCGACGGGGCGAGGATCTGGTGCAGACGTCGTCGCCGTGCACCCTCACCATCTGGCCGTTGCGAAGACAGATCGGCATGTATTCGTGAAGCATGTAGACGATCGGCGCGTCCGGCAGCGTGTTGCGCGTGATGCGGAGGGCGTCGTAGCCGATGAAGACGGTGTGCTGGAAGTGCACGATGTCGGGGCGCAGCGTGTCGAGGAAGTCGCGGTAGAACGGGACCAGCGGGGTCTTGTCCTGGTAGCGGCCGAACAGCCAGTCCCAATCCGAGAGGTCGGTGAACAGGAAGTACTGGTTGGGATCGCCCGCGACGCCGGTTATCGGAGTCGACTCGTGGTAGGAGAGCGCCTCCCGCTGCTCGTTGTCCACCCTGGCCAGGAAGTACGGCTCGAACTCACCGGCCGCGCGGATCGCCTCGTAGAGGTCCATCGCGTAGCCCTCGGCGCCACCCGGCCGGATCGCCGGGTGGTTGTGGCAGACGAAGAGGACCTTCGGCTTAGCGGGCGCCGCCATCTGCGCCCGTGCGGAGGACCATGTCGAGCAGGCGAGTGACGGGAGAGCGGCCCGGCTCGCTCCATTGCTGCACTCGCGCCGGGGCCTCGGCCGGCTCCGGCTCATCGTTCGATCTCGGCGCCTCCAGCTCGTAGACGTCGCAGAGGTGCCTCTGGCTCGTCACGAGCCGGTGTCTGTTGCGCAGGTGGGTCAGGAGCTGGGGGTGAAGCTCCAGCCACTCTCGCTCCGGGCCGGGTATGACGAGAAACTCGATGCCGCCGGCCTCGAGGGCCGAGATGTGCCCCGCCGCCAAGCTCAGGTCGCCGCGCGCGGCGCGTGGGAACAGCCATGGCTGCATGCCGGCCGGGACGGGAGTCCCCGGCGAAAGCGTCAGGACCGCGATCGCTGACCTCGCCGGCACGAGGTGGACGAGCAGGTCGGAGATCGGGGCGATCACGCTGGGGTCCGGGGCCGGCGGCCCGGCCTCGGCCGTCGTCGCGGCCGCCTGCTCGGCAAGCCGGTAGACCAGGCAGGCATCCTCGCTGGCCACCAGCTGGTAGCGCTTCATCAGGTGCTCGTTCAGCTCCGGGTAGAGCTCCAGCCAGCCGAAGGCCAGACTGGGGAGCACGAGGTATTCGACCTCGCCGGCGCGCAGGCGCTCCAGCTGATCCACCGCGTCGGCTCCGTCGGCCGGCTGGGTGTCGCTGTGGGCGCCCTGCTCGTCCTGCGGGAAGTGGTGAGCCCTGATGCCCGCGATGTCGACGAGGGCGGCGTCGCCCTTGCTGACGACCGCGACGAGCGAGTTGGGAGGCACCTGGGCCTGAACCACCTCGCGGATCCTACGGATCAGAACCTCGTAGTCCTCAGCCTCCAGCCGAGCCGAATTGACCCCGTTCCCTCCTGATTCCAAGCCCTACCTACCACTCTCAGTCCGGCGCCGACCGCCCTTGGTTCCGCCACACTTCCGGATGTATAGTCTAGTCGACCTTCTTGGCGCGACCCACCGGAATTCCCTGGTCACAAGAGAGGTTTTCGGACGGCCCGTGAGCAAGAAGAAGGTTCTCTACATACTGCACAACCATCCGAGCATCCGGCCCGGCGGATCGGAGTCCTATGCGCTGGAGCTTTACGAGGCGATGCGCGGATCCGAGGACTTCGAGCCGGTTCTGATGGCGAGGCTGGGGAACGATGTCGCCGCGCCGCGGACCGCTCATGCCGGGTCACCCTTCAGCCGCATCAACGAGGACGAGAACCAGCACTTCTTCTTCACCGAGGAGGGGCACTTCGACTTCTTCTTCATGACCCTGCGCGAGAAGTCGCAGTACACGAACCACTTTGCCGAGTTCCTGCGTGCGGAGCGGCCCGACGTGGTCCACTTCCAGCACACGTTCTTCATGGGCATAGACCTCGTCTCGCTGACGCGACGGGTGTTGCCCGACGTGCCGATCGTCTACACGCTGCACGAGTACCTCCCGATCTGCCACCGCCAGGGCCAGCTCCAGCGTTCCAGCGGCGAGCTCTGCCTGGGGTGGTCGCCGCGGCGCTGCAACGAGTGCTTCCCCGAGATACCGCCGCAGCAGTTCTTCCTGCGCGAGCGCTTCGCAAAGGCGCACCTCGCGCACGTCGACATGTTCCTGGCACCGAGCCACTTCCTGCTCGAGCGCTATGTCGATTGGGGGATAACCCGAGACCGCATCCGCTTCGAGGACTACGGACGCTGGCCAGAGCCCAGGGTGCCCACCCCCACGGAGGACAGGCCGCACAACCGGCTCGCCTTCTTTGGCCAGGCCAATCCCTACAAGGGCCTTCAGGTGCTGCTGGGCGCCATGAGCCGGCTGCACGGGCCCCGGCCCGACATCCAGCTGACATTGCATGCCGCCAACCTCGAGCTTCAACACG
>JBBQNR010000030.1:0-33166 GCA_038330145.1 Solirubrobacterales bacterium
CCCCTCGCCGGCCTTCTTTCCGTCGACTGAGAGGATCCTGTCGCTCGGCTTCAGCACCTTCTCCGCGGGAGATCCCTTGACGGTCGAGTCCACCGTCGGGGTCGGCTCGGCGGCGCCGAAAGAGAGCCCGAACAAGATGAAGAACGCGATCAGAAGGTTCATGAACGGGCCGGCCAGGATCACGACGACGCGCTTCCACACCGGCTGGTGGTAGTAGGCGCGCGGGGCCACCTCCGGAGGCAGGTCCTCCTCCGGGTTCATGCCGGTGATCTTGACGAAGCCGCCGAGTGGGATCGCGCCGATGCCGTACTCGGTCTCCCCGCGGCGCACCTTCACGATCAGGGGCGGGAAGAAGAGCGCGAAGCGCTCCACCCTCATGCCGACGGCCTTGGCGGCCGTGAAGTGGCCGAACTCGTGCAGCACGATCAGAGCCGAGAAGCCCAGGAACGCGAGCACGTACGCGGGCGCGCCCTCGAGGGCCGCCAATGCGAGCGAGCTCAAGCCTCGACCGCCAGCTCCGACACCAGCGCCGCGGCCTCCTGCCGGGCCGCGGCGTCTGCCTCGTAGAGGTCGTCGAAGCTGCGCACCGGCTGCGGGTCGGTCGCCTCAAGGGTGCCCTCGATCACGCTCGCGATGTCGAGGAACGCGAGTCGTTCGGAGAGGAAGGCGTGAACCGCCACCTCGTTGGCGGCGTTCAGGATGCAGGGCGCGCTGCCGCCCGCAACGCCCGCGTCACGAGCGAGCGCCAGGCAGCGGAAGGTCTCGAGGTCGGGCGGCTCGAAGGTCAGGCGCCCCGCCGCCGCCAGGTCCAGCGGCTCGACCGACACGTCGGCCCGCTCGGGAAAGTGAAGGGCGTACGAGATCGGTATCCGCATGTCCGGATAGCCGAGGTGGGCGAGCGACGCGCCATCGTTGAGATGGATCAGCGCGTGCACTATCGACTCCGGATGCACGACCACCGAGATGCGGTGGTACGGGAAGCCGAACAGATGGTGTGCCTCGATCAGCTCCAGGCCCTTGTTCATGAGCGGGGCCGAGTCGACGCTGATCTTGCCCCCCATGTCCCAGGTCGGGTGTGCGAGCGCGTCCGCAGCGCTGACGCCGCGCAGGGACTCGGTATCGCGGCCGCGGAAGGGGCCGCCGGATGCCGTCAGCACCAGCGTGTCCACGAACCCCGGCCGCTCCTGCCGCAGCAGCTGGAACAGCGCCGAGTGCTCGGAGTCGACGGGAATCAGGCGCGCGCCGGTCGCCTCCGCCAGCTGCATCACGAGCTCGCCCCCGACGACGAGGCTCTCCTTGTTGGCCAGCGCGACGTCGATGCCCTCGGCGAGCGCCGCCACCGTCGGTCCCAGCCCGGCCGAGCCGACCAGCCCGTTCAGCACCAGGTCGGCCTCCGACTCGGTGATCAAGCGGATCAGCCCTTCGGGACCGGCCAGCACCTCACCCTCGGTCCATGCCTCGGCCGCCCGCGCGGCGGCGTCCACGTCGGTGAGAGCGATGCGCACGACGCCGTGCGCCTGCGCCTGCCTGACAAGCGCCTCCCAGTTGCTGCGGGCGGCAAGCCCGGCCGGCCTCAGCTCCGGGCTCGATCGCACGACGTCGAGCGCCTGAGTCCCGATCGACCCGGTCGAGCCGAGGATGAGCAGCCGTTTCATGAGGAGCAGTTTGGCAAGTGCGCGGCCCGGGGCCGCCGGCCTTTCACGTCCGGGGCCGCCTCAGACCAGCGCCGTGGAGACGTAGTACCCCATTACGATCGTGAAGAACGCCGCGTCGAGGCGGTCCAGCACGCCTCCGTGCTCGCCGAAGAGGTGCCCCGTGTCCTTGACCCCCAGATCACGCTTGATCAGGGACTCGAACAGGTCGCCGAGCGGGGCGACCGCGGCCACGCAGACGCCGATCACGAGCGCGTCGATTCCCGACAGCCAGTCCTGGTAGAGGCCGGCGAACCAGAACGAGCCCGTGCCGACGAGGAAGCCGGCCACCAGGCCCTCGATCGTCTTGGCCGGCGAGATGCGTGGCGCCAATGGCCGCGTGCCCCAGAGCCGGCCGCCGAAGTAGGCGCCCGTGTCGCCGAGGAAGGTCGCGATCAGGACGTCCACCAGCAGGCCGTCCCCGTGGTCGAGGTCGCGCAGCAGCACCGCATGCGCGAGTGGCAGCCCCACCCACAGCACCCCGAGCAGCGTCGCCGCGATCGCCAGCGTCACGTGTCGGCGGTAGGGTCGGGCGATCGCGAGCACGAACGTCGCGACGACCGCGGCCGCCAGCACCAGCACCATCTGGAACTGGTCGCCCAGGTGAGCGGCCAGGACCAGCGCCGATACCGCGAGGAAGCCCGCGAGCGCGACCGGCCTCACGGGCGCAAGCATCCGGTACAGCTCGTGCAGGCCGGCCAGCCCCAGCGCCAGCACGGCGAGAGCGAACACCCAGCCGCCCGCCACCACGATCGCGACCGCGAACGCGATCCACGGTAGGGCTATCACGACCCGTGCCGCGGTCGAGTCACCCACCGGGCGGCGCCCGCGGCGGCGCCGTGGTGCAGCGGAGCGGGCGCCCTGTGGCACTAGCGGGCTCCGAACCTTCGCTGCCGCGAGGCGAAGTCGTCCAACGCGCGCTCCAGCTCCTCGCGATCGAAGTCGGGCCACAACTTGTCCGAAAAGTACAGCTCCGAGTACGCGGATTGCCAGAGCAGGAAATTCGAGAGTCGCTGCTCGCCGCTGGTCCGGATCACCAGCTCGGGATCGCCGAGCTCCGGAACGAAGAGCCCACGTCGGAACTCCTCCTCCCCGCCCCCCGAATAGCGCCGGGCCGCCTCCAGTATCTCGTCGCGGCCTCCGTAGTCGAAGGCGACGAAGAGGCTGCGGCGGGTGTGGGCCCTGGTCAGCTTCTCCGCCCACTCGATCCGCTCCAGCAGCCGCTCCGAGATGCGGTCGCGACGACCGACGAAGCGGATCCGCACGCCCTCCTCGTCCAGCTCCGGCACCTCGGAGTCGATCAGCTCGGCGAACATCGCCATCAAACCCGTGACCTCCGGCGAGGGCCTGCTCCAGTTTTCGGTCGAGAATGCATAGACGCTCAGCTCGTCGATGCCCAGGTCTCCCGCCACGCGCACGATCTGCTTCAGGGTGCGCGCGCCCTGCCTGTGGCCTTCCAGCACGGGCACCCCACGGCCCTCGGCCCAGCGGGCGTTGCCATCCATGATGATCGCGACCCGGGCCGGTTTGCCGCCCGAGCCGACGGAGCCCGTCATACCTGAAGGATTTCTTCCTCTTTGCCCTTCAGCAGGCCGTCGATCTCCGCGACACGGGCGTCGGTCAGCTTCTGCAACTCCTCTTCGGCGCGGTGCTCCTCGTCCTTGCCCACCTCGCCCTCCTGCTTGAGCTCGCGCAGGTCGTGCATGCAGTCGCGCCTGATGTTTCGCACGGCGACCCTGCCCTCCTCCGCGATCCCTCGCACCACCTTGACCAGCTCCTTGCGGCGATCCTCGGTCAGGTCTGGAATGGTGAGCCTGATCACGTTGCCGTCGTTGCTCGGCGTGATCCCGAGGTCCGACTCCATGATCGCCTTCTCCATCATCTTGATGGCGGACTTGTCGTAGGGAGTGATCGTCAGCAGGCGGGCTTCGGTCGCCGCCACGCTGGCGAGCTGCTTGAGCGGAGTCGCGGCGCCGTAGTAGTCGACGTTGACGCGGTCGAGCAGGTGCGGCGAGGCGCGGCCGGTCCGCACCGTCGCCAGCTCGTGGCGGGTGGCGTCGATCGACTTGCCCATTCGCGCTCCGGCCTCCTTCAGCAGATCGTCGATCACGATTTCACCAGTGTGCCCACGCGTTCGCCGAGCACGATGCGGTCGATGTTCTGCTCGTCGGACATGTTGAAGACGTAAATAGGCAGGCCGTTGTCCTTGCACAACGAGAGCGCGGTCGAGTCCATCACGCGAAGGTTGCGCTCGATCGCCTCGCTGTGAGTGATCTCGGGCAGGAAGGTGGCATCGGAGTGCACGCTCGGGTCCATGTCGTAGACGCCCTCGACGTTGTTCTTGGCCATCAGGATCGCCTCGGCGTGGATCTCCAGCGCGCGCAGGCCGGCCGCCGTGTCGGTGGTGAAGAACGGGTTGCCCGTGCCGCCGGCGAAGATCACGACCCGCCCCTTCTCGAGGTGGCGCATGGCGCGGCGCCGGATGTAGGGCTCGCAGACCTCGGGGATCGGGATCGCCGACTGCACCCTCGTGTTGACATCCTCGTGCTCGAGGGCGTCCTGCAGCGCCAGCGCGTTGAGGACGGTGGCCAGCATCCCCATGTAGTCGGCTGTCGCCCGGTCCATTCCCCTGGCGGTGCCCTCCAGGCCACGGTAGATGTTGCCGCCGCCGACCACGATCGCGATCTCGACGCCGCGCTCGCGCACCCGGCTGACCGTGCGAGCGATGCCGTGGATGCGATCCGGATCGACGCCGAACTCCTGGTTTCCCAGCAGCGCCTCGCCCGAGAGCTTCAGAAGAACACGGCCAAAGGCGGGCTTTCCGTCTTCAGACACGGGGGGAAAAATAACGCACCCCCGGCACCGGGAGGAACGGAATACCTAGCCGCCTGCCGGCGGGCGCCCAAAGTCGCGTGAGCCCGCTGCGCCCGCTGGGCGGGTCACGCGGTCTCTAGTCATCACCTAGAGCGAACCTCGCGAAGCGTCTGATGACCACGTTCTCGCCCGTCTTGGAGGAGATGTCGGCCCGCAGCTGCTCGATCGTCCTGCCGTCGTGCTTGTCGGCGTTGACGTGCTTCTGGTTCAGCAGCACGACCTCCTCGAGCCACTTGCGGAGCCGGCCCTCGCTGATCTTCTGGCGCACCTCAGGCGGCTTGCTCTCGTCGGCCTGCTGCTCCAGCAGCGCCAGCTCGCGCTCGCGCTCCTGCTCCGGGACCTCGTCCTCGGAGACCCAGCGCGGCGCTGCCGACGCGATGTGCAGCGCCACGTCGCGAGCGAACTGCAGGAACTCCTCGTTGCGGGCGACGAAGTCGGTCTCGCAGTTGATCTCGACCAGCGCTCCGACGCGGCCGTTGAAGTGCACGTAGTCCGAGATCACGCCCTCGGCGGCGTGGCGCTCTCCGCGCTTGGCTGCCTTGGCCTGCCCCTTCACGCGCAGGACCTCGATCGCCTTGTCGACATCGCCGCCGGACTCCTGGAGTGCGCCCTTGCACTCCATCATCCCGGCGCCGGTGCGCTCGCGCAGGGCCTTGACGTCTGCCGCGGTGACTGTCATGAGCCGCTTTTCTCTGGTGTCTCGCCGCCCGCGGGTGCCGCCTCGGGGGCCGTGGGTGGCGGTGGCGCCGCGGGTGTCGCAGCGGGCGCCGGTGTCGGTGCCGGTGCCGGTGCGGCCGCCTGCTGCGGCGCGGCCGCCGGCTGCACTGCAGCCTGCTCCGCCGCCTGCCGCTGCGCGGCCTGCTGGGCCTCGGCACGGGCCTTCTGCTCGGCCTCTCGTGCGGCAGCCTCCTCGGCTTCGCGCTTTGCCTTCTCCTCGGCTTCGCGCCGGGCCTTGTCCTCGGCATCCTGCCGCGCCTGCTCCTGCTTCAGGAAGGCACCCCGGGCCTCGGCCACGGCGTCGCCGATCGTCCTGATCACGATGCCGCACGAGCGCATCGCGTCGTCGTTGCCGGGGATCACGTAGTCGACCATCTCGGGGTCGCAGTTGGTGTCGACGAGACCGATCGCCGGAATGTCGAGCCTGCGCGCCTCTCTGACCCCGATCTCCTCCACCTTGAGGTCGATGACGAAGACGGCGTCCGGGAGTCTCTCCATGTCCTTCACTCCGCTGAGGTTCGTCTCCAGCTTTCGCAGCTCGGCCTCCATCGACATCCGCTCCTTGGTGGGCAGCAGGTCGAGTTGGCCCTCCTCCCTCTGGCTGGTGAGGTCGTGCAGGCGCTCGATTCGCCGGCTGATGGTGTTGAAGTTGGTCAGCAGGCCGCCCAGCCAGCGCTCCTGGATGTAGGGCATGCCCGCCGCCTCGGCGACCTCCTTGACGGCGTCCTTGGCCTGCTTCTTGGTGCCGACGAACAGCACCACCCCGCCCTTGGAGGCGAGGTCGTAGGCGAATTGGCGCGCCTGCTCCAGCAAGACGACGGTCTTCTGGAGGGCGAGGATGTAGATACCGTCGCGCTCGCCGAAGATGTAGCGGCGCATCTTGGGATGCCAGCGACGGGTCTGGTGGCCGAAATGGACGCCGGCCTCCAGCAGTTCGCGGATTCCTGCCTCTGCCATGAGTACTCCCTTTTTTGGATACTGGGTGGATCGCGGTCCGACGGTGGCGTGGGACCCGGCTCGGCGGCTGAGGGCCGCATCCCCGGGCAGGGCCACGTCCGTGCGAACCGGACGGGTCTGGTCTCCGCTCGCAAGGACGGCGAACGTACAGGTGTCCAGTTTACGCAAGTTTTCCCCACTCCCGGCGTTCTCAGAGGTAAGTGGATGGTCTGGCCGGGAGGCCGGTTGGTCCACCGGAGGGAAAAAGGCTGGAGCGGGACGGCAATGCCGTCCCGCCGCCTTTCAGGCGCCGTTCGAACCCTCCAGGGCCGCCAGTACCGGGCCGAGGTCGGCCGGGAGCGGAGAGCTGAGCTCCACCCAACGGCCGTCGTGGGGATGCGGGAAGCGCAGCCGGGCGCTGTGCAGGAACTGACGCTCCAGGCCAGGCAACGGCCGCCCACCGTAGTCGCGGTCACCGGCGACCGGGTGCCCGATGGCGGCGAAATGAGCCCTGATCTGGTGTGTGCGGCCGGTCTCCAGCCGAGCCCGGACCAGCGTCAGCCCCGGCAGCTCGCGCTCGACGCTGAAGTGCGTGCGCGCCTCTCGCGGCTTCGCGGTGCGGGTGGACATGCGGGTGCGGCGGCGCACGTCACGGCCCAGCGGAGCCTCGATCGTGCCGGTCCTGGAGCCCGGACTCCCCTCCACCAGGGCGAGGTACTCGCGCTCGATGTCACGCCGCCGCAGGGCCTCACGAAGACGACGCTGCGCCTGCTCGCTCTTGGCGACCATCATCAGCCCGGACGTGTCGCGGTCGAGCCGATGCACGACGTGGGGCGCCCAGCGGCCCTCCGCTCGGTCCTCGAGCAGCTCGACCAAGGTCCTGCCACGGTGGCCGGGCGCCGGGTGCACGACGAGGCCGGGTGGCTTGTCGACGACCAGCAGCCAGTCGTCCTCGAGCGCGATGCCTGGGTCAGGATCGGGAGCTTCTCCGGCGGCCGGCGGCGGTCTCTGCTCGAGGTCGGCACTGACGGTCTCGCCGCCGCTGAGCTGGAATCCCTTGGCGCGCGGCCGACCGTCGACAAGCACGCGCCGATCGTCGATCAGGCGCTGCGCGTTGGCCCGCGACCCCGCCGCCTCGGCCAGCCAGGCGTCGAGGCGACGCCCCGCCGCATCCGGTGGCACGCGCAGCTCAGTCATGCTCCTGTTGCTGTGCTTCGAGCACGATCATCGCCAGCAGGGTCACGCCGCCGACGATCGCCACGTCGGCGAGGTTGAAGGCGGGCCAGAAGGGAAGCTCTACGAAGTCCACGACGGCGCCGTCTCGGATGCGGTCGGCCAGGTTTCCGAGTGCACCGCCCACCAGCAGCCCGACGGCCAGCCACTCTCCCGGGCGCTGCCAGGTGAAGGCGAAGTAGACGATCAGCAGAGCCAGCGTCCCGAGCGTGAAGGCGAGCACGAGGGCGTCTCCCCCCGACAGCAGGCCGAACGCTATGCCGGTGTTGCGGACGTTCGAGATCTCGATGCCGAAGCCGATCTCGAACGGGTCCCCACGCGCGACCTGCTCGGTCACGAGCTGCTTCGTTATCTGGTCCAGAGTCACGACGACGCCGACCAGGGCGAGGGCCCACGCCCACACCTCGATGCGACTTCGAGCGACCGCCATGCCGTTGGAGAGTATGGGCCGGGCGCCGGGATCAGCCGGGATCGATCGCGCCTACGACGATAGCCCGAACTATGTAGAGCACGATGATGCCGATGATGGGGCTGAGGTCGAGAGCCAAGCCGCCGCCGCCGACCGGCGGCAGAATGCGCCGGAAGAGGCGCAGATAGGGATCCGTGACGTCGTGAACGAAGGTCACGATCGCGTGCAGGACGGGGTTGTACGGCATGCGCGGGATCCAGCTCAGCAGAATGCGGATGAAGATCAGGATCAGGTAGACGAGGAAAAGCGCGTCGACGTAGTCGGCGATGTCCTGGCGGTCCAGCGCGGCGAACGGCATCCAGCCCATCATCCATCTCCGCCCGGTCGGTTCGGCTGGAAGCTGGCGGCCTTCTCGACCACGGCGGCGACGGCCGCGTCGAAGGCCGCTCTCACGCCGCGGTCCTCGAGTACTGCCAGGCCGGCAGCGGTCGTGCCGCCCGGCGAGGCCACCTGTCGCTTGACCGACACCGTGTCGCCGCCGCGCTTTCTCAGCAGCTCGGCGGTTCCGGCCATCGTCGTCAGCGCGAGGCGGGTGGCCTGGCCCGCGGTGAGACCCTCCCGCACGCCGGCGTCGACGAGCGCCTCGACCACCAGCGCCAGGAAGGCGGGACCACAACCGGAGATCGCCGTCGCGGCGTCCATCAGCCGCTCGTCGACCGGCACCAGCTCGCCCAGCAGGCCGAAGAGGTCGAGGATGCTCTGCCGCGTCGACTCGTCGAGCGTGGTGCCGGCCGCGTAACAGAAGGTGCCGGCCCGCACCTCGGCCGCCACGTTGGGCATGAAGCGCAGAACGGGGGTGCCGGGGCCGAAGGCGGCCTCGACCGACGCGGTGTCGGTGGCGCCGAGCATCGAGACGATCGGCAGGCCGCGATCCGACACGGTCACCCTGATCTCCTCGGCCACGGAGCCGAGCGCGCCCGGCTTCACCGCCAGCACGATCAGGTCCGCGGTCTCGGCCAGCTCCAGATTCGACTGCGCGCGCCGCGCGCCCACCTTCTCGCTCAGCTCCTTGACGCGGGCAGTGTCCAGGTCGGCCACGACCAGGGCATCCGGCCCGGTCTCCGCCGACGCCCAGCCCTCGGCCAGAGCCGTGGCCATGTTGCCCGCCCCGATCAGCCCGACGATCACGGACGCTGCATGGCGGTTCCGAGCACGGCCGTTTCCGGTGAGACGTTTCGGGACAGGCCGCTAACTCTGGTTGAAGAAGCCCTTCTCCAGCAGGCGGGCGCGCTCCTCGGCGGAGACCTCGACGTTGCGCGGCGTGAGCAGGAACACCTTCTCGGCGATCCGCTGCATGCCGCCGTCGAGCGCGTATGTGAGCCCACTGGCGAAGTCGATCAGACGCTTGGACAGGTCCGTGTCCGAGCCCTGCAGATTCAGGATCACGGGAATGGAGTCTTTGAACTTGTCCGCGATCTGCTGCGCGTCGTTGAAGTTCTTGGGAATCACGAGGTGCACGCGCACGTTCTCGCCTGCGCCACCGCCGGCGCGACCGTTGCCCACCGATCGCAACACCCGCGTGCGGGAACGCGACTGAGGCTCGTCGGCGAAGATCTCGTCGATCTCGTCGCGGCGGCGAGAAGTCACCCGCCTGACCTGGGAGCGGTCGCGATAGCGCTCCTCCAGCTCTGCCTCCGGCTCCACGTCGTCGTCGACGTACTGCTCCTCCTCGTCGACGTAGCGGTCGTCCTCGGCCAAGCCGAAGTAGACGAGTGCGCGATGCCAGGTGTCTCTCAATGCCATGGCGGGTCTTTCGTGCCGGCTGCAAGAATCCCTTCAAATGCGGGATTTCTGCCCTCAAGCATAGAGAACACTGCCCACGCGGAGCACGCTGGCGCCCTCCTCCGCTGCGATCTCGTAGTCCTGGCTGGTGCCCATCGAGAGCAGCTCGAATGGGTGTTCGGGGCCCCAGTCCCCACGCAGGCGCTCGGCCAGCTCACGCAGGGCCGCGAAGTACGGCCGGGCCTGCTCGGGGTCGCCGACGGCGGGCGGCATCGTCATCAGGCCGGCGAAGACCACCTTGGGATAGGCCTCCGCCTCTTCCAGAAAGCGGTCCACGGCACCCGGGGAGATGCCGTACTTGGACTGCTCTCCGCCCACGTTGATCTCCAGCAGCACCCGCGTGGGGCCGCCCGCGTGCTGCTCGATCTGGCGCATCACCGACTCGCTATCGACCGCGTGGATCAGCCTCACCCGCGGCAGCACCAGCTTCGTCTTGCGGCTCTGGAGGTGGCCGATGAAGTCGAATGTGAGACGGTCGCCGAAGCGCTCCTGCTTGTCGACCAGCGACTGTGCGACGTTCTCCCCCACCAGCCGGATGCCGGCCTCCGCGATTACGGGCATCTGCCCGAGCGGCACGTACTTCGTTGCCGCCAGCAGCTCGACCTCGCCGGCGTCGCGGCCTGCGCGGGCGCAGGCGGAGGCGATCCGGTCCTGAACCGCTGCGAGGTTGGCCCGCACCCGGTCCGGATCGAGCGTCGTTACGGCCGCAGCCACACCAGTCCGGCCTGGCGGCCGGTGACACCGCCGTCGCGGCGATGCGAGAAGAACAGATCCGGGTGGCAGCTGGTGCAGATGTCCGCCGACACGATCGACTGCGGCGGCACTCCGGCGCGCTCGAGCCGGCGCCGGATGGCCAGCGGAAGGTCCAGCCGCCCATCCCTGACGACCTGCCCGCCGTCGCGCTCACGGAACACCGACGCCACCTCCGCCCCCACCTCGTAGCAACAGGGACCTATGCCGGGGCCGACAACGGCGCTCACCGCGCGCCGGGAGGCGTCGCCCAGCGCGCAGAGGGAGCCGAGCGCCGTGTCGACGATCTCCGCCGCCACGCCGCGCCAGCCACAGTGGACAGCCCCGATGGCGGATCCGCACGAAAGCACCAGCGGAACGCAGTCGGCCACCAGCACCAGGGGCGTCACGTCCGGATCGTGGGTGAGCTGCGCGTCCGCCTCGTTCAGGTTCGCGGCGTGCTGGGAGTGCGCGAGTGTCGCCGCAGCAATCTGCAAAGGCCGGGCCCTGACCTCGACTCCGGCGCCGTGCACCTGGCGACCGAGCGCCAGGCCGGCGGGGTCGCGGTCGAGTGCCGACGCCAGCAGCGTCCTGTTGCGCTGCACCGATTCCGGATCGTCGTCCGTGAGGATGCCGAGGTTGAGCGCCCCGTAGGCCCCCACGCTGACCCCGCCCAGGCGGGTGCTGAAGGCAGCGACAGCCCCTGGCAGGCGGGCCTCGATCCACGACACGCCCGCGTCGGTCCGCCAGCCGAACGGCGGGCTCGCCAACGAAGGTGCGGTGCTCGTCACGCGATCTTCAGCTCGACATCCGGCAGCGGCTCGCGCTGCGCGTACTCGAAGTGCGCCCGCCCGTCGGAGCGCACCTCGTCGCGCTTGCGCCAGCTCGTGAACGGTCCCGAGCGCTCGAATACCTCGAGCCGCATGTCCGCCACCTCGGTGTTGTAGCAGTAGGCCAGATCGCCGTCGGGGTCGTGATAGGTGACGCCGACGAGGTCCTCCCCCCGCGCGCTCACGTGACCGACGAGCTTGCGGCGCAGCGTGCGCGCCTCGAAATCCCAGCTGGTGAGGTCGAAGCTGCTGCGGTTGCGCTGTACCGCGAGCGGCGAGATCGAGACTATGTCCTCGCCGCCGACGCGGGCAACGACCGGGGTGTTGGGACCGATCTCGCGACCGAAACGGGGCACGAACACGCTGACCCCGTCGACGAAGGTGTCGCGACGCGAGTTGCCGGCCCCGTCGACGAAGTCGTTGCAGTGCGCCCAAGCCCAGCGGTTGGCGTGCTTGGAGCCCCAGAGGTGCGCCTGGCCGCCCCGCGCCGCGTTGACCTCGAAGCGCCGGCCGCCGAACTCGACCGTGCCGCGGACCTCGACGTCGGGGTGCGGCAGGAAAAGGATCGTCTTCGCGATCTTGGCCGCACGCAACGCCGGGTGCACGTGGCCGTAGGCGGGCAGCCTCGGAGCCCAGCCGAGATCCCAGGAACAGCGGCCGGAGTCGGCCTCGATGGCGCCAGACATTCCCTCGTCGGTCAGGACGGCGCCGTCGACCCGCAGCTCGAAAGGCTCCGGCGCCGCCTTCAGCTCGGCGATCGGGAAGCTCGCCTTCTCCCCGACGTTGCGCGACGGATCGCTGTGATCCATGGCCAGAAACCACAACGAGCAGGTCGGCTGCTCGCCCGTCTCGGGCAGCGGAGCCACCATCGTGTAGCGGATCCAGAGGCCGATGCCGGACGCCGGGTCGGTGAAGGTCAGGTAGTACACCTCGTAGTGGCCGGGCTCGCCGTTCCACTGCAGCTCGTTCCATCGCTCATCCATCGGACGCTCATCCTACGTCCCCGACGTGCGAGAGGGCCCGCCGCAACGGGCCCCCTCGCGGATGACGCAGCCGAGACCTACGGCCCGAACGAGTTAACCGTCAGGCCGGAGTCGACGGGCCCTCCGTTCTTGCCCTGGTCGTGCGGAACTCCCACCTTCACCGTTCCCGTGCAGCTGTCCGTGCCGTCAGAAACGCTGAAGCCGATCCGGTATACGCGGCCGTTGCCGTTGCCGCTGCGCTCGGCGCGCAGGTAGACCTGGTGCGGCTTCGGCCCGCGCTTGGCGTCCGGCGCGGTGTCGCCGTCCCCGGTTCCGTTGAGCGCCTCGTCCTGGGTCACCGTGGTGATGGTCAGGGTGGTGGCGTCGCCATCCGGGTCCGTGGCTCCAGCGAGGGTGATGAGCTGGAGCTTATGGTTGGGCGGCCAGAGGCTGCGGATGTTCGCGGACACGCCCGAGCAGCTCGGTGGCCGGTTGCGAGGACTGACGGTGGTGCTCTCGCTGGCGACGTTGTTCGTCGAGTCGGGGTCGCTCTGAGCGCCGCTGACGCTGGCGACGTTGTTGAGCGGGCCCGCGGCCGGCGGGATGACCTTGATCTCGATTGTCGCCGTGGCCCCGTTCGCGAGCGTCCCGAGTGTGCACGTGACGACTCCCAACGACTGCGAGCAGCTTCCCTGCGACGGCGTCGCGGAGACATAGGTGACACCGACTGGGAGCGTGTCCGTCACCGTCACGCCGGAGGCGTCCGTGGTCGCCGGGCCGTTGTGCTTGACGCCGATCGAGTAGGTCAGCGTGTCGCCGGCACGGACCGGGTCGGGGGAGTCGCTCTTCGTGATCGACAGATCGACGTTCGACGGAGGTGGCGGAACCTGGCAGTCCGGGTCATCCATGTCGACAAGCCCGTCACCGTCGTCGTCGACGTTGTTGTCGCAGACCTCGGTCGTCACCCGCGCCTCCGCGGTGGTCGCGATCACCGCCAGGAACAGGTTGTCGTCCCCCGACGGGTTGGTTGTCTGGATCACGAGCTGGGTGTCGCCGGCCTTCAGAAACGGCTTCAGGTCGTACAGCTCGTCGTCTGTCGCCGGAGCGTCTGGTGGAGTCGGATTGTCGAGACTGTCCCCCACCCCACCGACGGTGATGAGCGCGCCGTCTCCGGCGTCGCCATCGTCGAAGTTGCCGGCACAGTTCGTCAACAGTTGGCTGTTGATCGTGACCGTCGAGAATTGCTCGCCACCGCAGGCGTGGCCAGGAAGGCCATTTTGATAGGAAAAGCCGCTTCCCAGGGCCATGGTCGCTGCAAACCCAGGTTGAGTGGGGTCAATCGCCGCGGCGAAGTTGAACGTGGTCTGGTCACCTTCCTGCTTCGAGCCGCCGTCCAGGACCGCGATCGTCGTCTTGGGAAGCGTGGCGTTGGAGAAGATCACCACCAGCGCGACTCCGTCCAGGGAGTCCGGATCGTTGTTGATGGCGAAGTTCGTGATCCCGCCCCCGCTGCCGACCTTTGCGGCGACGATTGAGGCGACGTCGCCCCTTGCGGTGGACAGTTCGCAGCAGGGTCCCGCCTCGGAGTTGGGAAGCGTCTGCATGATCACGTTCGTGCCGTCGAAGTCGATCGTCCTATCCGCTTCGCTGGGTGCCGTGTTACTGAAGTACGTGCCATAGAGATAGGCCTGGACGACGGTCGAACCGGCGGGCACGTCAGCCTGGACAGTGCCACCCGTGGTGAACTGGCCCAAGCCGTCGGCGGAGTACCCACCGTTCCCGACGAAGGTCGCGGGTACGCTCGAGTTCGGCTGCACGAGCCTGAGCGTGGCGCCGGCAGTGCTCGGGATGATCGCCGCCGCCATGAGCGCAAAGGTGAGTGCCGCCAACAACATGGCTCCGGGGTGGACTGTTCGTCGGTGTGAAAGGTCGACCGCTCTCATCTCTTCTCCTTACTCGATGTCCGGAAGCAACGGTGAAAACCTCGCACCCCGCACATAGCCGCCGCAATCCATCGATGGGATCGATCTGGCCCGGCGAAAGGCTTAATCCGAATGGGTAATTGGGCGCGTTAGCCGCGTTGGAGCAGGCGCAGTGCGGCCGAGAGCTCCTCGTCACGACCTGCGACGAATCCGTCCAGCTTCAATGCAAGCGTCTCCTTCAACGCGACGCCGATGGCCGGCGACTCGGGCACGCCCGCCGAGCGCAGGTCGTCACCCGAAATCTCGAGCCGCGCGCCTCGAATCCGCTCCAGGTAGCTCTGCACGCGTTTGGCGGCCGGCGAGCCCGGGGCAGCGAGCAGCACGGCGGTCAGGAGCACCTCGACCGCGTGGCCCTCGAGCAGCTCGTGCAGGTGCGACGGCGCCGGCTCCGCGTTGGCGGACAGACGCTCGACCAGCAATGGCGCGACGGTCACGGCAGCGGCCACCACGTCCTGCTCCGCGCGCCGCAGGCGCAGCTTCTGCAGCCACTCGTAGACCTCGTCGGCGGACATCCGCCGGCAGAGGCAGGCCAGCATCACGAGCGGCTCTCTGAGGATGCCGGCGTAGGGCGGCCGGCGTGCATGGTCGCGGGACTGGGCGACCAGCGCCACCGCCTCGGGGCCGGCGTCGAGGCGCGGGTGCAGCGCGCGGTCCAAGCCCAGCTCGGAGACGCGTGCAAGGGCCGCCTCCACCCGCGGCTCCGCGAGCATGTCCAGCAGCTCGTCGCGCAGCCGGGCGGAGGAGAGGTCGCCGACCAGCCGCGTCTCGATCGACCCCCGCGCCAGCGACAGCGTGTGCCCGTCCATGCGGAAGCCGAGGCGAGACTCGTAGCGAATGGCCCTCAGCAGGCGAGTCGGGTCCTCGACGAAGCTGAGGTTGTGCAGTACGCGCACGGTCTTCTGACGCAGGTCGCGGAAGCCGCCGAAGAAGTCGTAGGTGGCGCCCAGGTCCTCGGCGCGTAGCGACGTAGCCATGGCATTGATCGTGAAGTCTCGCCGCGCAAGGTCGTGACGCAACGTCGAGCGCTCGACCTCGGGAAGCGCTCCCGGTGCGCCGTAGAACTCCGTTCGGGCGCTTGCCACGTCGACCCTCAGCTCCCCGCTCTCACCGTCGAGGGCCTTGACGACCGAGGTCTGGAACTTCTCGTGCGGGTGGGCGCGCCCGCCGAGCTCCTGCGCAAGCTCACGCGCGAACGCGATCGCGTCGCCCTCGACCATCAGATCGAGGTCGAGGCTCTGCTCGCCGAGCAGCACGTCGCGAACGGCGCCGCCGACCAGGTAGACGCCGTCGTAGGCCGCGGCGACCGCCTGCACCTGAGGCAGGATTCGCTGAAGCCGCTCGATCCCTTCCAGGCGAGCCATGACGGCCTCGCTCGCCTCGGGGCTGGGAGCGGGCTTCTGCACCGTCAGCGGCTCGCGCAGCGCCCGCAGCACGTCGCCGCCGGTGATCACGCCCTCGGCCGCGGCGGCGGCAACCCGGTCCTCGGTGCGGTAGGGGCCGTCCGGCACCACGACCAGGCGCTTGGCCCTGCCCCCGGCGAGCAGGTCGCGCAACTCTCCGATCGTCGCCTCCCCCCCCACCACGGCGACACCGGCGCTCATCACGGCCTTGACCGGCGCGTGACTGAGGCCGTGGCGCACGGCGCGGTCGAGATCCTCCCTCGCGACGACCCCGCTCAGCTGCCCGTCGTCCGCGACCTGGATGCCGCTCAGGCCGAGGCGCTGGCACTCCACCAGCGCGGCCGAGATCGCGTCCTGGCTCGAGACCGCGTGGACCGGGCGCGACATCACGTCGGCCGCCAGCAGCGGCGGCTTGGCGACCTTCTCCAGCTCCGACAGGGCGCGCTCCAGCACTGCGCCGGGATCCGCCACGCGCACGACGGCGGAGGCAGCCTGCGCATGCCCACCACCACCGATCGGCTCCAGTGCGCGGTCGATCGCGACGGCCGAGGTTCGGCTTCGCCCCACCACCAGCACCCTTCCCTCCATCTCCACCGCCATCAAAAGCACGTCCCAGTCGGCGATGTCGCCGATACGCGAGACCAGCGTCGACACATCCTCGATGTAACTGCCGGCGCCGGCGGCTGCGGTGACCACCTTCAGCCCCGCTACCTCTCGCTGCGCTCGCGTGGAGTCCAGCCTCCGCAGCAACTCCCGCTGCTCCGGTTGCAGCGGCCCGCGCAGGTAGCGCGCCAGCAGCTCCTGGTTGCACCCCATGCGCATGCAGGCGGCCAGCGCCTCGACGTCGCGCTGCGTCGTCGACGAATAGGTGAGCGAGCCCGTGTCCTCGTGGATTCCGAGCGCGAATGCCGTCGCCTGCATCGGCGTGACCTCGATGCCGCGCTCGATCAGCAGCTTGAGCATGTTCGTCACCAGGCTGCCGTCCGCTGCGATGAAAGACATCGCCCCATCGATCGTGGGATCGCCGTGGTGGTCGAACACCACCACCTCGACCAGCTCGTCCCGGGCGAGCTGCTCGAACTGACCCAGCCGCGCCGCGTCGGACACCTCGACCAGGGCCAGCGTGCGAACGGAGTCGACGTCCACCGCCGACGGCTCGACGCTCGGGATCTGCTCGGCATGCAGGTTGTAGAACTCGCGCACGTTGCGGTTGACGCCGCCGTGCAGGCAGATGCGCGCTCCCGGGTACAGCAGCTGCGCCGCGAGCATGCCGGCAAAGCCGTCGAAGTCGGTATTCGCGTGCGACAGGATCAGGGTCTGGACTGGAATCTTGGCGGTCATGGCCGGCGCTTCAGAGACATCTGCTCGATATCTTCGCTGGTCGGCCCAAAAGACCGGGCGCAGGACCGGCGGCGAGACCGGGCAGCGGATACCATTTGCGCCTCACTGCTGAGTCGCCATGGGAGGTGCCCTTGTCGGTCGAAGTTGGATCCGAAGCGCCGGACTTCACCCTCAGGGACGAGAACGGCGAGGAGTTCACCCTCTCGTCGCTGCGCGGGCGTAACGCCGTGCTCGTCTTCTACCCAGCCGCCTTCAGCTCCACGTGCACGAGGGAGCTCCACGACGTCAGCGATGCCCGGGAAAGGTACGACGCCGCCGGGGCCGAGGTGCTGGGAATCTCCGTCGACAGCCCCTACGCCCTCAAGGCCTTCAAGCGCGACGAGGGGCTGAAGGCGAAGCTGCTTTCGGACGCCCATCCGAAGGGAGAGGTCGCCACCAAGTACGACGCATACATTCCGGAAGCGGGCATCGCGACGCGAGCGACCTTCGTGATCGACAAGGACGGCAAGGTCGCTTACAGGGTCGTCAACAACCCCGGCCAGGCACGCAACCAGGAGGAGTACATAGAGGCGCTGGCGAGCTGCCCGATCTAGCCGATCACCGCCTGCAGCGCGTGGCCCCAGTCAGCGGGATCACTATTTCAACACGAGCCTGTATACCGGCCCGTCCAGGGAGGTCATGTAGACGCGTGCACTGGCGTCCTCACCGAACGAGCTCAGCTGCGGCACGGTCAGGCCGAGCGATCGGTCACCGGTCCCCTTGCCGCCGGCGACCTTGAAGGCTCGGATCTGCCCGCGGCAGAAGTCTCCGTACAGGTAGCGCCCCGCCAGGTTCGCGCCCAGACCCGGGTCACGCACGACGACTCCACCGGTGACCGAGCAGGCTCCTCCGGCGCGGCCGTACTCCAAGATCGGGGTGACGGCGCCCGGGCAGTCGCGCGAGCGGTCGAAGCGCCGGCGCGCCTCGAAGCAGCTCCAACCAAAGTTTCGCCCGCTCGCCTTGCCGCGCGGGGCGTAGTCGATCTCCTCGAACTTGTCCTGACCGACATCACCGATGTAGAGGTCGCCGTTGGCGCGGTCGAACGAGAAGCGCCACGGGTTGCGCAACCCGTACGCGTAGATCTCGTCGCGTCCTGGCTTGGAGCCGGCAAACGGATTCGAGGCCGGGCTCGTGTAGCGGCTCGACCCCGACTGCCGTGGATCGATACGAAGGATCTTGCCCAGCAGCTTGCGCGTGTTCTGAGCGTTGTTGAAGGGGTCCCCCGCCGAGCCGCCGTCGCCCATGCCGACGTAGAGCAGGTCGTCCGGCCCGAACAGCAGCAGGCCGCCGTTGTGGTTCGGGAACGGCTGGTCGATGAAAAGCACGGGCCTGCGGCTGGCTCGGTCGGCCCTGTCGGGGCTACGCCGGGAGCGCCGGAACTCCTCCACCCGGGTGTCGCCCTTGCGGTCGGTGTAGTCGACGTAGAAGCGGCCGCTGCGGCGGTAGTCGGGAGCGAACGCCACCGACAGCAGTCCCTGCTCGCCGCCGCTCGTGAGCAGCCCTGAGATGTCGAGGAACGGCCTGCCGGCGCGGCGGCCGTTGAGCAGCAGCTGGATGCGCCCCCCCTGCTCGACGACGAACATTCGCCTGCGATCACCGGGCGGCGAGGTCACGTAGAGGGGGTTGTCGAAGCGGCCGACGCGCTTGAGGCGCAGGCGGGCCTGTACCGCCCCCGGCGAGGCCTGGGAATTCCGCTGCGCCGTGGGCGCGGTCCCGGTCAGGTCCTGTTTCGCCTCGCCGTCACCGGTCAGCACGACCACCAGCACGGCGCCAAGGCCGGCCAGCAGAGCCGCCCCGGCCAGCAGCAGGCCACGCGATCGCACGCGCCGATTGTCCCAGCTTGCCGGGCGGGACTCGTCGGTTAGGTTTGCTCGATGGCGAAGATTGACAAGCGCCGCCTTGCCACAGCGCTCGCGAAATACACGGTCAACCCGTTCGTGAAGGCCATGATCGCGGTCGGCCTGCCCCCGCCGGGGGTCGTGCTGCTCGAGACAACCGGCCGCCGCAGCGGCGACCCCAGACGAACGCCGGTGGGCGCACGCCGCGACGGCAACAGCCTCTGGCTGGTGGCCGAGCACGGGCGGCGAGCCGGCTACGTGCGCAACATCGAGGCGGACCCGAGGGTACGGGTGAAGATCGGTCGCCGCTGGCACCCGGCCCGCGGAGTGGTGCTGGTCGGGGACGACTGGCGGCTGCGCCTGCGCGAGATCGGCCGCGGCAGCCCGAGCCTGAAGCTGAACAGCGGCGTGGTGCGGGTCATGAAGTCCGAGCCGGTCACCGTCCGGCTCGACCTGGACTAGCAGCCCGCCACACGCAGCGGCCGTGACATCCATGATTCGACGCGGCCCTGAGCCAACCGGCGCGATCCGGCAGACCCCATGGCTACGCTGTCCACCGTGCCCGCGCTCCCACTTTACGCTTGAGCCCGCGCAGGGTCCCGTCCACTTTTATGTCCGAGCGCCACCGGCGCCGCTGGCTGCCGATCGCCGCCGCGGCGACCGCGCTCGTGGCGGCGGCCGTCGTCGTGGCGCTGATCGTGCTCGGGAATCGCAACGATGACGTCCACAAGGGCGATCAGGTCGAGTTCCAGGCCAAGCCGCCGCCGAAGGCGCCACGGGGCGTCGATTGGCCCTTCTTCCACATGGACGCGGCGCATCGCGGCTACCTGCCTACCAGGGTCAGCCCGCCCTACCGCTTCAAGTGGCGGTTCGGCGGCAAGGTGCTGATGGAGTTCCCGCCGATCGTGGTCGACGGCACGCTCTACTTCGTGCGCAACAACGGCGGCACGTACGCGCTCGACGCCGACACGGGGCACGTGAAGTGGAAGAAGCGCATCGGCCTCGAGTCGGCCTCCTCGCCCGCCTACTGGAAAGGCCGCATCTACGTGCCGTCGCTGTCGGGCAAGATCGTGGCGCTGCGCGCGCGCGACGGCAAGGTGCTCTGGAACCACTCGTTGCCGAGCCGCACCGAGTCCTCACCGGTCGCGAGCAAGGGCGTCGTTTATCTGGGCAGCGAGAGCGGCACGCTCTATGCGCTCTGGGCGCGCACCGGCAAGGTGAAATGGACGTACGGCGCGGGTGGTGCGATCAAGGCCTCGCCGGCGCTGTCCGGCAGCACGCTCTACTTCGGCGACTATTCCGGCCGCATGCATGCCGTCTGGGCACGTACCGGCAAGGAGCGCTGGTCGAGCGGTACCTCCGGAGGAAAGTTCGGCCTCGTTGCGGGCAACTTCTATTCGACCCCGGCGGTCGACTTCGGGCGTGTCTACGCCGGCAACACCGACAGCAAGGTCTATTCGTTCAGCGCCAGCAGCGGGGAGCTTGCATGGTCGAAGTCGACCGGCGGCTACGTCTACTCGTCACCGGCGGTGGCAAACGTTGCGGGCAGCGGTGGTCCGTCCGTATACATCGGTTCCTACGACGGCAACCTCTACGCGCTCGATGCGCGTACCGGCGTCACCCGCTGGACGGCCAGCGCGGGCGGCCGCATCTCGGGCGGGCCGACCGTGGTCGGGCGCATCGTCTACGTCGCCGACCTCGACTCCAACACCACCTACGGCTTCGGCGCCCGCACGGGCGCGCGGGTGATGAGCTACCCGCGCGGGGCCTACAACGCGGTCGTCTCCGACAGCCGCCGCATCTATCTCACCGGCCATTCGAGCATCACCGCGCTCGAGCCGAAGCGCAAGCGCAACCGCAACCGCTAGCGGAACCTGGCGAAACGGCTGGCGAGCCGCAACGGCTACTCCTGAATCCCCGCCGCTTCGAAGGCCTGCTCGATGATCTCGATCAGATCGAGGCGAAAGTCCTCCCACTGGGCGGGCCAGTCCGCCCAGGCCTCGGCGACCGCGGTACGGCCCTCATAGCTCTTGGCGTCGGGAACCTCGGGAGGCTGAACGATCACCACGTCAGGCGTGGTCCACTGCTCGAACCAGGCAAGGTCGCCTCGCTCGAGCGCCTCGAATTCGCGCCTCACCGCATCCACTTCCTGCTGCGACATCGCCCCCACAGTATCCGCAGAGAACGCGCAGCGTCCGCCCGCCGCTCGACGGCGGCGCCTCCCTCGTGAGGCTCAGACCCGGACCGGAATACCGCGCAAGCGTAGGTGCTGCTTCGCCTCGGCGACCGTGTGGGTGCCGTAGTGGAAGATCGACGCGCAGAGCACGGCGTCCGCCCCACCTTCGGTGATGGCCTCGCTGAGATGCTCCAGCTTGCCGGCGCCTCCCGAGGCGATCACCGGCACCTCGACGGCGTCCGCGACCGAGCGCGTCAGCTCGAGCTCGTAGCCGTTCTCGGTGCCGTCGCGGTCCATGCTGGTGAGGAGGATCTCCCCCGCGCCCCGGTCGGTTCCCTCACGCGCCCAGGTGACGGCGTCGCGTCCGGTCCCCACGCGGCCGCCGTTGACATAGACCTCGTAGCGCGAGTGGCCTGTCTGCGGGCCGCTCATGATGCGCTCGCGCCACTTGGCGTCGATCGCCAGCACCACGCACTGAGCCCCGAAAGTCGCCGCGAGCTCCTCGATCAGGCCCGGCCAGGCGACCGCCGCCGAGTTGACGGAGATCTTGTCGGCGCCGGCGTCGAGCACCGCCTGGGCGTCCTCCACCGAGCGGATGCCGCCGCCGATCGTGAACGGGATGAAGACGTTGTCCGCCGCCCGCCGGGCCAGGTCGACGATCGTGTCACGATCCTCGTGCGAGGCGGTGATGTCCAGGAACACCAGCTCGTCGGCGCCCTCGGCGTCGTAGCGCTCGGCCAGCTCCACCGGGTCTCCCGCATCGCGCAGACCGACGAAGTTCGTGCCCTTCACGACCCGCCCCTTGTCGACGTCGAGACAGGGGATGACGCGCTTGAGCGACATCAGGCGTCGCCCCGGGCCGGCCGCAGGCGGCCCGACAGCGCGGCCTCGGCCTCAGCAAGGCCGAAGCGCTGCTCGTAGAGCGCCTTGCCGACGATCACTCCGGTCACGTTCGGCAGCGCGAGCTGCGCCAGCAGCTCCAGGTCGGTGAGCGCTCCGATGCCTCCCGAGCAAAGCACGTCACAACCGGGGGCGGCCTCGGAGACGGTTCGCAGCGCTTCGCCGTCGAGCCCCTCGAGCGTTCCGTCGCGATCGACGTTGGTGTGGACGATCGCCCGCACGCCGGCGGTCGCGAGCTCCTGCGCAGCGGCCGCCGGCGTGGCGTCCGCGGCCTGCTGCCAGCCGTGCAGCGCCACGCGGCCACCCTTGACGTCCAGCCCGACGGCGATCCTCTCCCCGTGCTCGGCGACCAGCGCCGCCAGCAGCGGCGGGTCGCGGAAGGCGGCGGTTCCGATCACCACCCGGTCGGCGCCCGCGTCGAGCGCGGAGCGCGCGGCCTCGCGGCTGCGCAGTCCGCCTCCGTACTGGATCAGCTCGAACGAGTCGCGCAGCTCGGCGACGATTGTCGCCAGCCGCTCGAGGTTGACCGGCTCACCGCTCCTGGCCCCGTCGAGATCGACCACGTGCAGGAAGCGTGCGCCCTGGCCGGCCCAGTTCCGCGCGGCGTCGAGCGGGTCGTCGGCATACTCGCGCCGGCGGTCGAAGTCCCCCTGCTCGAGACGCACCGCCTTGCCGTCGAGGATGTCGACAGCCGGATAGAGAGAGATCCCAGCCAAGTTTGACGCTAGGTGTGCGCCGCGACGGGACTGCAGATGGCCGTGAAGTTCTCGAGCAGCCTCAGCCCGGCCGAGCTCGACTTCTCGGGGTGGAACTGGGCTCCGTAGATGGAGCCGCGCTCGACGGCGCAGGTGAACGGCTCGCCGTACTCGGTGCTGCCGAGCCGGTCCTCGTCGCGAACGCCCACGGGGGCGTACGAGTGCACGAAGTAGAACGGGCACTCGTCGGGAAGCCGATCGATCAGACGCGACGACTTCTCCCAGTGCACGGGGCTCCAGCCGATCAGCGGCACCTTCAGGTCGGGAGCAGGCAGGCGCTCCACGCGGCCATCGAGCAGCGCCAGTCCCTCGTCGCCCTCGTTCTCGCTCGAAGCTTCGAACAGCAGTTGCATGCCGAGGCAGATGCCGAGCAGCGGCGCGTCCTGCTGCGCCCACTGCTTCAACAGCTCGTCGAGGCCGAGCCGGCGCAGGTTGTCCATCGCCTTCGGGAAGGCGCCCACGCCCGGAAGCACGATTCCATCGGCGTCGCGGATGAGGTCGTGATCGCTCGTGACGGCGGGCACGGCCCCCGTTCGCTCGAGCGCCTTCTCGACCGAGCGCAGGTTGCCCATCCCGTAGTCGACGATCGCGATCCGAGGTCCCTGTGCCGGCGGCGTCACAGCAGCCCCTTGGTCGACGGGATGCCCGGCTCGGAGGCGTCGACGGAGATCGCCTGGCGCAGCGCTCGCGCAAAGGCCTTGAAGCAGGCCTCGATGATGTGGTGCGCGTTCGAGCCGTCCAGCACCCTCAGGTGCAGGGTCAGCTTGGCGTTGTTGGCCAGCGCGCGGAAGAACTCCTCCGCCAGCTCGGTGTCGAAGCCGGCGATCGAGGTCGCCGGCAGCTCGGCCTCGAAGGCACAGAACGGCCGGCCGCTGATGTCGATCGCGCAGAGGGCCAGTGCCTCGTCCATCGGCACGGTCGCATCCCCGTAGCGCGCTATCCCGGAGCGGTTGCCGAGCGCCTCGTCGAGCGCCTTGCCGAGCACGATGCCGACGTCCTCGGTGGTGTGGTGGGCGCCGGTCTCGAGGTCGCCGGACGCCTGGACGTCGAGGTCGAGCCGCCCGTGACGGGCCAGCAGGTCGAGCATGTGGTCGAGAAACCCGACGCCGGTGGAGGCGGTTGCGCGACCCGAGCCGTCGAGAGCGAGCCGAAGCCGGATCTGCGTCTCCTTGGTCGATCGCTCGACCTCAGACGATCGAGGTGGTGTCGTGGTTGCCATCTGGTCTGGATCGGATCGGGATCGGTCTGCGAAGCGACCCTCATCCCTCCGTGCTCTGCGGGTCGACCCTTGCTTCGACGGACTCCGCGTGAACCGGGAACCCCTCGGCCCTCGCGACGCTGCTCGCGTGTGGCGCCAGCGCGCTCACCGCGCTCTGCGGCAACGATACCAGCGCCTGTCGGCGTCGAAACGTGGCTGCGCCAAGCGGTCCGCTGAAGCGGGCCGCCCCACCAGTCGGCAGCACGTGGTTGGAGCCGGCGACGTAGTCGCCGAAGGCGGTGGCCGCCCCGGGGCCGACGAAAACGCAGCCCGCGGCCTTCACCGCGCCGGCCAGATCCCGCGCCCCGTCGCAGATCAGCTCGAGATGCTCGGGCGCGATCTCGTCGGCGAGACCGACGGCCGCCTCCAGCCCCGGCACCTCGACCAGCGCCACGGGGGCGTCCGACGTGCTCGGCCGGGAAGCCGAGAGCTCGTCGAGCAGCGACTGCACGGTTTCGATCAGCGAAGCGCTCGGGGTCAGCAGCACCAGCAGGCTCTCCGAGCCGTGCTCTGACTGCGCCGCGAGGTCGAGCGCCACAAGGCGGGGGTCGGCCTCTGCGTCGGCGATCACGACCAGCTCGCTCGGCCCCGCGACGGCGTCGATGCGGACCACCCCCGTGACCTGCCGCTTGGCCTCCTGGACGTAATAGCTGCCCGGCCCGGCGATCACGTCGACGGGGTCGACGGTGTCGGTGCCGAACGCCAGCGCCGCGATCGCCTGGGCGCCGCCCATCAGGTAGACCTCGTCGACCTCGCAGAGGGCGCATGCCGCCAGCACGGTCTGGTCCGGCTCGCCGTTGGGGCCGGGAGGCGTCGCGACCGCGATTCTGCCCACGCCGGCGACCTTGGCCGGCACGCAGCACATCACCACGCTCGAGGGGTACGCCGCGCGACCTCCTGGCACGTACACGCCCGCCCGGCCGACCGGGACCTCCTTCAGCTGCACGGTCTGCCCCTGCGGGAGCTGGACGGATACGTCCCCCGGCGGCTCGGCCTCGCACACCGCTCGCACGTTGGCCGCCGCCAGCTCGAGGCCGGCGCGAACCGACGGATCCAGCTCTTTCAGGGTCTGCTGGAGCCGTGCCGGCGGCACGCGCAGCTCCTCGACGGCATTCGGGCTGTCGAAGCGCCGGGTGAACTCGGTCACCGCGGCATCGCCACGGTGGAAGACCGCCGCCAGGATCCCGCGCACCTCGTCACCCAACTCGGGCGGCGCGGACGCCAGCGCGCGAATGCGCTGCGCAAGCTCGTGCACCGGCGTCGGCTCGCCGGAAGCGAGGCTGAGACGCTCAGCGCGCATCGATGCGCTCCACCAGCTCGTCGATCTCCGATTGCCGCAGCTTGTGAGCGACACGGTTGGCGACCAGCCGCGCCGTGCAGTCGGCGATCACCTCGCGGATCTCGAGCGAGTTCTCGCGCAGCGTGCGGCCGCTCGCTGTCAGGTCGACGATGCCCTCGGCGAGGCCCGTGAGCGGCGCCAGCTCGACCGAGCCCTTGACCTCGATCACCTCCGCCTGCCTGCCGCTCTGCTCGAAATACCGGGAGGCGACGCGCGGGTACTTGGAGGCGATCCTGATCGCGCCCAGGCGCCGCTCGAGCTCGTCGGCGTCGTTGCCCGACCGTGTCGCCACGACCATGCGGCAGTAGCCGTAGCCGAGGTCGAGCAGCTCGTAAACGACGCGCTCCTCCTGCTCCATCAGCACGTCCTTGCCTGTGATGCCGAGATCGACCGCGCCGGCCTCGACGTAGGTCGGCACGTCGCTCGGCCGCATCGTGACGAGCGTCAGCTCCGAGCCCTCGAACAGCAGCGAGCGAGAGTCCGAGCGCAGCGGAGCCGTGTCGACGCCGATCGCGTCGAGCAGGTCGAGTGTTTCCGCGAACAGCGCCCCACGCGGAACCGCCAGCCGCAGCGGCTCACTCATGGCGCACCCTTCGTGGCCGGATCTCCAGCGGCTCACTCATGGCGCACCTTTCGTGGCCGCATCTCCAGCGGCGGACCCGGCCGAACCGGCCTGCGACTCGCCGGCACGCCGCTCTTCCTCCGCCTGTGCCACGTGCACCCGCTCGACATAGAGCGCGAAGCCACAAGCCGGCAGGGCACGGCCGAAGCGCTCGAGCAGGTCGTCGTACCGGCCGCCGCCGCCGATCACGTGTCCCACGGCGGGATCGTAGACCTCGAAGATCGCGCCACTGTAGTAACCCAGGTCGCGCACCAGGCCGAGGTCGAAGATGACGCGGTCCGCGATCCCCCGCCGCTCGATCTCGGTGGCGGTGTCGCGCAGGCGCGACGCTGCTCTCGCGACGTCCTCGCCACCGAGCTCGGCAGCCTGCTCGATCACGTCGGAGCCGCCCCGCAGCTGTGCCAGCCTCACGAGCGCATCGCCCATGCGGTCGCCGATGCCAAGCGAGCCGACCTCGCCCTCCAGTGCCACGAAGTCGTGCCGCTCCAGCGCCGCCAGCACACGAGCGCGCGCCTCGGGCTCGACGCCGATGTCCTCCAGCAGGTTGCGGAACAGCCCGGCGTCGCCAAGACCGACGCGGGCGCGTGGCAGACCGGCCGCGTCGAGAGCGGCGCACAGCACCTCCAGCACCTCACCTGTGCCTTCGGGCGCGTCGGAGCCGATCAGCTCCACGCCGGCCTGCAGGAACTCGCGCTGCTGGCCGCGCTGTGGCCGCACCGCGCGGTAGGCATGGGAGAGATAGCAGAGGCGAAGCGGCGGCTCGGCGTCCGCGTAGCGGTTCGCCACCACCCGCGCGATCGGGATCGTCATGTCGGAGCGCAGCGCCAGCACCTGCCCGTTCTCGTCGAAGAGGCGGTAACTGGCACCGGCGGCGCGCTCGTCGCCCTGGACCAGCACGTCCTCGTACTCCATCGTCGGCGTCCAGACCTCTCCGTAGCCAAAGCGGTCGAAGGTGCCGAGAAGCGCGCTCGAGAGCCGGCGCAGCTCGCGCATCTCGTCGGGCAAGATGTCGCGCGTCCCCGGCGGGATCAGGTGGTGCACCGCGTTCTCCTAGTCCCTCTGCCCGTGCGAGCGGTTGCTCTAGGCGCCGACGCGATCGCCCGAGACGCGATCGATGCGGGCGCCGAGCTCGCGCAGCCGGTCGTCGATCCGCTCGTAGCCGCGATCGATCTGGCCGACGTTGCCGATCTCGGACGTGCCCTCGGCGCACAGGCCCGCGATGAGCATCGCCATGCCGGCCCGGATGTCAGGGCTCTCCATGGTCTGACCATGAAGACGGCTCGGACCGCTGACGATCGCCCGGTGGGGATCGCACAGCACGATCCGAGCGCCCATCGACGTGAGTTTGTCCACGAAGAAGAGCCTGTTCTCGAACATCTTCTCGAAGATCAGCACGGTGCCCTCGGCCTGCGTCGCCACTGCGAGCGCGATGCTGGTGAGGTCGGCGGGGAATGCCGGCCATGGGCCGTCGTCGATCTTCGGGATCGCATCGCCGACGTCGTCCTGGACCTTCAGTCGCTGCTCGGGGGGCACGATCACGTCCTCACCCTCGACATGAGAGGTGAGGCCGAGCCGCTCGAATACCGCGCGGATCATTCGCAGGTCCTGCGGAAAAGCGTCCTTGATCCGCATCTGACCACCTGTCACGGCGGCCAGCGCCATGAAGCTCGCGACCTCGATGTGGTCCGGGCAGATGACGTGGCGGGCGCCGCCCAGCCGTTCCTGCCCGTGGACCGTGAGGGAGTTGGATCCGATGCCGTCGACCCTCGCCCCCATCGCGACCAGCAGTCGCGCCAGGTCCTGGACGTGAGGCTCGCATGCCGCGTTGTGAATCGTCGTCACGCCCGGCGTCAGTGCTGCGGCCATGAGCGCATTCTCGGTCGCCATCACGCTTGCCTCGTCCATGAAGACCTCGCAGGCCCGCAGGCCCTCCGGGGCCCACATCCGATACTCGCGCTTGGTTTCGATACGAGCGCCGAGCGCGCCGAGCGCGTCGAGGTGCGGGTCCAGCCTCCGGCGGCCGATCACGTCGCCGCCGGGAGGCGGCATTCGCGCCTCGCCCAGGCGCGCAAGCAGCGGCCCGGCGAGCAGGAACGACGCGCGGATCTTGCTGCCGAGGTCGGCGTCCACCTCGCTGCTTCTGAGCTGGTTCGCCCTCAGCACGAGCTCGTGGTCGTCGCGCCACAGGACGTTCACGCCCAGGTCCTCGAGCAGCGCCAGCATGTAGTCGACGTCACGAATGCGCGGCACGTTCTCCAGCACCAGCTCTTCGTCGGTGAGCAGGCAGGCGGCGACGATCGGCAGCGCGGCGTTCTTGTTGCCGGCCGGGACGACCGTCCCCGAGAGCGGGTATCCGCCTTCTATAACGAACTTGTCCATTTTGCGCGCCTCGTGCTGAGACCGGACAAGGGTAACAGCGCCACCCCGGCGGTCCGGGAGCGCCGGCCTCGGCGTCCGGGCAAACCTCACCGGTCTCGCGTTCATCCCTTCATACCGGCTTTTTGCAGGGCTTCCAACATGTGCGGCCTTTCGGGCTGTCTTGCCACGGAGGCCTTCAACAACCGTTCAAGGCCGGTATTTGGCGCCCGCCGGGTTCCTCCTTCAAAGACCTCGCCGCGAGGTCCCGCGCCACGCCGCTCCGCTGCTTCAAAAACCGCCTCGGGTAGATTCACTGCGATGCCGGACGGCGAACGCATCATCGTGCTCGAGGGCGACCAGACCGGGCAGGAACTGCTCGAGCAGGCGCTTCGCCTACTCGACCCCGACGTCTGCGGCCTGCGTCTCGAGCTGGAGCACTACGACCTCTCGCTCGAAAACCGCCGCCGCACCGACAACGAGGTCGTGCTGGCGGCGGCGCGCGCCATGGTCGAGGCCGGCTTCGGCATCAAGGCGGCAACGATCACCCCGGAGGGCGCCGACGACGTCGGCAGCCCGAACACGATCCTGCGCCGGGAGGTCGACGGCAAGGCGATCATCCGCACCGGAAGGCGGATCCCCGGAGTGCCGCCGCTCGCGGGCGTGCACCACCCGATCGCGATCGTGCGGATGGCCGTCGGCGACGCGTACGGCGCCGAGGAGACGCGCCGGCAGGAGAACGGCGACGAGGTCGCGCTGCGCACGGAGCGCATCGAGCGCTCCACCTGTCGCGCGGTGGCCGAGTACTCGTTCCAGACGGCGAAGCGGATGCACGCGCGGGTTTACGGCGGCCCGAAGTGGACGGTCAGCCCCGTGTATGAGGGAATGCTGAAGGAGGAGATGGACGCGGCGTCGCAGCGTCATCCCGACATTCCTTACAACCCGCAGTTGATCGACGCCGCCTACGCCGGTCTGATCTCAGGCTCGGCCGACTCTCCCCTGGTCATCCCCGCGCTCAACCGCGACGGCGACTCGCTGTCGGAGCTGGCGCTGCGCCTGTTCGGGTCGGTGGCGGGCGCCGAATCGGTGCTGCTGTCCTTCGACGAGAACCTGCGCACGCGAGTGGCCATGACCGAGGCGCCACACGGCACCGCCCCGGCGCTCGAGGGCAAGGACATCGCGAACCCGATGGCGATGATCCTGGCCGTCGCTGCCCTGCTCCACCACGTCTCCGAGCGCAGCGGCTCCGAGCCGGCGGAGCGGGCGTCCCGCGCCATCTACGAGGCGGTGCTGGAGGCGACCGCGTCAGGTGTGGCGACTCCCGATCTCGGCGGTCACGCCACGACGACCGAGTTCACGAACGAGGCGATCGCGCGGGTGCGCACCAAGCTCGAGATCTGGTCGACCCTGGGCCCGTGAGCGTGCGGCGTTGACCTCCCGCGCCGCCGCGCTTGCAGTCAACCTCTTGAAGGTGTCGCGTTGACCTCCCGTGCCACTGCGCATGCGGTCAGCCTGCCGAGGGTCCCGCGTTGACCTCTCGCGCCGCGGAGCCCTCGGTCAGCCACGTGCCCGTCGGCGACGTGGTGCTTGCGGTCGAGGACGGCGGCGGCGGCGGGGCACCGCTGGTGCTGGCGCACGGGCTGACGGCGACGCGCCGCTACGTCCTGCACGGGTCGCGCCTGCTGCAGAAGGCGGGGTACCGCGTGATCAGCTATGACGCCCGCGGCCACGGCCAGTCGACCCCGGCGCCCGACCCCGGCGAGTACTCATACGACGTGCTCGTGCGCGACCTCGAAGGCCTGATGGACGCGCTCGGCATCGACCGCGCCGTCGTCGGCGGTGCGTCCATGGGCGCCGCCACGACGTTGCTGCTCGCGCTGCGCCGTCCTGAGCGGGTGGAGGGTCTGATCCAAATCACGCCCGCCTACCGTGGCGAGGTGGACGCCGGCGACGAGGGCGTCCGCCGCTGGGACGAGCTGGCCGAGGGTCTCCAGAAGGACGGCGTAGACGGATTCATGCGCGTCTACGGGGAGCCTCCCATCGAGCCGCGCTTCAGGAGCATCGTCGAGCGCGCGATCCGTCAACGCCTGGAGCGGCACGAGCACCCGCAGGCGGTGGCCGACGCGCTGAGGGTGGTCGTGCGGTCGAGGCCGATCGAAAGCCTCGAGGAGCTGGAGGCGGTTCGCGCGCCCACACTCGTCGTGGGAAGCCGCGACGAGGCGGATCCGGAGCACCCGCTCGAGGTCGCCCGGGCCTACGCCGATCACATTCCCGGCGCCGAGCTTGTGGTCGAGGACCCCGGCTCCTCCCCGCTGGCCTGGCGCGGAGCTCAGCTGTCGAAGGTGATCGAGGCCTTTCTCGAGCGCCACGATCTGCCGGCTTGATGGAGGCTGGTGGTCGACCCAGAGCGGCCGCCCTGTCGGAGATCTGCCGTCTTGGATGGAGGCTGGTGGTCGACCCGGAGCGGCCGCCCTGCCAGAGAGGTCCTGCGCAGTCTCGGCGGGCGGATTTGCCTGCAGGGAGCCACTTCTCGGGCCTGGCTGCAATCGCACTTGCAGAACATGTGTTCTGTCCGCCCCCGTTCCTAAGGTAGGCGAACTTGTGTTCTGGAAGCGAATCGACATAGAAACCTCCCACGAGGAGCGCGAGGACCTCAAGCAGGCGCTCGCAGACCGCCTCAGGGTCGCGCTGGACTTCGCGACGCTGGGTGCCTACGAGCTGTCAGGGCCCGACGGGGCGACCGAGGGAACGCACCGCGACGAGCCGGTCTCGCACGAGACCGAGCAGCCTGGACGTCACGGCTGTCGATCCTCTCGAGTCGCGCGCAGGCGCCACGTCACCGCGGCGAACCTGCCCTGTCCCGCCCCGGCGCTGGGTCGCACGGCCGAGCCGGCATGCGAGCGCAGTCCCCGGCGCGGGGGCTCGGTCACCAAGGCCGAGCAGCCCTGCACCTGGGCCGACTCCTAGTCGGGCCGGACCGACGTCGCTGGGCGCCTCGGGGACTCCTAAGCTTCGGCGTCCAGCCGCGCGAGCAGCTCTCTGCCCACCCCGAGCGTCCGCTCGACGGTCGGCAGGTGCACGTTCTCGTACGTGTCGCTCGGCTGGTGGTAGTGCGGGATGCAGGCGCCCTGTGCAAGCAGGGTGACCGCCTCGTATCCGCGTGCCAGCGCCGGTGCCGCGTCGGTCGGGAGGCCCGGCGTCGAACGTGCGGGCCGCAGGCCGAGCTCCGGCCGACTGGCCGCTATCTGCTCGAGCATCCCGACCAGCCGCGCACTCGCCCTGCGCGGCACCATTCCCTCGTGGAGTATGTACGTCAGCGGAACGTCGCCGCCCACCGTGTCGAAATTGAGGAACGTGGTCCCCGCGGCGCGGTCGGGGTGACTGCGAAGATAAGCCTGCGCGCCGAGCATGCCCGCCTCCTCGCAGCCGGTGATGAGGAGATCCACCCGCGTGTTCTCGAGCGGCCTCGCCGCCGCCTCGACGATCAACTGCGCCGCGACGCCCGCGCCCGACGCGTTGTCGCTGGCACCGGGCACGTCCTCACCACGCAGCTCACGCTCCGCGATCACGGCCAACGAGAGGGCAAGGCCTCCGATCGCCGCCCCGCGCAGCACCCGGCCGGCGGGTAGCCGGCGCACCAGCGGGGCCGCGGCCAGGACGAGTGCCGACAGCGAGGGCACGGCGAGCAGCGTCTGCAGCCTCTTCACAGCCTGCGGGTGAAACAGCAGGCCGTACCGCGTCGAGTCCATGTGCCCACAGAGACACACGCCACTCCGCTCTTCACCCCGAGGGGCCACGCTCGCGACCACGTTCGCGCTCGGCTCTCGAGACAGGAGGTCCGACACCGGCGTAAGGCGCAGGTCGCCCTCCAGCAACAGCGCCGCAAGTGCGGCACTTGAAATCGCGGTACCCATCCAGCCGTGTCTTGCTTGAAGCAGTCCCCCGGCGAGCGAAGCACCCAGCATCAGAGCGTACGGGTGGGCAAAGCTGGTGTAGCCACGGAAGCTCTCCAGCTGCGCGTCCACCCCGCTCCCACCCAGCCACGCGACCAGCGCCTTCCCCGCAGCGGCCTCGGCCTCCGAGCACGGGCGTCTGGGTCCTATCTCGGAGGCGAGTAGACGTATGACGTCGAGCGCCGGCTCAGCCGAGGCGCTCGCAATGCTCGTGTGTGAAGTGGTCGAGGCCACCCGCATCTCCTGGCGGGATTAACGCACACCGGGGCCGGTGCGCCGCGGCACCGTTACCCTGACGACCGAACCCGAACCCTGACGACCGCGCCAGAACCCTGACGGCAGCCCCGGAACGAAGAAGAGCCCCTCTTGCGAGCGGCTCTCAAGAAAAACCGGCGGCGACCTACTCTCCCAGGCCCTTGCGGGCCAAGTACCATCGGCGCTGAGGGGCTTAACTGCTCTGTTCGGAATGGGAAGAGGTGTTTCCCCCTCGCTATTGCCACCGGAAACCGGTGAGGACCGGCCTCTCGCCGGGCCCTGAAAACTGCACAGTTGGCGCGGTTAAACAACGAGTAACCAAGAAAAAATCCGTCAAGCCCTCGACCGATTAGTACCGGTCTGCTGAGTGCATTGCTGCACTTACACATCCGGCCTATCAACCTGGTGGTCTACCAGGGGTCTTACTCCCTCTAGGGGATGGGAGAGCTCATCTCGAGGTGGGCTTCCCGCTTAGATGCCTTCAGCGGTTATCCCGTCCGCACGTAGCTAACCTGCAGTGCCCTTGGCAGGACAACAGATACACCAGCGGTGCGTTCATCCCGGTCCTCTCGTACTAGGGACGACTCCCCTCAACTCTCCAACGCGCACGGCAGATAGGGACCGAACTGTCTCACGACGTTCTGAACCCAGCTCGCGTACCGCTTTAATGGGCGAACAGCCCAACCCTTGGGACCTGCTTCAGCCCCAGGATGCGACGAGCCGACATCGA
>JBBQNR010000031.1:0-32067 GCA_038330145.1 Solirubrobacterales bacterium
GCGCGTCATATCTCGTTGTCCCCGGGCTGGAGTCGCTACGGCTTCCGAAATATCAACCCGATCTCCAGCACTACATCGAGGACCATTACAAGACAGTGCTGCGGGATCGCGGGACGTGCGTCATCTTCGCGCTGGAATAGCCCCAGGCCGGAAGTCTTCCGGTTCGCACCGGCTCGATCACTGCCACAGCGCTTGAAACCGGACTCGGGTCGGACGGCGTACGCGCGAAAAGGGCGATAATGCCGCGCGAGCGGCGGGAAGCCCCCGCAGGGGCGTGCTGACCTAGACAGGAGGAGCGAGTGGCCTACAGCGTGACGTTCATACCCGGCGACGGCACCGGGCCGGAGCTTGCCGAGGCCACCCGGCGCGTGCTCGAGGCGACCGGCGTCGAGTTCGAATGGGACTGGCAGGAGGCCGGCGCCGACGTCTACGAGAAGGAGGGCACGCCGCTTCCCGACCGGGTGCTGGAGTCGATCAGGCGCAACAAGGTGGCGATCAAGGCCCCGATCACGACTCCGGTCGGCTCGGGATTTCGCTCCGTCAACGTGGCGCTGCGCAAGAAGCTCGACCTCTACTGCTGTCTGCGCCCCTGCAAGGCCTACAAGGGGGTGCGAACCCGCTTCCCGGAGACCGACATCGTGATCGTGCGCGAGAACCACGAGGACCTCTACGCCGGCATCGAGTTCGAGATGGGATCGGCGGAGGCCACCAAGCTGCGCGAGACGATCAGGGAGCTGACCGGCAAGGAGATCCGTGAGGATGCCGGCATCTCCATCAAGCCGATCTCCGTCTTCGGCACGACGAGGATCGTCCGCTCGGCGTTCGAGTACGCGCGCGACAACGGCCGCCGCAAGGTCGTCGCGGCCCACAAGGCCAACATCATGAAGTTCTCGGACGGTCTCTTCCTGCGCACGGCGCAGGACGTCGCGAAGGGCTATTCGGACATCGAGTTCGAGGACCGCATCATCGACAACCTCTGCAACCAGCTCGTGTCGCGGCCGGAGGAGTACGACACGATCGTGCTACCGAACCTCTATGGCGACATCGTGTCCGACCTCGGCGCGGGCATGATCGGTGGCCTCGGGCTTGCACCGGGCGGGAACATCGGCGACGAGTACGCCGTCTTCGAGGCGACCCACGGCTCGGCCCCCAAGTACAAGGGCATGAACAAGGTGAACCCGATGGCGCTGATGCTGAGCGGAGTGATGATGCTGCGTCACCTGCGCGAGCAGGAGGCGGCCGACCGCCTCGAGTCGGCGATCGCCGCCGTGATCGCCGAGGGCAAGCACGTCACCTATGACATGAAGCCAAGCCGCGATGACCCGACGGCCGTTGGGACGTCGGACGTCGCGGACGCAATAATCGCGAAGATGGAGGCGGGCGTAGCCCGACTCTCGTGACTTCAGGTGTTCGGCGAAGGCGACTCGATATTCAGATGGAGGCCGGGGTAGCCGCCCCCTGAGGCGGATGCCTACGCGGAGTGAAAGCCACCGCCACGACGCCGGATCTTGCGCTCCCGTTGAAGCTGGGCGGTGACCCGGTACAGATAGTTGGGCCGGATTCCGAGCTTCTTCGCCAGCTCGGTGATGTCGATCCCCGGGTTCGTCTTGATCGTCGCGAGGGTCTGCTCGGCACGCGTTCCGCCGGGTCGGGTGCGCCGTGCCGTCGTGCGTCGTGTCGTGGACCGGCGCGCCGTCGACCCGCCGCGGGTGGTCGTGCGGTTCTTGCTTCCGGGCGGTCGGCCCGGCCCGCGCGTGCTCTTGCGGTTCTTGCTTCCGGGCGGTCGGCCCGGCCCGCGGCGGCCACGCACGACGCTCCGGATCGGAGCCTCGAGCTGGTCGAGCGCCTCGTGCGCCCTCTCGAGCGTCAGGTATTCCTCGTAGAGCGGTCGCAGCTCTTCGAGTCGCGTCTTTATCTGCCTGCGTTGCTTGGTCAGGAAGTCAGTCGTCGCCATTTGTGCACCTCGCGCAGTGTGTGGGAGTTGAATCCGGCCGCGTCCTGCAGCTATTTCTAGTTTTTCAGATCCCCTGGTACCGGGAGGAGGTAACAACAACATGAGAAAAAAGATCACAGTGGTTGGTGCCGGCAACGTCGGCGCGACCACCGCACAGAGAATTGCCGAGCGCGACTACGCGGACGTCGTTCTGGTCGACATCGTCGACGGCCTGCCGCAGGGCAAGGCGCTCGACCTCAACCAGGCCGGCCCCGTCGTCGGCTACGAGCCGAACATCACCGGCACGAACACCTATGAGGAGACGTCGGGCTCCGACATCGTCGTCATCACATCCGGTCTTCCCCGCAAGCCCGGCATGAGCCGTGACGACCTGCTGGCGGCGAACAAGGAGATCGTGGCGAGCGTCACCAAGGAGGTCTCACAGCGCTCACCGGACTCGATCATCATCCCCGTAACCAACCCGCTCGACGCCATGTGTCACGTCACGCTCGAGGTCTCGGGCTTCCCGCGCCAGCGCGTCGTCGGAATGGCGGGCATTCTCGATTCCGCGCGCTTCCGCACGTTCCTCGCCTGGGAGCTCGGCGTGTCGGCTCAGGACGTGACGGGCTTCGTGCTCGGCGGTCACGGCGACACGATGGTGCCTGTCGTCAGCTACACCAACGTGGCCGGCATTCCCGTGTCGCAGAAGATCGAAAAGATGCGGCTCGACGAGATCGTCCAGCGCACACGTGACGGTGGCGCCGAGGTGGTCAAGCTGCTGAAGGCCGGGTCCGCCTACTACGCCCCCGCAGCCGCGGTCGCGGAGATGGTCGACTCGATCGTGTTCGACCAGAAGCGCGTGCTGCCGTGTGCGGCCTACTGCGACGGCGAGTTCGGCATCGACGGCCTGTTCGTCGGCGTGCCGGTCAAGCTCGGCCACGACGGCGTCGAGGAGATAGTCGAGATCGAGCTCGCGGATGAGGAGCGCGAGGCTCTCCAGAAGTCGGCCGCAGCCGTGCGCGAGCTGGTCGACGCGATGGCGAAGCTCTAGTGCCCCTTTTTGTAATCCAGGCCCGCTGGAAGGTGCACTAGGAGGCGGCGGCGTCGTGACGCCGCTGGTCGTCATCCCGCACACGCTCCCGGCCGCGGGGCTCGACCTGCTGCGGGAGGGCTTCGACGTGCGGGTCGGGACGGACGACGTCGCCGGCGTGGCGGCGATAGTCGCCGATCCCACCGTGCCGGTGACGGCCGAGCTGCTCGACCGCGCCGGCCCTTCCCTGCGCGTGGTCGCCAACTTCGCGGTCGGCTACGACAACATCGATGTCGAGGCGTGCAGGGAGCGAGACGTGATCGTCACCAACACGCCCGACGTCCTCACCAACGCGACTGCGGAGCTGGCGGTGGCGCTGATGCTGGCGGCAGCGCGGAGGATCGGCGAGGGCGAGCGGATGGTGCGCCGCGGCGATTGGAGAGGCTGGGAGCCCGAGCAGCTGCTGGGCCGGGAGCTGAGCGGCGCGACGGTGGGCATCGTCGGGTTGGGGCGCATCGGCTCGCGCGTGGCGGAGCTGCTGCGGGGCTTCGAGCCGCGGCTGCTGCACAGCTCTCGCCACGATCGCGAGGGTGTGGAGCGGCGCGAGCTGCCGGACCTGGTGGCCGAGTCCGACGTCGTGACGCTGCACGTTCCGCTGAGCAAGGAAACGCGACATCTGGTGGACGCCGAGCTGCTGAAGAGGTTCAAGCCCGGCTCGATCCTGGTCAACACGTCGCGCGGCGGGCTGGTCGACACGGCCGCCCTGGTGCAGGCGCTTCGCTCGGGCCCGCTGGCGGCCGCCGGCCTGGACGTCTACGAGCGCGAGCCCGAGGTGCCGGCGGAGCTGCGCGAGCTGGAGAACGTCGTGCTGGCTCCCCACATCGGGTCTGCGACCAGTGAGACGCGCAACGCCATGGCGCGTCTTGCGGCCGAAAACGTGATCGCGGTGCTCGAGGGTCAGGAGCCGCCGGCCCGAGTGGCCTGACGATCAGAGACCGTAGGTCTTCGAGACGATCTCTCTCTGGATCTCGCTCGTGCCACCGTAGATGGTGGACACCAGCGCGGTGCGGACGTGCCGCTCCATGTCGTACTCGCTGGCGTAGCCGGCGCCGCCCATCATCTGCATTCCCTCGAGCGCGACTCGCTTGGCGGTCTCGGTGGACTTGAGCTTCGCCATCGAGGCCTCGCGGGGGAGCAGGCGGTCCGGATCCTCGTCGACCTTTTCCGCCACGTCGTACACCAGCAGCCGAGCGCACTCCAGCTCGGTGGCGAGGTCAGCGATGCGGTGACTCAGGGCCTGGAAGCTGCCGATCGGCCGCCCGAACTGCTTTCGCTCCTTCACGTACGAGAGCGTGTCGTCAAAGGCACGCTCGGCAACGCCGAGCATCAGCGCAGCGAGGATCAGCCGCTCGACGTTGAGCCCGGCCATCAGCTGCCGCCAGCCCTGTTCGGGCTTTCCGAGCACGGCGTCCTCCGGGACGAAGCAGTCGGTGAGGAAGACGTCGTTGACCTCCCGCCCGCCCATGGTGTCGATGCCGCGAATCTCCATGCCCTCGGCTCCGGCTGGAACGCTCAGCATCGTGAGCCCCTCGTGCTTGGTGCCGGAGCGGTCGGTGCGGGTGACCACCAGGATGTGGTCGGCGAAGTGGGCGTTGGAGATCCAGGTCTTCTGCCCGTTGATCGCGAATCCGCCGTCCTGGCGGTCGGCCCGGCAACTGAGACTTCCCACATCCGATCCCGCCTCCGGCTCGGACATTGCGATTGCCTCGGTGGTTCCGCGCACGATGCCACCGAGGACGTCCTGCTTCTGTTGCTCGCTGCCGAAGCGCTCGTACGCAGCGGCGACGATCATCGTCACCGCGTAGCCGCCGATCGGGGCCTGGCCGCGCGCCGTCTCTTCGAGGAACAGGCAGACGTCGACCATCCCGCCGCCGGATCCGCCGTACTGCTCGGGGATGCCGATTCCGAGCCAGCCCAGGTCGGCGAGCTTCTCGTACAGCTCGCCCGAGTGGGCATGTCGCCCTCCGTCGGTGAGGGCGTCTCGCTGCTCGCGATTGCCGGACTCGCGCTGGCAGAAGTCCCGCACGGCGGACGCGAAGGCCTGCTGCTCATCGGTCAGGACGATCTCGTTCCTCCTCCTCGATCGTGCGAGTGTGATTCCAATGCCTCGACAGCGGCAGCGCGATTGTCGCATGAGGCCATCGAGTCACGGCCGTTACCCAAACTGCGACAAAGCAAAAGTGGGCCTGGAACGAAAATGTTGCGATTTTGGGAACTGGCCCATTCGGAGGGTCTAGAAATCTCGGCCGCGATAGCGCACCATGCCGCGCCGTGGCACCCGTTCAAGCAAACCCCCGGCGCCAGGGCCAGGCCAAGAAGCCGCGCTGCCAGGACTGCTTCTTCCACCAGAACAAGCTCTGCGCCCTCGGCCTCACGGAGGCCTGCCCCACCTTCCGGCCGGCGCATCCCGACGGCCTGCGCCCGCCGCAGCAGTTGACGTTCGTCTTCCGCGGGCAGTCACAGCAAGCCGGCGCCATGCCAGCCCACGCGGCAGACGAGCCGGGCGGCCCCGTGCCCGTCCTCAGCGGCTAGATTTCCTTCGACATCCGGCGGTCGAGCCGGCCCGACTCGGTGTCGCCACAGCGACACGAACCGCCCAATGTGTGACCACTTGCACACAATTGCTGCGCACGCGAGCGGTTTAGTGTCAGAATTCACTTAGTGGCCCTTGCCACCAAGGGCTGCGGAGAGAGAGGATGAGGCTCACAGTTCTAGGCAAGTCCCCGTCCTGGCAAGACGCGGGAGGCGCTTGTAGCGGTTACTTGATCGAGGAGGACGGCTCCAGCGTCCTGCTCGACTGCGGCAACGGGGTGTTCTCGAAGCTGCGGCTCTACTGCGACTACACCGCCGTCGACGCGGTCGTGATCTCGCACCTGCACGCCGACCACATCCTGGACCTGGTGCCGTTCGCCTACGCGCTCACGTACGCGCCGCGGCAGCAGCCGACGCCGGTCGACCGCTGGCCGGGAACCGACAAGCCGGCGCGCCCGAAGCTCTACGCCCCCCGCGGCGCGACGAAGCTGTTCCGCAAGATCGTCGGCGCCTGGGGCAACGAGGACCTGATCGACAACGCGTTCGACCTCGAGGAGTTCGCTCCCGACAGCGAGCTCGAGGTCGGGACGATGAAGTTCCGGTTCCAGGACGTGCCTCATTTCACCGAGACGTTCGCCGTCGACATCAGCTCGACGAACGGCGGCGGCCGCATCACCTACGGCGCCGACTGCTCGCCGAACGAGAAGCTGGTCGAGTTCGCGCACGGCACCGACCTGCTGATCATCGAGGCGACCCTGCCGCGGCCGGAGCGAACCGGCGTGCGCGGCCACCTGACGCCGCAGGAGGCGGCCGAGCACGGCAAGCGCGCCGGCGTCAAGCGCGTGCTCCTCACCCACGTCTCCGACGAGCTGGACAAGCTGTGGGTGCACAAGTGCGCCTGCCGCGCCTTCGACGGGCCCGTAGAGGTCGCCCGCGAGGGCGCCGTCTTCGAGACCTGAGCACCCCTCGGAGCCCGCGGCTGGCCCAAGGCGGCGGCGGCCTGGCTGTGGTTGAACCGGGAATATTTCGGCTTAACCGCAGGGGGTAACCTAGTTCCTCCGATGACCCGTGGCCGCGACACGTTCGCTCACCTGGAGCGCATGCGCCAGGAGATCGACGATCTCTTCGACGACGTCTGGGCGCGCGCCGGCTTCCCACGCCGCCAGCGTGCCGGTTTCCGGCCCCGTGTCGACGTCTACTACTGCGGCGAGACGGGGGAGCCGTCGAGGGCGATCGTGATCGCGGAGCTGCCGGGAATCGACGTTACCGGGGTCAACCTGGAGGTGCGCGGGCGCACGCTGATCATCAGCGGTGAGCGCAACCCTCGCGACACCGAGGGGCGTGTCTACCAGCAGGTCGAGATCGAGCACGGGCGCTTCAGCCGCGAGATCGCGCTCGGCACCGACGTTGACGCCAAGCAGGCGAGTGCCACCTACGAGGGCGGGATGCTTCGCATCGAGCTTCCGCTCCTGCGGCCGCCGAGCGGCACGCCCAGGGTGTCGATCTCGGATGGCGGAGAGGACGAGGCGTAAAGCGGCCCAGATGATCGAGATCGCCTACGAGACACCTGAGGAGGTCCAGGCCGTCGACCTGGAGGGCTCCTCGCAGCTGCCCGACGCCCTGCCGGTCCTTCCCCTCAGGGAGACCGTCGCCTTCCCCAACACCATGACGCCACTGGCCGTCGGCCAGGAGCGCTCGATCCAGCTCGTCAACGACGTCCTCAGCGGCGACCGCATGCTGGTGATGGTCGCCAGTAAGAACCCGGATGTCGAGACGCCCGGCCCCGACGACCTCCACCGGGTCGGCGTCGCGGGCGTCGTCGCACGGATGCTGAAGATGCCGGACGGCACACTTCGCATCCTCGTCAACGGAGCGCAGCGCGTGCGCATCGACGACTTCACGAAGACCGAGCCGTACCTCGTCGCGCGCATCCACGAGGAGCCCGACATCATCGAGGACACGCCCGAGCTGGAGGCGCTGATGCGCCATGTCCAGAACACCTTCTCCGCAATCATCGAGGGCGTTCCCTACCTGCCCGAGGAGCTTCAGATCGCGATCGCCAACATCGACGATCCCGCGACGCTCGCGCACATGATCGCCTCCTCGCTGCGCATCAAGACCGAGGAGAAGCAGGAGCTGCTCGAGGAGCCCGACGTCACGAACCGGCTGCGTCGCCTGTCGGAGCTGCTGGCCCGCGAGCAGGAGGTGATGGAGCTCGGCTCACGCATCCAGTCGCAGGTCCAGTCCGAGATGGACAAGACGCAGCGCGAGTACTTCCTGCGCCAGCAGCTGAAGGCGATCCAGGACGAGCTGGGCGAGGCCGACGAGACCCAGGCGGAGATCAACGAGCTGCGAGAGAAGATCGAGCAGGCAGGCTTGCCGGAGAACGCGCGCGAGCAGGCCGAGCGCGAGCTGTCACGGTTGGAGAAGTTGCCTCCGGCCGCCGCCGAGCACGGCGTCATCCGGACCTACCTGGAATGGATCCTGGACCTTCCCTGGTCCAAGTCGACCGAGGACAACCTCGACCTCGGCCACGCGCGCAAGGTGCTGGACGAGGACCACTACGACATCGAGAAGGTCAAGGACCGCATCCTCGAGCACCTCGCGGTGCGCAAGCTGAAGCCGGACGCGCGCGGCTCAATCCTGTCCTTCGTCGGACCGCCGGGCGTCGGCAAGACATCGCTCGGCAAGTCGATCGCGAGAGCGCTGGAGCGAGAGTTCGAGCGTATCTCGGTCGGAGGCGTGCGGGACGAAGCCGAGATCCGCGGCCATCGCCGCACCTACGTCGGCGCCCTGCCCGGCACCATCATCCGGGCGCTGCGCGACGCCGGCTCCAACAACCCTGTCTTCATGATCGACGAGATCGACAAGATGGGATCCGGCTTCCTCGGCGATCCTTCGAGCGCGATGCTCGAGGTACTCGACCCGGAGCAGAACTCGAGCTTCAGGGATCACTACCTCGACCTGCCGTTCGATCTCTCCAGGGTGATGTTCATCACCACCGCCAATGTGCTGGAGGCGATCCCCGGCCCTCTGAGAGATCGCATGGAGGTGATCCAGCTCGCCGGATACACGGCCGAGGAGAAGAAGGAGATCGCTCGCCGTTACCTGGTTCCGCGCCAGATCGAGCGCAATGGCTTGACGCCAAGACAGATCGAGATCAAGGACGAGGTGATCGACGTCATCATCGAGGAGTACACGCGGGAGGCGGGCGTGCGAAACCTCGAGCGCGAGATCGGGTCGGTCGCCCGCAAGGTCGCGCGCGAGTTCGCCGAAGGCAGGGCCAAGCGCCGCGTGACGGTCAACGCCACCAAGGCGCGCCAGATGCTCGGCAAGCGGCGTTACTTCTCCGAGACCAAGCGGCGCACCAGCGAGCCGGGCGTCGCGACCGGGCTGGCCTGGACCCCGGTCGGCGGCGAGGTGCTGTTCGTGGAGGCGACCGACTACCGCGGCACCGGCAAGCTGACGATAACGGGCCAGCTGGGCGACGTCATGCGCGAGTCCGCGCAGGCCGCGCTCTCCTTCGTGCGCGCTCACGCCGAGCAGCTCAACCCCGACCTGCCCGAGGACTACTTCCAGACCCACGACCTGCACATCCACGTGCCGGCCGGCGCGATCCCGAAGGACGGCCCCTCGGCGGGCGTGGCGATGGCGACCGCGCTGGCGTCGCTGATCTCGAACCGGCCGGTGCGCGACGACACGGCCATGACGGGCGAGCTGACTCTGACGGGCCAGGTGCTACCGATCGGCGGCCTGAAGGAGAAGGCGCTGGCCGCTCAGGACGCCGGCATAACTCGCGTCATCGCGCCGCGACTGAATCAGCAGGACATCGAGGACATCCCCGAGCACCTGCGCAAGGACATCGACTTCATGTTCGCGGACCGGATCGAGGACGTTCTCGGCGAGGCGCTGGTGCCCGATGGCGCGGGCCGCAATGGTGGGCGGCCGGGGCAGAACGGCGCCCGTGGCTCCGCAGGCGGCAGGAGAAGGGAGCCCGCGCCGGTGGCAGCCAAGCGCGCGCGTGGCGCGAAGGACGGCGCAGGCAACACTACCCCGCGGCGAGCCCGCGCCTCGAAGGACGGCGCAGGCACCGCGCCCACGACGCGTGGGCGAAGCAAGCAGCGCGCCCGCTCGAAGCGCTAGGGCTGCGTCGTTCGGCAGCGCGGCGGCTGCTATCGGTTGGTTGGTCGTGGAGGCTCTCTCAGCGTGATGCCTCAACAGCCGCCTTGATCGCCTTCCCGAAGTCGTCCGCACCCTTGCGGGCGGAGCGAAGAGCCAATGGGGCGAACAGCTTGCCCAGGCCGTGCCCCTCCAGGACGTTGTGGACCGTGACCCGAGTCCCGCTGCCCTCCCGCGCGAAGTCGTAGCCACCCTCGGGAGCAGTCACGAGGTTCTTGGAGAGCTCCGCCCAGCGAATCCGCGCGGGCGGCTCGAACTCGGTGAGCTTGAACTCCCGTTTTGTCTTCATGCCGGCGTCCTTGACCGTGCTGGCGTAAACGGTGCCGACCGCCGGCGGCCCATCCGTCGTCTTGGCGATTTCAAGAACCCTCGGGCTGAATTTCGGATCGTTCTCACCATCCGCGAGAAACGCGAACACCTCCTCGATCGGACGGTCGATCAAAACCGTCGCCCTGAAGTCATCCGTCATGCGGCCTCCTCCTTGGATTGGGCGTGAGCCTGCGACGCCGCGCCATCATCTCAGGGCAGTCGACCGGCCGCCGGGTAGCGCGAAGGACGGCGCCGGCAACACGAAGTGGCGGCGCTCACGCCTTGCGCCGGCGGGCTACTCGGCCTGCGCCCGGTGCGTGCCCGCCCCGGTGTAGGCGTCCTCGCGCAGGGGTCGCGGGTGGCCGATCGAGCCGACCTCCGCGATGTCGCGGCTGAAGGGCAGGCCGATCGTCCAGTCTGCGACCGCGCGCACCTTGCGCATGAAGCCCGGGATCTGGCTCATGTGGTAGCTGCGCGCCAACCACCAGGCGGGGAAGCCCTGGAGCTTGACGCGGCCCACCTTGGCGACCGCCTGGTAGCGGCCGAGGTTGACGAACTGCCCCAGCGAGCGGTAGGTGAAGGGCTTGGGGGTGCCGGAGCCAAGGGCCGCGGCGACGTTGCTCCCGACCGTCTTGCCCTGCCGGATCGCATGCTGGCCGGTGGGCGGGCAGGGCCGGCCCGGGTGCGCCGGGTCCGGCACCGCGGCGGCGTCGCCGAGCGCCCAGACGCAATCCTCGCCCTGCACCCGCATGTACTTGTCGACCACGATCCGCCCGCGCTCGTCGAGCGGCAGGCCGAGCAGCTTGTTGCTCGGATGTGCCACGACGCCGGCGGTCCAGACCAGGGTGCGCGTCGGGATCGTCTCTCCGGTCGAGAGGCGGGCCGAGCTCGCCGTGACCTCTTCGAGCGTGGTTCCAAGCCGGATGTCGATTCCGCGCTCGCGCAGGTCTCGCATCGCGCGCTCGGCCAGCTCGCTGTCGATCTCGGGCAGCACACGGCCGGTCGCCTCCAGCAGCACCCAGCGCATGCCGTGCAGGCGAGCGCGCGGGTAGAACTTCATCGCCTCGGCCGCGAAGTCCTGTAGCTCGGCAAGCGCCTCCAGCCCCGCGTAGCCTCCACCGACGAAGACGAAGCTGAGCAGCGCTTCGCGCGCCTCCTGGTTGTCGGTGGCGTCCGCAAGCTCCAGGGACTCGATGACGTGGTTGCGCAGCCAGATCGCGTCGGCCAGCGTCTTGAAACCGACAGCGTGGTCCTCGAGGCCGGGGATCGGCAGCACCCGCGACACCGACCCGAAGGCCACCACAAGCTGGTCGTAGGCCAGCTCGTGCTCTTCACCCTCCTGGCCGCGCATCGTGACCGTGCGCCTCGCCGCGTCGCGGCCGGTCACCACTCCCAGGCGCAGATGTGTCTCCTTGAGCACGTCGCGCAGCGGCGTGACGACGTGCCGCGGCTCCAGCGTGCCGGCGGCAGCCTCCGGCAGGAAGGGCGTGTAGAGCAGGAAGTTGACGTCGTTGACGAGCGTGATGCGCGTGCTCTGCGCCGGCATGGAGCGCTCGAGCTGGCGAGCGGCGAAGAAGCCGCCGAATCCGCCCCCCGCGATGACGACGTTCCAGGCCACGAAACCGATCGTACCCCCACGAGCCGCCCTGGGACGGGCGGCCCGGTTGGAGGGAAGGAGAGGAGAGGAGAGGAGACTGCGGTCAGTCGTACGTCTCGTACAGATGCGCGTTCTGTGGCGCCGCACCCACTGGGCGACCGTTCACCCAGACCTGGGCGACGCTCTCCATGCGCTCGAGTCGCCGCATACGGCTCGGCCTGGCCCGATCCTTGGAGAGAAGCGAGCGGACTTCCTTCATCATCGCCTCGTCGCGCGCCGGCTTCAGTGCCGGAGCGCCGTTCTGTCTGCGAACCACCCCCCTTTCTGAGCCTTGCCTTGCCATGTGACCATGTTGGCGGCCGGCACAGGCGGTTGCTATGGCCTGCTGTCCAAGATTTGGCGCCGGAGCCTGGACCGGCGGTCCGGGGATGGCGTCAGTCAGGCGTGGCAGCCTGGCGCTGAAGGGCTTTCGCGGCGTCGAGCGCCGGGCGCTGGTTGGGCTTCAGGCGCCGGCGCACGCGCCAGGTCGCACCGGCGAAGGCGTGGTTGGCGACGGTGGCGAATCCGGTCTCGTCCTGGCGCAGCGCAAGCAGCAGGTGGGCGATGCGGTCCGAGCGCGGCAGTCCCGGGTCGGTCGCGCGGACGCAGAAGCAGTGGACCCGCCGGCCGCCTGGCCTCACCAGCAGGGCGCGGACCTCGCCGACCAGCCATACGCCCAGACAGCCTCGCTCCATTGCCAGGCCCGTCTCGCGTTGAAGTGCGCGCTAGGGATGGCCGAGCAGGTCGCCGAGGAACGCCTGACGTGAGGAGGGTCGCGGAACATGCCCATTCCGTAAAATGGGCACAATATGTAGTGTTAGGAGGAGGGATCTGGCTCTACATCTAGTAGAATACTAGTCAATGCATTGCCCATTTTGCGCGAACCCCGACACGCGTGTCCTCGACTCGCGTCTGGCCGAGCCGGGTGACGCTGTCAGGCGGCGCCGGCGCTGCGAGAGCTGCGACCGCCGCTTCACCACCTACGAGCGCTACGACCAGGGTCCGCTCTACATCAGGAAGCGCGACGGCTCACGACAGCCCTTCGACCGCGGCAAGCTGGTCGCCGGCCTGGAGCGTGCCGCGATCAAGAGGCCGGTCGAGCGAGAGCAGCTCGAGGCTCTCGTCGACCGCATCGTCGCCGAGCTGCAGGCGGAGGGGGGCACCCCCGGCGCCGACGACGTCGGCGACCTGGCGCTGCGAGGCCTGAAGGAGCTGGACCGCGTCGCGTACGTGCGTTTCGCCTCCGTCTACCGGGCGTTCGAGGACGTCGATCAATTCGAGGCGGAGCTGGCGAGGCTGGAGCGGGAGCCCCCGCTCCAGCGCGAGCACCTCTTCGATATCGGTTCCGTCCGACCCGAAGATAAAGCTACTCAGTTACCCCCGATAGCGGAACAAATCACCCCCTCGGGGGCCTCGCAGGGGAGCAGATAGAGCGAATCCGCAGTCAGCGGAAGGAGAACTCATGGCCAAAGGCAGCGACACCCGACCCACCCCCCACAGCGTTCAGGCTGCCGATCAAGGATTGGCCATAGAGCGACGCTTCACCGCACCCGGCGTGCACCCCTTCGACGAGATCGAGTGGGAGCGCCGCGACGCGCGCATCGGAGACCCGGCCAAGCCGGCCTTCGAGCAGCTCGACGTCGAGTTCCCCAAGAGCTGGTCACAGAACGCAACCAACATCGTCACCCAGAAGTACTTCCGCGGACAGCTCGACACCCCGCAGCGCGAGCACTCCGTCAAGCAGATGGTCGGCCGTGTCGCAGGCACGATCGCGTCCTGGGGACGAGAGGGCGGCTACTTCGCGTCGTCGGACGACGCAGACACCTTCGAGGCGGAGCTGACCCACATCCTCGTCAACCAGCAGGCGGCCTTCAACTCGCCAGTTTGGTTCAACGTGGGGTTTGAAGAGAGTCCGCAATGTTCGGCGTGCCAGCCGTACCACGCGCTCGTTTCGACGCCTGAGGGAATGGTCCCGATCGGAAAGCTGGTCGAGGATGAAGCGATTGGGCGGGAGGTCTACGACGCCGGTGGAACGACCCAGATTGTCGCGGTCAAGGACAACGGCAGTAAGCCCGTTTATCGCGTGACGCTTCGAAATGGCAGTTTCGTCGAGGCCACGGCGGATCACGTCGTAAAGGCGGTTTCGGAGCGACGTACCAATCCGCAATGGCTCAGGATCGATGAGCTGCGCATCGGAATGCGCATGCATCTTCATCCGCACCGGGCCCGGCAGTTGCAGCCGGCTTTTGTAGCGGCGGGGCATGGTGACTCTGGCGCGTTTGACGCTTCTGACATCGAAAGAGAGCTTCTGGTCGACGAGACTGAACGGGTGCTGGGGGCAGAGGCAGCGCTTGCCGGCTGGCTCCAGGCAGACGGGTTCGTAGGTCAGTACGAGACCGGAACCAACCGCTCTCTGACGATCGAGTTTCAGGTCGCGAGCGATGACGAGTACGCCTGGGTGATGGAGAACCTGAACGTCGCCATGCCCGACATCCACCGTCACGTGCGCGAAGCCGACACACAAGAGATCCGGGTCCAGAGGATTCGCCTGTACGGCGAGGTCCTGCGTGACTTCGTCGAGCGCTGGGACCTGTTGAAGCGCGGTACTGAGATCCGGGCGCCGGAGCGTCTCTGGACCGCGTCACATCTCGAGATCGCCAACTATCTCAGAAGCCTTTTCCAGGCTGACGGGTATGTCACCGTCCGCCGCGATGGCGGGGGTGAAGGCGGCAGGATCGGCTTTGCCGTCATCGGCGAGCGGTGGACGGAGGACGTCCAACTCCTGCTCAACCTGCTCGGCATCTACTCGCGCCGCATCAAGATGCCTGACAAGCGAGAGAACCGTCACGACATGCATCAGGTCGCTATCGGCATTGGCTCCGAGCGTGCCCGCTTCGCCGAGCTGGTCGGCTTCGTCGGCGCCGACAAGCAGCGAAAGCTCCAGGAGTCGCTCGGCCTGCGTGGTCTCAAGGCCTGCTCTGATATTCGGGAAGAGGAGATCGTCAGCATCGAGGACTGCGGTGTCCAGCAGGTCTACGACATCCAAACCGAGTCAGGCGAATACCTCTCGAACAACATCGCGGTCCACAACTGCTTCATCCTCTCCGTCGACGACTCGATGGAGTCGATCCTGTCCTGGAACACGAAGGAGGGAATGATCTTCCGGGGCGGCTCGGGGTCCGGCATAAACCTGTCGAAGATCCGCGGCTCCAAGGAGCAGCTGTCAAAGGGTGGCACCGCCTCCGGGCCGGTGTCGTTCATGCGCGGAGCCGACGCGTGGGCCGGCACGATCAAGTCGGGCGGAAAAACAAGACGCGCCGCCAAGATGGTCGTGCTCGACATCGACCACCCGGACATCCAGGACTTCATCTGGTGCAAGGCCAAGGAAGAGGACAAGGCGGCCGCGCTGCGCGACGCCGGCTTCGACATGTCGATCGACGGCGAGGGCTTCCACTCGATCCAGTACCAGAACGCGAACAACTCGGTTCGCGTCACCGACGACTTCATGACCGCGGTCGAGCGGAACGAGAAGTGGCACACGACCGCCCGCGTGTCGGGGCAGCCCGTCGACACCTACGACGCGCCCGAGTTGATGCGGCAGATCGCCGAGGCGGCCTGGCGCTGCGCCGATCCGGGAGTCCAGTACGACACCACGATCAACGACTGGCACACGTGCTCCAACACGGGGCGCATCAACGCCTCCAACCCCTGCTCGGAATACATGCACGTCGACGACTCGGCCTGCAACCTCGCCTCACTCAACCTGATGAAGTTCATGCGCGAGGACGGCAGCTTCGACACCGAGGGCTTCGAGCACGCCGTCGACATCGTCTTCCTGGCGCAGGAGATCCTCGTCGGCTTCTCGAGCTACCCGACCGAGCAGATCGGCATCAACGCGCGCGCCATGCGGCAGCTCGGGCTCGGCTACGCCAACCTCGGCGCGCTTCTGATGGCGAGAGGCCTGCCCTACGACTCGGGTGAGGGTCGTGCGGTGGCCGCCGCGATCACCGCGCTGATGACCGGCCGCGCCTACCGCACCTCCGGTGAGATCGCCGCCGCAGTCGGTCCCTACGAGAAGTTCGAGGAGAACCGCGAGCCGCACCTGCGCGTAATGCGAAAGCACCGCGACGCGTCATACGAGATTCCCGAAGGTGTGGAGAGCGATCTGCTCGAGGCGGCCCAGCGCAGCTGGGAAGAGGCGGTCGAGCTGGGTGAGAGCCACGGGCATCGCAACGCCCAGGCGACTGTGCTCGCACCCACAGGAACGATCTCGTTCCTGATGGACTGCGACACCACCGGCGTCGAACCCGACTTCTCGCTCGTCAAGATCAAGGAGCTGGTCGGCGGAGGCACGATGACGATCGTCAACCAGACGGTCCCAGAGGCGCTTCGCAAGCTCGGCTACTCCGAGCCGGAGATCCAGCAGATCGTGGCCTACGTCAACGATCACCGCACGATCATCGGCGCTCCCGCCGTCAAGGACGAGCACCTGCCGGTGTTCGACGTCGCGGTCGGCGAGCGCGCGATCTCGCACATGGGCCACATCAAGATGATGGGGGCGGTGCAGCCGTTCATCTCGGGCGCGATCTCGAAGACGGTCAACCTGCCCGAGGACTCGACGGTTGACGACATCATGGACGCCTACATGGAGGCCTGGAGGCTGGGCGTGAAGGCGCTCGCGATCTACCGCGACGGCTCCAAGACCGCTCAGGCGCTGCGCACGAAGGCCCAGGCGAAGAAGGGCGAGGCGGTCCCCGAGTCGCAGGAGCCGGCGCCGCCGCGCCAGCGGCTGCCACGCGAGCGCGAGTCGCTCACGCACAAGTTCTCCGTCGCCGGCCACGAGGGCTACATCACCGCCGGCAAGTACGAGGACGGCTCGCTGGGCGAGATCTTCCTGACCGACATCGGCAAGGACGGCTCGACCCTGCGCGGCATGATGAACGCGTTCGCGACCGCGATCTCGATCGGCCTCCAGTACGGAGTGCCGCTGGAGACCTTCGTGCGCAAGTTCAGCTACATGCGCTTCGACCCGGAGGGCATGACGACCAACCCGGAGATCCCGTTCGCGAAGTCGCTGCCCGACTACATCATGCGCTGGCTGGCGTCGCGCTTCCTCGACCCGTCCGTGCACGAGGAGCTCGGCATCATGTCGGACGAGGTTCGTGCCCAGAAGATGGCCGAGGAGACCGGAGCCCCTCCCACCAACGGCGGCAACGGCCATTCGGGCAACGGCGGCAACGGCGGTGGCAACGCCTCACCCGAGGGCGAGGCAAAGGCGGACACCGCGGAACCGAAGCCCGCAACCTCGGCGCTGACGGACACGCCGCCGGTCGTCCCGGCCAAGATGGCCGGCCTGGACCTCGGCCCGGCGTGCTCGCAGTGCGGCGGCATGATGCAGCGCACCGGCTCCTGCTACACCTGCTCGAGCTGCGGTAACAACACGGGCTGCGGGTAGCTGTAGACGGTCATCAGAATGTCCCGCCTCAGGTCAAAGACTGTCCCTGGGCCGGTCATTCACCTGTTCCTTCTGCGACCTTTGGGCTCATAACCCGAAGGTCGCGGGTTCGAATCCCGCCCGGGATGTGACAGGCTGATTTGCAGGCCCTTTCCTCAACGTTCTGTCATGTGACTTATGGATGCCGAGAGCCCAGCACTGACCAGCGAAATCACGGGCAGGCCTGAAGAAGACTGAGTAGAGTCCTTCTGGTCATGGAGGGATGGACTCGGAGGATCAGGGAGGAGCTCGGAATGAGACTCGACGTCTCGAGAACGCCCTTACCCCTTCGCTTTCGGGCGGCGCTCCTACTGGTGGGCGCGGTACTGATCGCGGCGGGGACGTTCACGGCGAGCGCGTCCGCGAACCACAGCGTCCTCCGCCTCGTGTCGGTCGATCCACCGGGGTCCACCGTGCCGCGGCAGGTTCTGGGGCCGAACATGTCCAACATCACGCCCGGCATCGCGCTCACTCCCGACGGTAGGACCGCGGTGTACAGAACATCTGATGGCCTCTACAAGAGCTCAGACGGCCGAACCGAGCTCGTCGGGGTTGGACCGAGAGGCTTGGCACACGGCGTCGGGTGCCTCGGGGAGCACGACGACTGTCATCACATGGTGTCGCGAGACGGCAAGCGAGTCGCGTTCGAAACTCCTTCGCCGCTGATTGATGCAGATGCCGATAGCTGTGGCGACCCCGGACTCTGCATTGACGTCTACGAGCGCGTCGGCGCAGACACGACGCTCCTTTCCTTCCAAGACCAGGACGGCGGGAGCACACCGTTCGACTCTTTTTTCCTGGAGTCCATGTCGCTCGACGGAACCCGCGTCTTCATTCGTCGCACGACGGGATACCGAATCCCAGTGGGTACCTGGGAGCACGTGAACGGCGCCCTCTTTCCGTTCCCCTCACCAGCAAACCAAGCCAGTTGGGCGACTATTCATCGGGAGGGAGCCTCGGCGGACGGGCGCCGAGTGCTCTTCACGACCGCGGATTCGCTTGTTCCCGAGGACACCGATGACTGCATCGTCAACTACGGCGGTTCTGTGCATGAGGGATGCGCGGACCTGTACGAGCGAACACGCGACGGTGCTGTCCGGTTGGTGTCAACGGGCCTTGGTCTGGCAAACGAGCCATTCGACGCCTATTTCGACGGTGCATCTGAAGACGGCAGGCGGGTCTTTTTCACGACTCGGGAGAAGCTGGTGCCGGAGGACACCGATCAGTGCCTCAACGGGGCCGGGAATCCGTGGGGCTGTACTGATGTCTACGAGCGATCGAATGGCGTCACGCGCCTGATATCCGTCGGCCCCGCAGGCGGCGCAGCAGCGGTGGAAGCGAAATTCGGAGCAGTCTCGGCTGATGGCACGCGCGTCTTCTTCTTGACCGACGAGCCGCTCGTGCCCGAGGACACCGATTCTTGCCCCGACTCCCTTCTTGGCCCGGGGTGCGTCGACATATACGAGCTCCGCGGCGAGGTGCTGAGGCTGGTTTCCACGGGGCCCACCGGTAACAGGGACGGCTTCGACGTGCGTCTCTCGGGCATCTCGAAGGACGGTTCGCACGTCTTCTTCGAAACTTGGGGGCCGCTCGTCCCCACCGACACGGACAATCAGGTCGACGTCTACGACCGCACGAGCGGTGTCACACGCCTGGTCTCCACCGGCCCGAACTCGCCCAACGGCGATTACAACGCGTTCTTCAACGGCTCATCCGAAGACGGCGAGCGCGTCTTCTTCACCACCGGAGAACCGTTGCTGCCCGAGGACAACGACTGCACCGCCCGCGAGTACCCAGGAGATGTCGGTTGCCCCGATGTTTACGAGCGTTACGGTGGAGTCACGAGCCTCCTCACCCGCGGCACGGTTGAATGCGTGAACACTGATTTCGGGTTCGAGCCGCTATGCCCCGAATTCGTGGGGGCGTCGAAGGACGGACGCCGCGTGTTCTTCGTCACGCAGGAGAGCCTCGTACCCGAGGACACCGACGCCCTGAACGACCTCTACGTCGCGACCGTCCCTTCTCGGGCTTGCCGCCCGGACAAGCCGGGCAAGCGGCCGAAGAAGTGCGGCTTCTGAGGGAAGAGGTGTTAGGCCGCTAGCCGCACCCGCTCGACGATCCGCGCGTCGCTCTGAAGGACGAATCGGGCCGGCGATGCAGACGACCCGCGACCCGACACACCGTCGTCTCTCTGGACCGGGCAGAGGCAGGAACCGGGCCGAATTTCGGCGGTCCCCCGTGGCGCCTAGGCTGTGCCAAATGACTTCAGACTCGGGCAATCTCACGGTGCTCGAGCGCGCCGTGCTCAAGGCAATCGACCGCACGACCGGCGAGAACTACGTGGACGTTCAGAGCGGCGAGGCGCTTCGCGCGGACCTCGCAGCCCACGGGCTCGAGCCCTCGGATCAGGTGCTGTACGACACGCTCCAGGGGCTGCGCGAAGACGGCCGGTACGTGACGGCCGTCGCGGCCTGGGGCTCGACCCCGCACCACATCATGCGCATCAACCTCACCACGGAGGGGCGGCGCCTGGTCGCGGCGATTCCGGAGCCCGAGACGAAGCGTGATCAGCTCAAGCGGGCCGCGGTCATGAGCGAGGGAGCCATCAACCGGACCGCGGTGCTAGTCGCGTCGATCACGATCCTGCTTGCCGTGGTCGGGGCCGGAATCGCGTGGGCCGCTGGTCTCTTCGGGTGACCGCTCCCTGACCGCGGCACACACGCGATGCGCGAAGCGGAAGCCCAGCGCACCGGTTCCCTCCTGCCATGCTCGAAGGCTCGCCACAAGTAGAGTTGGCGCTCCTTGCGACCACACGGGAGGCACCATGGGTGAACCCCGCTCTTCGCGGCCGAGGTTCGATCCGCCGCTCGACCTTGTCGTACGCCCATCCCCTTCCCCCGCTCAAATCGGCCATGATCCGCTCGTGCTCGCAAGACGTATGAGAGGGCGAACCCCAAACCAAGGAGCTGAGATCGTGAAATGGATCCCAACCGCCGCCGTCGCGCTTGCGGCCGTCGCCTTGCTCGGCGCAGTGGGCTGCGGAAGTGACAACAACGATTCGAATTCGTCGTCCACGACCGCCACGACCACCGGCGGGAAGGCCGGCGCCCCGGGCGCGAAGGTCTCGTTCGTCTCGCCCCAGGCGGGAGCAGCCGTCTCCAGCCCCGTCAGGGTGAAGGTGCAGGTGAGCGGCTTCACACTTGACCCGAAGGCGGTCGGGAAGAAGTCGGTCGAGGGTCACGGCCACCTCCACTTCTCGATGGACGGGGGCAAGTACGACCACCCGAAGTACTCGGGCGCGAACGGCAAGCTCGCGGTTCAACTCGGCGTCGACGGCAAGTACTCGCCATCGGTGACACCGGCGATTGTGTACAGGAACCTGCCCAAAGGCAAGCACGAGCTCGAGGTCTATATCGCCAACAACGACCACAGCAACACCGGCGTGGAGGCAAAGACCGAGTTCACCGTGGGTGCAAGCAACAACGCATCTGCCGGCAACACGATTGTGGTCGCCATGAAGGACATCAAGTTCGATCCTAAGGCGCTCACCGCGAAGGTGGGACAGACGATCAAGTGGACCAACGAGGACACCGTCGACCACAACGTGGTCGCCACGAAGGGCGAGAAGTTCAAGTCGAAGGCGTTCGGAAAAGGCGGAACGTTCTCCTACACCCTGGACAAGCCAGGAAAGGTCACCTACGTGTGCACGCTCCACCCAGGAATGACGGGGACCATCACAGCTACCAAGTAACCGGAGGGCCGCGCGGATGCGGCCTTGTACGTCGCGGTCATATGCTTGCCGCATGCCCGACCAATCGAGCTCGGCGGCGGTCGCGCGCGCTCCGGCAACCTACGACGAGGAGCTTTTGGGGGCCGAATCCCAAGTCATCCTCACAACGCAATCCGATGCCGAACGAATCGAGCGTGTCATGGGGAGCTCGAGGCCGGCTTTCGTGAGCTGGCCTATATCGGCCCTGCGGTATCCATCTTCGGCTCGGCGCGAACCGACGAGACAGACCCGACCTACGAGCTTGCCGCCGCACCGCGCACATGCTCGGGAGCGCCGGCTTCGCCGTGATCACAGGTGGCGGCCCAGGAATCATGGCGGCGGCCAACCGAGGCGCGCTCGATGCAGGGGCGCGTTCAGTCGGCTTGAACATCGAGCTGCCCTTCGAGCAGGAACCGCATCCCTATGTGGACCTCGCAGGTGAGGTTCGTCATACATACCTGTGAGCGCATGGCACGCCTAACTGCGGCGAGACTTGCAAATGACGAGAAGGCAGGAGGGCATTGCTCTCGCTGCGGACGAGGTGCTGGTCCAGTCCATTGACGACCGGTAGTCGCCGACGCTAGCGCAGCGTGCCCGAGCAAGCTAGGCACATGAGCGCTCACCGGTTGGGCTTTGCAGTCAAAGTACTGGGTGACGGCGGGCTACCATCTCACGACAGCCGGCGCTGGGCGTCCAATCCTCACCTGCGCTGTTCGCTGGAGCGACTGAGCCGTATCCTCGACTATCTCGCCCGACACGACATTCGCATGTACCGGTTAGCGACCGCGCTCGCCCCGTATGCAAGCCATCCCGACTTGCCACAGTTCCATCGCCAGGTTGAGGAATGCACAGATGAGCTAGCCGCAATCGGAAAGGCCGTTCGCCGCAGTGATATTCGGCTCTCGTCTCACCCGGGCCAGTACACGGTCTTGAACTCCCAGGACAGTCGGGTCCAGGCTGCCGCAATCGCGGAGCTTGAAGTCCAGGCGTCTCTTTTCGCGGCGATGGGCCTGGGGCCTGAAGCTGTCGTGGTCCTGCACGTAGGCGGAACCGCAGGTGGCAAGAGCGCTGCGCGCGATCGTTTCCTGGTTGGCTTCGAGCAGCTATCCGAGAGTGCCAGGAGCCGGCTGGTGATCGAAAATGACGACCGTTCCTTCGGCACGACTGACGTCGTAGAGCTCGCCAAACGAACTGGGATGCGGGTGGTCTGGGACCTGCTGCACCACCACTGCCACGACCCGGTTGGGTTGAGTGATCGTGACGCCCTCGAAGCCGCGCTTGCCACCTGGCCTGCCGCTGTGACGCCCAAGATCCATTACTCATCACCGCGTCTTGATACCGAGGAGCGCAAGATCCGCAGCGGTCGGAGAGTTGAGCGACGAACGATGGTGCCTCAGCTTCGCGCTCATGCCGACCTGGTGGATCCGATCGGGTTCGAGCAATTCATGCGGTACACGGCGCCTGGACGTGACTTCGACGTAATGCTCGAAGCGAAGGCCAAGGATGTGGCCGTGCGAACGCTGCGAGACCAGCTAGCCACAAGGGGACTGCGTACGCAGGCGGGACGCCTGATGATGCCGGTCGAAGCCGCCGCCCACGCTTAACAACGACCGAAAGCAGAGAGTGCCTGAAGGGTGCCAAAACCCTGATCTGACCCCAGGCGGCATGCGGGGAGCGATCTGGAAGCATCCCCCGAAATGCTCCTCTCCTTCGCCTATCTCGCTTTTGCTTTCCTCCTCAGGCTGCTCATCGGCAGGCGGCGCCCCCTTCTCCGCTGGCACCGCGAGCTTGTTAAGCGAAGATGGACGTACGCGAGGCTCGGACCCGGCGGCCCACCAATCGCCCACCAGACCCGCGAGCTCGTGCTGCGGCGCGCGCGAGAATCCACGCTGGGGCTACCAGCGCATCGCCGGGGAGCTCTCGCAGCTCGGCGTCTCCGTCTCACCGAGCACTGTTCGGCGCATGCTCGCCGCCGCTGGCCTCGGGCCTGCGCCGCGGCGCTCGGGCCCGACCTGGCGCGAGTTCCTGTGCGAGCAAGCAGCGGGCATCGTGGCATGCGACTTCTTCACGGTCGAGACTGCCTTGCTGCGCCGCTGCTACGTCCTCTTCTTCATCGAGCTTCAGAGCCGCCGCGTTCAGCTCGCTGGCTGCACCGCAAATCCGAATGGCCGTTGAATAGCGCAGCAGGCGCGCAATCTTAGCTTCGCCGCGCCTGTTGGCAATGCGAAGTTCCTCATCATGACCGCGACGCAAAGTTCAGCGCTGCTTTCGACGAAGTTTTTCGCACCGAGGGCATCAGGATCATCCGCACACCCTTCCGGGCACCGCAGGCGAACGCCCATGCGGAGCGCTTCGTCCGGAGTGTGCGCACGGAGTGCCTCGACTGGCTGCTCATGATCGGACCTCGTCACCTCGAGCGCGTGGTAGGTACGTTCGTCGAGCACCACAACCGTGAGCGCCCGCACAGGGCCCTTGACCTGCGCCCGCCGGAGCCACCCGATCCGACTCCGATTCCGCTTGCCGGCCGGATCAAGCGTCGTGATCGGCTCGGCGGACTCCTGCACGAGTACTACCGGACCGCGGCCTGATGGAACAGGGTTTTGACACCCTTCAGGCCACAGCCTGGTCTTCCTGCTGGCAGCCGGCGTGACCGCCGCGGTCGTGTTCTTTCCCGGTTTGGCATCAATGCGTCCGGCGGCACGGTGCAGAACACTTATCGCCCGCGCCTCGCCCGGGTCAGCCGATACTCGCCAGCAAGGATTCGGTTTCTACTGATTGGCGCAGCTTTTCGAGCGCCAAGCGCGCCCTGCCTTTCACGGTGCCGAGTGGTATGCCGACTTTCCCGGCAATCTCGACCTGGCTCAGCCCCTCGAAGTAGGCGAGTTCGATCACCTCGCGTTGTGCAGCTGGTAGGTCGCCGAGCACCAGGCGTGCGTGGCGCGACTCCTCCATTTGGGTCACCTGCTCCGCAGTGCGCTCGGCGGCCTCCAAGTGGCCTGCGACGGGGCTGTCGAGATCCACGGTGTTCTCGTGCCGGACCTGGCTTCGCAGCGAATCGATGCCCCGGTTGCGGACGAGGGCGAGCAACCACGTCTTGAGGCTCGCGCGCCCCGGCTGATAGTCCCGCGCGCTGCGCCAGAGGCTGAGGAAAGCGTCCTGCGTGACCTCCTCTGCTGTGCTCCGGCGCCCTGTGACTCGCACGGCCAGGCCGAACGCCTGCGCTCGGTGGCGGTCGTAGATCGCTTCGAACGCGCGAGCATCGCCGTTCGCGACGCGAAGCATCAATTCGGAATCGTGGAGAGCGGCGAGCTGTGAAGAAGTCATCCGGACGGGAGTGTACAATATTTGTATAGCTAATGTTTAGATGCGGTCGAGATATCACTCAGAACCGATCATGAGCAGCAGAGAGGGACGGCTCCGGATCGGTGAGCTCAGCAGGCGCGTTGGCGTCAGTCCCGAGTTGCTGCGCGCATGGGAGACCCGATATGGGCTGGTGCGGCCGGAACGGAGCGCGGGCGGCCTGCGCCTCTACTCCGGCGAGGACGAGCGACGGGTGCGCGTGATGGGCGATTTGATCACCGCTGGGTTCTCCGCTTCGGAGGCTGCCCGGCTGACCAAGCTGGGCAGCGGTCCCCAGGATGGATCGCCCGGCTTGCGGGAGATCGAGGGAAACCTCGAGCGCAGCTTCGAGGCGATCGACGAGCCGGCGGCACAAATGGCACTCGACCAGCTCTTCGGGACCTTCGAATTAGGAGTCGCTTTGTCGCAGGGAATCCTGCCGTTTCTCCACCGGCTTGGCGAGCGCTGGGCGGCTGCGGAGACCACGGTGGCGCACGAGCATTTCGCAAGCAACGTGATCGGCGGGCGGCTTCGGGCCCTGGCTCGCGATTGGGGGCAAGGTCTGGGGCCGAGGGCCCTTCTAGCCTGCCCGCCCGGCGAGCAGCACGTGCTGGGGCTGCTGTGCTTCGGCCTCGCGCTTCGAGAGCGTGGCTGGCGAATCACGTACCTCGGCGCCGAGACCCCGCTCGACAGCGTCGCCGACGCGCTCGACGATCTGTTGCCGGCGATTCTGGTCCTGTCCGCGGTCACCCCGAAGCCGTTCCTCGCCGCCAGCGACGACATCAACGGCCTGACGGGTCGCACCCGTGTGGGGATCGGTGGTGCGGGCGCCTCCGAGGCGCTCGCCGCCACGCTCGGCGCCGAATTACTCGTTGGCGACGTCACGGGTGCGGCAGCGAGCCTCGCACCCTGACCGGTGGCGGAATATTGGAGGTGGGTGCCGCAAGCGCCCTTCCTCCAAGAGCGTCCTCCAGGACGTCCGACATGGCAAGCGGACCGGCCGATGTGATGTGACGGGCCGAATTGATGTGATCTGAACACCCTCGACGGCGCGTACAACTGTTTGTGCACGCTGCGGACTCCGAGCTTCGCCAATGAGAATCGCCGTCGTCGGTGCGGGAGTCTCCGGCCTGGTCGCGGCCCACCTGCTCGCGCGCCGGCACCAGGTAACGGTGTTCGAGGCCGGCGCCTACCCGGGCGGCCACACCAACACCGTCCGCGTGGACACCGAGCACGAGACGCACTGGGTCGACACCGGGTTCATCGTCTTCAACGACCGCAACTACCCAACCTTCGAGCGCCTGCTCGAGCGGATCGGTGTTGCGAGCCAGGCGTCGACCATGAGCTTCGCCGTGACCGACGAGGCGAGCGACTTCGAGTACAGCAGCGCATCACCCAATGGGCTCTTCGCCAAGCGCGCGCACCTCGCGTCACCCTGGTTCCACCGGATGGTGGCCGATTTGGTGCGCTTCAACCGCGACGCCCGGGAGTTGCTGCGATCCGACGACACGGGCCCGTCTCTCGGTCACTGGCTCGAATCCCGGCACTTCTCCCGTGCGTTCGTCGACCGGCTGATCGTGCCCCAGGCGGCCGCGGTCTGGTCGGCCGATCCGCGGCAGATGTGGAGCTTCCCGGCACGGTTCCTGCTCGAGTTCTTCAACAACCACGGGATGCTCAGCTTCCGCGGGAGGCCGAAGTGGCGCACGGTCCACGGCGGGTCCCACCGCTATGTCGAGGCGCTCGTGAGGCCATGGCGCGACCGCCTGCGCCTGTCGACACCGATCGACTCCATCCACCGTCATGAAGACCACGTCGCGATCACCCCGCGCGGCGGCGAGGCCGAGCGCTTCGACGAGGTGGTCCTGGCCACTCACTCCGACCAGGCCCTCGCCTTGCTCACCGACGCCACCCAGCGAGAGCACGAGCTGCTCGGCGCGATCCCGTACCAGCCCAACGAAGCGGTGCTGCACACCGACACCCGCCTGCTGCCGCGGCGCCGGCGCGCATGGGCGAGCTGGAACTACCACCTGCTCGCTGCGCCCCGAGGCAAGCCCACCGTGACCTACCACATGAACCGGCTCCAGTCGCTGCACGCCGACCGTGAGTTTTGCGTGACGCTCAACCACACCGGCGCGATCGACCCCGACAAGATCATCCGCACGATCCCCTACGCGCATCCGGTCTTCACCGCGGCCGGCCAGGCCGCGCAGACGTGCCACCACGAGATCAGTGGCCGCAACCGCACGCACTACTGCGGCGCCTACTGGGGCTGGGGCTTCCACGAGGACGGCGTGACGAGCGCGGTGCGGGTTGCCGAGCGCCTCGGGGTAGGGACCATCTGATGCATAGCGCTCTCTATGAAGGCACGATCCGCCACCGTCGCTTCGCGGTCCGCTCCCATGAGTTCCGGCATCGCATCGCGATGGCCTACGTGGACCTCGACGAGCTGCCCAGCCTGCTGGATGGGAGGCTCGTCCGCTCGGCGCCCGGCCTTGTGCGCTTCCGTCGCAGCGACTACCTGGGCGACCCGGCGCAGCCGCTCGACGAGGCGGTGCGCTCGCTGGTCGCATCCCGGTGCGGGTCACGGCCCGAGGGGCCGATCCGGGTGCTGACCCATCTGCGCACCTTCGGGCACTGCTTCAACCCGGTGAGCTTCTACTACTGCTTCGCGTCCGGCGGGGAGCAGGTGCAGTCGGTCCTCGCCGAAGTGACCAGCACGCCCTGGGGCGAGCGCCACGCCTACGTGCTGCCGCACGGCAATGGCCCCGTGATCCGCGGCGACCTCGACAAGGCGCTGCATGTGTCGCCCTTTATGCGCATGGAACAGCGCTACACCTGGCGCGCTCCCGCGCCGGGTAAGACCCTCTCGGTGCACATCGAGAGCAGCGAGGACGGGAGGGTCGTCTTCGATGCCACGCTCGGGCTTCGACACGTGCCGCTCACCCGCCGCTCGCTCGCCGGCGTGACCGCCCGGCACCCCGCCGCGACGCTACGCATGCTGGCCCTGATCTACGGGCACGCGGTCGCGCTGAAGCTCAAGGGAGTGCCGGTCCAGCCCCATCCGGGAGTACAGCCGTCGTGATCGAGTGGGTTGCGCGCAGGATCGTTTCGGCTCTGCTGTCGCGGCTGCGCGCCGGGGAGCTGACGGTGATCGAGGACGGCCACTCGCAGGTGTTCGGGACGGGAGCGCCCCGGGCGACGCTCTACGTGCGCTCTTCCCGCGCCTGGGTGTCTCTGCTGCGTGGCAGCCGCGGTCTGGGCGAGTCCTACATGGCGGGACTGTGGGACACGCCCGACCTCACGGCGGTGATCCGCGTCGCTGCGCGCAACGTGCACGGGATCGACCGCATTCGCCGCCGGCTGACGTTCGTCCGGGCCCCCTATCAGAGGATGCGGGCCGCCTTCCTGCGCAACACGCCGACACGGAGCCGCAAGGACATCGCGGCGCACTACGACCTGGGGAACGAGCTGTTCTCCCGCATGCTCGATCCGACGCTGATGTACTCCTGCGCGGTCTTTGACCACGCCGGAATGACGCTGGAGCAGGCCTCCATCGCCAAGCTCGAGATGGTCTGCGACAAGCTCGACCTGGGGCCCGCCGACCACGTGCTCGAGATTGGCACCGGCTGGGGCGGATTCGCGGTGCACGCGGCCCTCACGCGCGGCTGCCGGGTCACGACCACCACGATCTCGAAGGAGCAATACGACATGGCCCTCGCGCGGGTGCGGGAGGCCGGTGTCGAGCGCCGTGTCGACGTTCTGCTCGACGACTATCGCGATCTGCGCGGCAGCTACGACAAGCTCGTATCGATCGAGATGATCGAGGCAGTGGGATGGAAGGACTTCGGCACGTTCTTCCAGTGCTGCTCGGATTTGCTCGCACCGGACGGCGTGATGCTGCTGCAGGCGATCACCATGGACGACGACGCATACGAAGTCGAGAAGGCGTCGAAGAGCTTCATCCGGACCTATGTGTTCCCGAACGGCTGCCTACCCTCGCGGCAGGTGATCGCGAAGTGCGTTGGGCGCCGGACCGACTTCGCGACCGAGCACCTCGAGGACCTCACTCCCCATTACGCCGAGACGCTGCGCCGCTGGCAGGCGAACTTCGAGGCCGCCGCCGAGGAGCTGGAGTCGCTCGGATACGACCAGCGGTTCCGCAGGCTCTGGCGGATGTACCTGTCCTACTGCGAGGCCGGGTTCGCCGAGCATAGGATCGGTCTGATCCAGGCGTTGCTGGCGAAGCCGGGGTGGGCGGGCCGCCGCCCGCGGGCGGCGGTGACGGCGACTCCGTCCGCTATGAGCGCGGTCGGCGGCTGAACATCCGCGCGCTGAGTGAATCGAGCAGGAAGGCCGGGCCCCGCGATGCGAGCTTGGCGACGGCGGTCCGGCCGCCCGGCCCGAGGACGTGGTCGTCGTTCTCGATCGCCTCGAGGACCTTCGCCGCCCATTCCGCGGGCTCGACCTTCTCCCAGCGCGATGTATCGATGTGGCGGCCGTAGACGTCCTCGGTCGCATCAAGCATGTCGGTGTTCACGCCGGGTGTGACCAGGTGCAGGACGTCGACGCCGGTGCCCTTCAGCTCGCGCCGCAGGGACTCGCTCAGCGCCACCACGCCGGCCTTGGACGCGGCGTATGTGGTGGCGGCGGGGAAGTACGCATAGCCGCTGATGGACGCGTTGTTCACAACCTTGCCGCGCCCAGCCGCGAGCATGTGCGGAAGCAGTCGATGCGTGAGGTGGGCGACCGCGATCAGATTGGCCTGGAACATCGAGTAGACCTCGCCCATGTCCTGCTCCTCTAGCAGCCCGCCGGTCATCTGGCCAGCGTTGTTCACGAGTAGGTCGATCCTCTCGAGATCCTCCCCCAGGGCGTCGACGCACGAGTCGATGGACTCACGGCTCGAGAGGTCCAGCCGCACGGGACGAACCTCGGCGGCCCCTTTCACCGGCTCGAAGCTCCCGGCGTCGCGCGTGCCCGCCAGCACCAGACGCAGGGGCCGTGCGGCAAGGGCCTCGGTGATCGCGCGGCCGATGCCGCGGTTTGCGCCGGTGACGAGGGCGGTTGCGCCGGAGAGGTCCATGTCTATATGAGGTTACGCACGCCGCCGAAGCGCCGATCACTGATCCACGTTGCCCGCGGGCCCGTAACTTGGTCAGATGCCCGCGCCCTCCCGCACAGCCACCCTTGCCGTGCTGACCTTGCGCGTCGCCTACGGCGCCGCGCTGATCGCCGCCCCCGGTCGTCTCACCCGCAGATGGCTTGGGCCGGCCGTGGCCCAGCCCGCGACGCAGGTCGCGCTCCGCGGCCTCGGAGCCCGCGAGGTGGCGCTGCACGGGTTGGCGATCGCGGCTGCCCTGCGCGGCGCGCCCGTGCGGCCCTACCTGGCAGCCAGCATCGCCGGGGACCTCGCGGACATCGGAGCAACTCTGGCGGGTCGCGGCCTCCCCGAGGGCTCTGCGCCGGCAACTGTGGTCGTCGCTGGCGGATCGGCGCTGATCAGCGCTGTCGTGGGCCGCGCCGCCGAGCACTGAGGCCGGCGCTGAATCTCGCCTTTGACCGCCGTGGGGCGGGCCCGCCGCTCATCCTTCTCCACGCGCTGGGCGCTGACCGCCGCGTATGGGACCCGGTGATGGACCGGTTGAGTGCCAAACGCGACGTCGTAGCGCTCGACCTGCCCGGCTTCGGCGAGTCACCGATGCTCGGCGGCCCCGATGCGCCGACGCCGGCCGCGCTTGCCGGTGCGGTGGCGACGTTGGCCCGCCAACTGTCGCTGGACAAGCCCCACCTGGCAGGCAATTCGCTGGGTGGATGGGTGGCGCTCGAGCTGGCCTTGGCGGGAAAGGCGCGCTCGGTGACCGCGATCGCGCCGGCGGGACTCTGGCGGCAGCCCCTGATGCCCCGGCGTGGGCTGGCCCGCAGGCTGGCGCGCGCCGCGCTCCCCGCGGCGTCGGCGCTCGTCCGGGGAGCATCGGGACGACGCCTGGTTCTCGCCGCCACCACGGCACATCCCGAGCGCGTGCCTGCTGACGCGGCCGAGCGCCTTGTCCGGACCTACGCCACGGCGCCCGGGTTCGACGCGGCCGACGACGCAATGCGGGCCGGCCGCTTCACGGGCATGGAGCGTCTGCGAGTACCGGTGACGCTTGTCTGGCCCGAGCTGGATCGGCTCGTTTCCCGGCCGGCCCATCTGCCGGCGACGGTGCGCAATGTGGTGCTGACCGGATGCGGGCACGTTCCGATGTGGGATGACCCGGAGGCGGTCGCGGAGGTGCTGCTCGCCGGCAGCAGCCGCTGAAGTCAATCCTGTGCGCCGCACGACAAGGATGAGCTTGATCCGCTCAGGGTGGCGTCGAAGATGCCAGCCTTACATCAAGCGACGATGCCCCTCCACATTCCGCTCTGACACGTAGTGAGCCTAGCCGAGCGGGGACTGTCGTGGTCGCTGCTGCTCTGCGCGCGAGAAGCGAAGTCTTTCCTACATTGCGGTATGCAGCGGCCGCCTGAGACGCTCGGTTATCGAGTTCGAAGCGAGCGGACGACTCGTCGCCGTCAGCGGCCGGTGAACCGGGCCGGACGGCGCTCGATGAACGACATCATGCCTTCCGCGCCGTCCTCGGTTCGCAGCAACGCCACCATGTCCTCGGTCAGCCGGGACGCTGCTGCCCGGTCTCCTTCCGCGAGGGCACGCTGGGCTGAGGCGAGCGTCGTGCGGACGCCGAGGGGCGCCGAGTGAGTGGCGATGGCCTCCGCGAGCTCCACAGCCCGATCCAGGTGCTTGCCGGGCTCGGTCACCTCCTGGACCAGACCAATCCGGTGTGCCTCGGCGGCGTCATACTCGTCACCGGTCAGCAGCCACCGCATCGCGTTCCCCCATCCGGCCTCTCTGGGCAGGCGGATGGTCGCGCCACCAAACGGATAGATGCCGCGCTGGATCTCGAGCTGAGCGAAGCGCGCGTCGGCGCTGGCAATCCGGACATCGGCGGCGAGCAGGAGTTCGATGCCGAGGGTCATGCACCATCCTTGCGCCGCAGCCACTACGGGCGTCGTCCAGGGCTTGCCGTCGTTGCGCCAGGGGTCCCGGGCGTCATCGGGGTAGCTGAGGGTGCCCTCGGCGAGTGCCGGTCCAACCTCGCCCAGGTCGAGCCCGCCGGTGAAGTGCTCGCCGTGCGCGAACAGCACCCCGCAACGCAGGTCATCGTCTTGCTCCAGCTGCTCGTAGGCACGCCCCAGCGCCAGCAGCAGCTCGATGTTGAAGGCGTTGCGCTTGGCGGGCCGATTGAGTCCCATGAGCAACAGGTGATGCCCATGGCGCTCCAGGGTGAGAACGCCCTGATCGGTCGTCTCGCTCATGTGCCTGCCTTTCGTCTCGTCACGGGGGATCCGCTCCCGGAGCAGCATACGCTCAAGCCGACTCCTGAGCTTGGGGTTCGCGGGCTGCCGCTTAGCCCGATGGCAAACGCGTGTTCTCTCGACCGACCTCTACGTCGCCACCGTCGTGCCGCATGCGTGCCGCCCGGGCAAGCCGGGCAAGAAGCCGAAGAAGTGCGGCCGCTGAGCACTGGCTCTCCGAGCTCCATCCCAAGCGTGTCGCACTGCGACCACTGCGAGATGCGGGCTACGTCCTCCGGGCTATGCTCCCGCCCGCCGGGCATAGGGCCGCCTGGCGAAACAAAGGATCGGAGGGAACATGAACCCGACACGACATCCGGATAGCGAGGCTTCGGCAAACATTACCCGGCGGCTGCAAGAGCTGGGCGATTGGAGAGGCGAGATGCTCGCTCAT
>JBBQNR010000032.1:0-32008 GCA_038330145.1 Solirubrobacterales bacterium
CCGGCCCCCCCGCCCGCCGCCCTACCGCTGGGGGGGGTTGGTGTGGGTGGCGTCGGGGGGGGGGGGGGGGGTGGGGGGGGGCCCCTCCATCATCGGCGTTGTCGTTGCGCACGACCTGCGGGCGCGGCAGGTAGGGCTCGATGCGGTCCGATACGACGATCGGGCCGGCCCCCGGACCACCGCCACCGTGCGGCTGCGAGAAGGACTTGTGCAGATTGACGTGGACGATGTCGAAGCCCATGTCACCCGGCCTCGATATCCCCATGACCGCGTTCAGGTTGGCGCCGTCGTAGTAGAGGGTCGCGCCGGTGTCGTGGACGATGCCGGCGATCTCTTCGATGCGCTCGTCGAAGAGGCCGAGCGTGTTGGGGTTGGTGAGCATCAGGCAGGCGACGTCGTCGTCCGCCTTGGCGCGCAGGTCGTCGGTGTCGATGCCGCCACGCTCGTCGGTTGCGACCTTGACCACCTCGTACCCCGACATCGTGACCGTCGCGGGGTTCGTGCCGTGGGCGGTGTCGGGAGTCAGCACCTTTGTGCGCCGCTCGCCCTTGTCCTCGTGATACGCGCGCGTCAGCAACAACCCTGCCAGCTCGCCGTGGGCGCCGGCTGAGGGCTGGAGGCTGACGTGCGGCAGGCCGCAGATCTCCGACAGCGATCGCTGTAGCCGCCACATCAGCTCGAGCGCTCCCTGCGCGCGCTCCGGTGACTGCAGTGGATGCAGCCGCGCATGGCCTGGGAGCGCTGCGACGCGCTCGTTGAGGCGCGGGTTGTGCTTCATCGTGAACGACCCCAGCGGATAGAAGCCGCTGTCGAGGTCGAAGTTGCGACGTGACAGGCGGTTGTAGTGGCGCACGATCTCCGGCTCAGCCATCTCGGGCAGCTGCGGCGGCCGCGATCGCAGCAGATGCGCGGGGAGCAGCTCCTCCGGAGCGCGATCGGGCACGTCGAGCGCGGGCAGCGTCGCCGCCCTGCGACCCGGCTTCGACTTCTCGAAGACCGTCACCGCGGTCTCGCGCTGCAACGGGGTCTGGTGGTCGCGGCGGTCCGCGTGCCGCCTGCCGGAGTTCGTCACGCCCGCACCGCCTCGCCGACGGGTTTTTGCGGTGTGGTGTGGCGAGCCGCCATCGCGCTCTCCAGCACGTCGGCCAGCATGTCGATGTCCGCCCGCGAGCGGCGCTCCGTGATCGCGACCAGCAGTCCGTCGGCCAACTCGGGGTAGTCACGCCCGAGCGCGTAGCCGGCGTTCACCCCCCGCTGCGCGCAGTCGCGCAGCACCGCTTCGACGGGTGCGTCGAGCTTGAGCGCGAACTCGCGCACCACGGGCTGATCGTGCAGCAGGGCCACGCCGGGGATCTGGGTCAGCCGCTCGCGCGCATATGCGGTCCGCTTCAGCATCAACTCCCCCAGCTCGACCATCCCCTGCTTGCCGAGCCACGCGAGGTACACCGTGCCGGCCAGCGCGTTGAGCGCCTGGCTGGTGCAGATGTTCGAGGTCGCCTTCTCACGGCGGATGTGCTGCTCACGGGTCTGGAGGGTGAGCACGAAGCCGCGGCGACCGTCGACGTCGGTCGTCTCCCCCGCGATACGTCCTGGCATGCGACGGATGAAGCGCTCGCGTGCGGCGAAGAAGCCGAACGAGGGACCGCCGAAATCGAGGCGGTTTCCGAGCGGCTGGCCCTCGCCGACCGCGACGTCGACGTCGAACTCGCCCGGTGGGCGAAGGATGCCGAGCGTCATCGGGTCTACCGAGGCGATCAGCAGCGCGCCGGTGCGCTTGGCGACCGGCGCCAGCGCCTCCAGGTCCTCGACGCTGCCGAGGAAGTTCGGCTGCTGGAGAAAGACCGCAGCGGTGTCGTCGTCGACCGCGGCTGCCAGGGCGTCGGGATCGGTCGCTCCGCCGCGCAACGGCACCTCGACCAGGTCGCAGCCGAATCCGCGGGCGTAGGTGGCGAGCGTCTCGCGGCTGTGTGGATGAAGGCCGCGCGAGACGACCAGCCGAGAGCGGCCGGTCTCGTTGCGAGCCAGGTAGCCGGCGGCCGCAACGGAGGACGGCCCTTCGTACAGGGACGCGTTCGAGACCGGCAGCCCGGTCAGCTCGGAAATGGAGGTCTGGAACTCGAACATCACCTGAAGCCCGCCCTGCGAGATCTCCGGCTGGTAAGGCGTGTAGGGCGTCAGGAACTCCGAGCGCTGTGTGATCGCGTCCACGATCGCAGGCACGTAGTGGTCGTACATGCCGGCGCCGAGGAAGGTGACCTCGCTCTCGGCGTGTGAGTTGCGCGCCGCCAGCCCCGACAGCTCCTCGTAGACCTCGGCCTCGGGCTTGCCGGCGGGCAGGTCGAGCGGGCGTCCGAGGCGAACGCCTTCGGGCAGGTCGGCGAAGAGGTCGTCGATCGACGAAGCGCCGATCGCTTCCAGCATCTCCCTGCGGTCGTCTTCGGTTGCGGATGTGTATCGAGTCATGGGCGTTGTCGGTCAGCGGCTCTCGGGTGCGGTCCGCCCGCCGCCTGATGCCATTTTCTCAGGCCGAGCGGCCCGCCCCCCGGAGGCGGCCTATTCGGCGCTCTTCAGAAGCTCGCGGTAGGCGTCGGCGCTGAGCAGGTTCTCCACCTCGGAGGGGTCCGTCAGCTTCACGCGGACCAGCCAGCCGGCGTCGTACGGGTCCTCGTTGATCAGCTCCGGAGTCTCGGACACGGCCTCGTTGACCGCGAGCACCTCGCCCGATAGCGGAGCGTAGACGTCGGAGACGGCCTTGACCGACTCGATCTCGGCGTAGGACTCGCCGGCCTTGATGGTCGAGCCGGCGCCAGGTGGGTCGTAGAAGACGACCTCGCCGAGCGCATCCTGGGCGTACCAGGTGATGCCGAACGTGGCCTCGCCGTCAGCTATCCGTGCCCAGTCGTGCTCCGGGTGATACTTGAGGTCTTCCGGATAGCTCTCCGGCAAGGCAGGATCCGCCAAGTCATTGCTCCTTTTTATAGAGGGGTTTCGACTCGATGCGGGCGGCCCTCGCCTTGCCCCGCACGTCGATCTCGATCTCGGTGCCCGGCGCCGAGAGATCGGACCGCACGTAGGCCATCCCCACCCCCAGCTCCAGGCAGGGCGAAAGCGTACCGCTCGTGGCCGTTCCGACCCGTTCGCCGCCGGCGAGCACCGCGCAGCCGGGGCGCGGTATGCCCGGGCCGGTGAACGCGAATGGCATCAGCTTCTCCTCGGTGCCGGCGCCAGCCTGCTCGCGAAGGCGCTCGGCTCCGACGAAGTCGGTCTCGAGGGCGCACGCCCAGCGCAGGCCCGCCTCGATCGGAGTTCGCTGCGGCGAGATGTCGTTGCCGTGCAGCGGGTAGCAGACCTCGAGCCGCAGGGTGTCGCGGGCCCCGAGGCCGGCGGGTTTCGCACCGGCCGAGAGAAGCGCATCCCAGACTCGCTCTGCATCGTCCGGAGCGAGCAGCAGCTCTACGCCGTCCTCGCCGGTGTAGCCGGTGCGGCAGACGAGGGCGGGCGCGCCGGCCACCGATGTGTCGATGAAGCGGAAGCGGGCCGGGACCTCCGCGCCGGCGAACAGCGGCTCCAGCATGGCGATCGCCTGCGGCCCCTGGAGCGCCAGCATTGCGTACTGGTCCGAGCGGTCGATCACCTCGACGTTGTCCCAGTCGCGTGCGTGCCGCGAGAACCAGTCGAAGTCCTGCGCGGCGTTGGCGGCATTGACGACGGTGAGGAAGCGGGGCTCGTCGTTCGACTGTTCGTGAGGGAAGCGATACGTGAAGAGGTCGTCGAGGATGCCGCCGTCGTCCGCGCACAGCAGCGAGTACTGAGCGCCACCCTGCGGCAGCTTGTCGACGTCGTTGCTGAGCAGGTGCTGGAGAAACTCGGCCGCGCGCCGCCCACGCGTCTCGATCTCGCCCATGTGTGAGACGTCGAACAGCCCCGCCATGGTTCGCACCGCGACGTGCTCTTGGCGGATGCCCTCGTACTGGACCGGCATCTCCCAGCCCGCGAAGGGAACCAGGCGTGCCCCAGCACGCACGTGGGCCTCGAAGAGGGGGGTTCGCCTGAGGTCCGCCGCGGTCACTGACACTGCGGCGCAACCCTAGCAACCGGGGTTGGGCGGTTCGCGCCAGCGCCACTCGCCGCGCCGACTCTCGTGCGGCCGATCAAAGCCCGGCCGATCCGGTTCGCTGGACAGTTTGGGTGCCTATAGACCCTCTAACTGTCCAGCGAACGAGAGTCGGCACGTATGAAGCCTCGGGGCTACGCCCCTCGGACACCTAAAGGCTGGTCCGGTTACTTCGTATACAGGCCTCGGGGCTACGCCCCTCGGACACCTAAAGGCTAGTGGGCCGCCTGCGGCGCTTCGCGCCTACGGCGTCCCTAGTCATCTTTTAGGAACTCCGGGATGTCGATGTCGTCATCGCCAAGCTCGAGCTCGCGGCGGACGCGGTCGTCCATCACGACCTCGCGGCGGCCGGATCCGATGCGCGGTGTCGAGCGGCGGCCGCGGCCGCCGTCGAAGCCGGTCGCTATGACCGTGACACGCACCTCGTCCTGCATGTTCTCGTCGATCACCGAGCCAAAGATGATGTTGCTGTTCTTGTCGGCGGCGGAGGTGACCATCTCGGCGGCCTCGTTGACCTCGAACAGTCCGAGGTCCCGCCCGCCGGTGATGTTGAGCAGGATGCCCGTGGCTCCCTCGACGGACTCCTCGAGCAGCGGCGAGGAGATCGCGTTCTTGGCCGCCTCGGCAGCTCGGTTCTCGCCGGAAGCGGAGCCGATGCCCATCAGGGCCGAACCGGCGTCGCGCATGATGGTGCGCACGTCGGCGAAGTCAAGATTGATCAGGCCCGGAACCGTGATCAGGTCGGTGATGCCCTGCACGCCCTGGCGCAGCACGTTGTCGGCCTCCTTGAAGGCGTCGAGCATGCTGGTGCGGCGCTCCACCATCGTCAGCAGGCGCTCGTTGGGGATCACGATCAGCGTGTCGACCTTGTCGCGCAGGGCCCGGATGCCCTGCTCGGCCTGCTCGGCGCGCTTGGCTCCCTCGAACTCGAAGGGCCTGGTGACCACGCCGACGGTGAGGGCGCCGATCTCGTCGCGGGCGATCTCGGCGATCACCGGAGCCCCTCCGGTGCCGGTGCCCCCGCCTTCGCCGGCCGTGACGAAGACCATGTCCGCTCCCTTCAGCGTCTCCTTGATCTCGTCGTGGCTCTCCTCCGCAGCAGCGAAACCGACGTCGGGGTTGGCGCCGGCACCGAGGCCCTTCGTGAGATCGGTGCCGATGTTGAGCTTGATGTCGGCATCCGTCATCAGCAACGCCTGGTTATCGGTGTTGATACCGATGAACTCGACGCCCTTGAGGCCTGCGTCGACCATGCGGCTGACGGCGTTCGTTCCGCCGCCACCGATGCCGATGACCTTGATTACCGCGAGGTAGCTAGAGCTTTCCATTCGAGTTCGGGTCGCCTCCGTGACTCTCACCGCCGGCTCCGCCTTGGCGGTCCAACGCTCCAGTCACGGTTGAACGTTGTGGGCCTTCAGAAGAGCAGGGGCGGCTAGATCGGTTCCGGCCGGTTGGGGCTAGGTTCGCCAGATTAGGCCAAGTTTCCTCGTGATGTCAACCTGGTCGGCAAGAATTCGTGCCGGCCGAGGCTGGAGTAGGGGTCCAGAGTTGGCGAACTCTCTACTCAGGGTTGAGCGTTGGGATCGAGTACGGGCGCGCTCGGAGCGGGGCCTGTCGCGCCGGTGTTGGTCGCGGAGCCGGCCGCGGCGGCGGCCGAGGCGGCCGATGTGTCCTCACCCGCGGCTGCCACCCCCTCCGCCGACGAGTCCGGGCCCGGTGCCGAGGCGGCGGCAGCCGGCCGCTCCGGCAGCCTGACGTCGATGAAGCGAGCGCCGCTCGACTCGGTGTCGACCAGGACGCGCACGGCCGCCGCCCACTTGGCAGCGAAGCGGTTTGCGCTGCCGAACTCGAGCACCGGGCCCTGTCGCAGATCGATCCGGATCCCGTGCGCGGTCGAGTAGGCCCGAGCGACCAGGGGCCGAAGGTCCTTGGGAGCGCCGGCGAGCGCCGAGACGAGCACTCTTGCCCGCCGCTCCTCCAGCTTACGCGAGGTCGGGATCGACTCCACGGCCACGACCGGAAGCTTGGCGTTCGCCCCCACTCCCCGCAGCATCACTCCGTCGCCCGAGACCGCCACACGCCGGCCATCGCTGCTCTTGAGGGCGGCGACGGGCTCGTAGGCGTCGACCTTGATGTGGAGCGAGTTGGGGAAGCCGGCGTCGGCGGACACCGAGCGCACGACGGGAAACGACTCGACGGCCTGCTGCAGCTCGTGCTGGTCGACGTGCAGCGTGGTCATGCTGCGGGCCGTCTCGGTCAGGGCGCGCTTGATCGGTCCGGCCTCGCGACCGCTGACACCCTCAATCGTGACGTCCTTGACCTTCAGCAACGAGAGGTCGCGCACCCACATGTAACCGGCCCAGCCGGCCCCGGCCACAGCGACGATCACCACGATCAGGACGGAGCGCCTGGCGAGCGTCACGTTGCGCTCTTCCCGTCACCGTTGTCCGCGCGGCGAAGCTCGGCCGGCAGATCGACGTCGCCGAGCAGTTGCACCTCCGCCTCGAGGCCGACGCCGAAGCGCTCGCGCACGCGCCGCCGCCCCTCGGCCATCAGCTCCAGCACTTCCGCCGTCGTGGCATCGCCGCGGTTCTCGACGAAGTTCGCGTGCTTGGGTGAGAAGCGGGCGCCGCCGCGCTCGAGGCCGCGACAGCCGGCCGCCTCGAGCAGTTGGCCGGCGGTGCGCCCTTCGGCACGTGGGTCGTCGGGGTTCTTGAATGTCGAGCCGAAGGTCTTGATGCCCGACGGCTGGGCGGCCTTGCGGCGGGCACGCATGTCGGCCAGTTCGGCCTTGATCGCCGCGGCGTCGCCCGGCGTGAGCAGGAACGATGCGCGAGCGACGATCTCGCCGGCGACCAGGTTGGAGCGCCGGTAGGAGAAACCCAACCGCTCGGGCGGTCGGCGCTCGGTGCCCGAAGCGGTGCAGACGTCGGCCCACTCGAGCACCCGCTGGAGCTCGCCGCCGTAGGCGTTGGCGTTCATCCTCACGGCGCCGCCCACCGTGCCCGGGATGTTGACGCCGAACTCGATTCCGCTCAGGCCGAGCCTCGCCGCGCGCGCCGAAACCTGCGGCAGGCGGGCGCCGCCGCCGCAAACAACGCGCGGCCCGTCGCTCTTTATCTTGGCCAATTCTTGCTCCAGCTTGATGACTAGGCCTCTGACGCCCGAATCCGACACCAAGAGGTTCGATCCGGACCCCACGGTTCCTACGTCGAGGCTCATCTCGCCGGCCCAGGCAAGCAGGCGCTCCAGCTCTTCGAGGCCGCCGGCCGTCGCGAAATAGTCGGCGGGGCCGCCGGTGCGGATCGTGGTCAGCCGGGCAAGCGGGAAATCGCGCCGCACGCCGGCCGGGATCGTCTCGGCCGTCACAGCAGCCATCCGTGCCGCCGGCTCACGTTTGCGCGCCTCCGTCGAGGTCGGCCACAAGCCACTCGGCCAGGCGGTCGACGTCCCCGGCCCCGAGCGTCACCACCAGATCGCCCGCCGACAGCCGCGGCGAAAGCATCGCGTGCGCCTCGTCGAGCGTCGGCAGCCACCAGACCTCCCGGCCCGGCGCGTGGTCGGCGCTCGACTCGGCGACCAGCTTTCCGGTCACTCCCGCAAGCTCGCCCTCGGGACGCTCGCGAGCGGCATAGACGTCAAGCACCACGACCACGTCCGCGCCGACGAGGGCGCGGCCAAGCTCTCGGTGCAGGTGTCGTGTGCGCGAGTACAGGTGCGGCTGGAAGACGGCGATCAGTCGCTGTGGCTGAAGCGAGCGAGCGGCATCCAGCGTGGCGACGACCTCGGTCGGATGGTGGGCGTAGTCGTCGAAGACGCGGACCCCGCGGCTCTCTCCCCGCAGCTCGAAGCGCCGGCCGGCGGCTCGGAACCCGGCCAGCGAGCACGCCGCCTGCTCGAGGTCACAGCCCGCCAACTCGGAGGCGGCGAGCGCGGCGAGCGCGTTGAGCACGTTGTGACGGCCGGGGACCGGCAGCCTCACCTCGCTGATGCGCTCGCCCGATCGCCAGAGCTCGAAGCCGACGCCACCGGCCTGGGCACGCAGCGACCTCGCTCCGAGGTAGGGAGCATGGGAGGTTGCGTCAGCCTCGTCGAGCACGTCATAGGTGACGGCTCGAATGCCTTCCGGCACCAACGTGCGTAGCTCGGGCCGGTCCCAGAGAACGGCGCTGCCGCCCTTCGGCACGCGCGTCAGGAAGTCGTGGAAGGCCTGCTCCAGCTCCACCAGCGAGCCATAGGTCGTGTGGTGATCCAGCTCGAGGTTCGTGACGACGGCGATCTCGGGGCTGAGGCGCAGGAAGGATCGGTCCGACTCGTCGGCCTCGGCGACGAGCCAGCCGCCGTCGCCCCAGGAAGCGTTGGCGGCGCCGCCGTCGCTGTCGCCGCGCAATTCGGCACCGATCAGGAAGCTGGGATCGACGCCGCAGGCGACCAGAGCGTGCGCCGCCATCGCGGCGGTCGTCGTCTTGCCGTGCGTGCCGCTGACGGCGATCAGGCGCCGCAGCGACGCCACCTCCGACAGCAGCTCGCCGCGGTGCAGGATCGGAACGCCCTGCTCCCGTGCCGCGAGCAGCTCCGGTCCGTCGTCGGGGATGGCGGTCGAGACCACCACCTCCATGCCGGGATGAACGTGCTCGGGCGAGTGACCGATCGAGAGCTCGATCCCGGACTCGCGCAGCATGGCCGTATATGCCGACTCGGCACGGTCGCACCCGGAAACCTGGGCGCCGAGCCTGCGAGCGATCAGAGCCAGCCCGCTCATTCCCGCGCCGCCGATGCCGACGAAGTGCAGCCGCCGGGCGCTCCAGTCGCCGGAGTCTTGCGGCGCCGGTTGCGATTTCTCGCCGAAGTCCTGCGGCGCGGGTTGCGATTTCTCGCCGGCCCTCAGCAACTCGCCGCTGATCCTCTCCGCGGCATCCGGGCGAGCAAGCGCTGCCGCGGCCGACGACATGCTCGCGAGCCGCTCGTCGTCGGCCAGCAGGTCCGGCACCATGCGCGAAAGCAGCGCGCGGTCGAGCCGGCTGTCGTCGATCGCGACCGCGGCGCCGGCGTCGGCCATCCAGCGAGCGTTGTCGCGTTGGTGCGAAGCGGTCGCATGCGGATACGGGACCAGCAGCGCCGGCTTTGCGGCCGCGGCGATCTCGAACACGGAGCCGCCCGATCGCGCCAGCACCAGGTCGCTGGCCGCGAGCGGGTCGGCGAGGCTGTCGAGGTACTCGTAGAGGCGGTAGTGCGGGGGCCGGCCGAGTCGCTCCAGGCGCCGCGACAACTCAGGGAAGTCGCGCCGACCGGACACGTGAACCACAACGAAGGACTGCTGCTCGCCGAACGCCTCGATGGCCGCGAGGTTGATGGAGCGGGCGCCGAGGCTGCCGCCGAACACGAACAGGCAACGGGCGGCGGCGGCGATTCCGAGCCTCGCACGTGCGTCGTCACGTCGCGCATCGCGGATCGCCCGCGTCACCGGCCGGCCGGTGACCAGGTACCGCTTACCGTCCCTTCCCTCGATCGGGAACGAGAGGCAGACGGTGCGCGCAAACGGCGCCAGCAGTCGATTGGCGAGCCCCAGGTGGCTGTCCGACTCGCTCAGCACAAGCGGCGTGCGCGACAGCACGGCCGCCACTCCCACCGGGCCGGCGACGTAACCGCCGGCCGCGAGCACGGCGTCGGCACGAGTGCGCCGCAACAAGCGCAGCGATGAGACCACGGCGCGCGTCGCACGCACGATCGCGAGTGCCGCGCGCAGCGGGTTGCGCCGGTCGAGCCCGCTGACCGACAGGTGGGAGATGTCGTAGCCGGCCGCCGGCACCAGCTCGGCCTCGGCGCGCTCGCGCGTGCCGATGAACGAGACGTCGGCGCCGCTAGCCCGTAGCTCGTCGGCGATCGCGAGCGCCGGAACCACGTGCCCGGCTGTCCCGCCGGCTGCGATCACGATCCTTGCCATCGATCAGCTTTCTTATTGCGGCTGGCTTGAGGCGCCCCGTCGCCGGCTTCGCACGGCCCTTGGCCGTGGCGCTGCGACGCTTTGCCGGGGCGCGCCCCTTGCTGGTGGCGGCGCGGCTCGAGCCGGTCGCTGTGCGCGACCTGCGCTCCTTCTTGGGCGCCGAACCTCGGCCTGCTCCTCCTCCGTCGAGCAGGCGCAGACTGCGGCCTCCACCCCCTCGACTTGACTTGCCACGGCCCGAGTCAGTGCGGCTTCGCGCCGCACCGCCGTTCTGCGCCACGTTGATCAGCAACCCCATGCCGGCCAGCAACACGATCAGGTTGCTGTTGCCGTAGGAGATGAACGGCAATGGCACGCCCGTAAGCGGCAACAGTCCGAGCACAGAGAAGAAGTTGATCGTGGCCTGGATCAGGATCACCGACGTTATGCCCGCCGCGATCAGCTTCGCATACAGGTCCTTGGCCGTGCGCGCGGCGCGCAGGCCGGCATACGCGATCATGCCGTAGAGGCACAGCACGCCGAAGATGCCGGCGAACCCCAGCTCCTCTCCGATCACCGCCAGGATCATGTCGGTGTGCGCCTCCGGCAGGTAGAAGAGCTTCTGCACGCTCTCGCCGAGGCCGACTCCGAAGGGCCCGCCGGAACCGATCGCGATCATCGCCTGCACGGACTGGAAGCCCGAGCCGCTGCTGTCACCCCAGGGGTCCATGAAGCTCATCAGCCGCTCACGCCGGTAGGGCTCCGCCACGGCCGCCAGCAGGGCGATCAGCACCAGGCTGCCGGCCAGGAATCCAAGGTGTCGCGGCTTTACTCCCCCGACCACGAGCAGGGCGCCGAGAGTGAGCGCGATCACCATCGCGGTTCCGAGGTCCGGCTCCACCACCACCAGGGCCGCCATCGCCCCGCCGACCAGAAGCAGCGGGCGTACTCCATATAGAGAGCGGGTGCGCGAGGGGTCCGCGGCGATCATGCTGGCCGCATAAAGCACCAGCGCCAGCTTCGCGATCTCCGACGGCTGTATCTGAACCGGGCCGGCGCCGAGCCAGCGCTTGGCGCCGTTGACCTCGAGCCCGAAGCCGGGCACCTTCACGAGCAACAGCCCCAGGATCGACGCGCCCAGCAGCATCGGCGTCAGGCGACGCACGGTCGCGAGGCTGCAGCGCGACATGACCGCGAGCACGATCATGCCGGCGATCGCCGAGCCGACGTAACGCTTCAAATAAAACGAGCTGTCGCCGCTGTCGCCGAGCAGGCTGGTACCCGAGCTTGCGCTGTACACCATGATCGCTCCGGCGGCGATCAGGCAGAGCGTCGCCGTGCGCAGCAGCGAGTGCTCGAAGGTCATGCGCTCCGAGGAGCCGAAGGAAGGCAGGCGGAAGGGGATCAGCCTTCTCACGGCCGGCCCCCGTTGCCCTGCCCACGCAGAGCGCGCACCAGCGAGCGGAAATGCTCGCCGCGCTGCTCGTAGTCGCGGTACTGGTCGAAGCTCGCGCAGGCCGGCGCAAGCAGCACTGTCTCACCGCCGCGGGCACTGCGCGACGCCTCGGCGAACGCGTGCTCGAGGTCGCCGCAGGGCACGAGCTCCGCGCCCGCCGGCTGCAGGTCCTGCTGAAGGCGCTCCTGAGCCTCGCCGATCAGGTAGCAGCGGCGGCAATGCTCGGTCACGAGACCGGCCAGCGCCGCGAAGTCGCCGCCCTTCAGCGAGCCGCCGAGGATCGCGTGCACGCCGCCGTCGAACGACCGCAGCGCCGCCGCGGCAGCCGAGACATTCGTGGCCTTGGAGTCGTTCACGTATAGGACGCCGTCGATCTCGTCCACCTGCTCGAGGCGGTGCGGAACGCCACGGAACTCGCGCAGCGCCGCGGCCACGGCCTCCGGCTCGACGCCACGGGCAAGCGTCGCCGCGGCGGCCGCCATCGAGTTCTCGAGGTTGTGGGGGCCGCGCAGGCTGAGGTCGGAGACGCTCATCAGGGTCGTTCCGCGCCAGGCGATGCGCCCCTCGTCGACGCGCAGGTCGCTGTCGGCGCGGGTCCCGAACCAAACCCGTTGCGCCGCGCCGGAGATCTGGCGGCGCAATAGCACCGGCTCGGAATCGTTCAGCACCGCGACGTGATCCTCGGTCTGGCGCCCGAAGACGCTCAGCTTCGCATCCAGGTAACTGTCGATCGTGCCGTGGCGGTCGAGATGGTCGGCGGAGAAGTTGAGAAACACCGCCACCTCCGGCGCGAACGCCCGGCTGTCCTCGAGCTGGAAGCTCGAGGCCTCGCAGACCACGGTGGCCTCGGGCCCGATCTGGCCTGGCAGCGCGCTGACCGGCGTCCCGACGTTGCCCGCCACCGCAACCGGCAGACCGGCCTGGCGGTGAATGGCCCCGATCAGCTCTGTCGTCGTGGTCTTTCCGTTGGTGCCGGTCACGGCTATGAACTCGTTCGGCAGCAGCCGCCAGCCGATCTCGAGCTCTCCGACGACCTCCATCCCGAGCTCGTGCGCCCTCGCGACCACGGCGGCCGCGACGGGCACACCGGGGCTCTTGACGACGGTACGCGGCGGCGGGTCGGCGACGAGGAGCTCGGTTCCATCCGTATCCAGGTGGACTTCGACGCCTGCCGCCCGCAGCCCTGCCTCCTGATCGACCGCCTCAGGCGGTCTGGCGGAGTCGCAGGCGACCACCCTGGCCTCTCCATCTGCCGCCCTCAGCGCGACGGCGGCCGCGACGCCCGATCGGGCCAGCCCCACCACCAGGTACGGCGACGGGGGCAGCGCTGGGCGCGGCTTCGCGGCCACGGGGCGAATGGCTCAGGCTCCGACGCTCTGCTGGTAGAGCGTGAAGCCGATGGCGCAAAAGATCGCGGTCGTAATCCAGAAGCGCACGATGATCTTGTTCTCCGACCAGCCGAGCAGCTCGAAGTGGTGATGCAGCGGCGCCATCAGCAGCACGCGGCGGCGGAATGTGCGGAACGTGAACACCTGCGTCGCCACCGACAGCGCCTCGATCACGAAGATGCCGCCGATCACGATCAGCAGCACCTCCGACTTCGTCATCACGGCCATGCCGGCGATCGCGCCCCCGAGGCCGAGCGAGCCCGTATCGCCCATGAAGATGGCGGCGGGGAAGGAGTTGAACCAGAGAAATCCGACGGAGGCTCCCACCAGGCAGGCGCCAAGCAGCGCCAGGCCCTCACGCTCCCCGCCCGACAGGCCCTCCCCGGAGCCGGTGATGAACGTCATCGCGGTGTACGTGAGCAGCACGACCGCGCAGCAGCCGGCGGCCAGGCCGTCGAGGCCATCGGTGAGGTTGACGCCGTTGGTGGCGCCCGCCAGCACGAGGAACACGAACACGACGTAGAAGACGCCGATGTCGATCTTGATGTCGGAGATGCGCAGGTTGAGCGTGTCGGCGAGCCCGATCGTGTGCGTTGCCAGGTACCAGAGCGCGACCGCGATCACGAGCTGGAAGGAGAGCTTGGTTCGTGCGGAGAGGCCGAGCGAGCGGGCCTTCACGATCTTGAGCCAGTCGTCCGCGAAGCCGATCGCCGCGCAGCCGAACGCCACACCGAAGACAGTCAGGCTGGCGGCGTCACGCTCGGACAGGATCAGGTACGGGATCGCGATCGCCGTCAATATCACGAGGCCGCCCATCGTCGGCGTGCCGGCCTTGGTCAGGCGATGCGCCGACGGCCCCTCCTCGCGGATGTGCTGGCCGAACTCGCGCTGGCGAAGGAACTGGATGTACTTGGGGCCCAGAAAGATCGAGATCAGCAGCGAAGCCAGGCCCGCGATCAGGATCTCTCCCAGGACGATGCTTTTCATCGCGTCTCCCCGGCACCGGCTTCGCGCAGCTGCTCACCGCTGCCTCGAGACTGCTCGGCGAGCGCGTGCGCGACGCGCTCCAGGCCGACGGAGCGCGACCCCTTGATGAGCACGACGTCGCCGGGCCGCAGCGACCCCCTCAGCTGCTCGGCCGCCTGCTCGGCGCCTGCGACCTGCGTCAGCTCACCGGCGTCGCCGTAGCCCTCGGCGTAGGCCGGCGCAAGGTCACCGACTGCGATCACGGAAGCGACTCCCAGACGTGCCGCGTGGGCACCGATCTGGCGATGAAAACCCTCTGCCTCCGGACCCAGCTCGGCCATCTCCCCCAGCACGGCCACCGCGCGTGCGCCATCCCGCTCCGCCGCGACCTGCGCCAGATGGTCGAGCGCGGCGCGCATCGATATCGGGTTCGCGTTGTAGGAGTCGTTCAGCAGCAGGGCATCGTTCGGAAGCTCCATCTCCTCCCCCCGAAGCTCCGAGAAGCCAATCGCGGCCGCGCCTTCGGAGAGGCGGTCGAGTGGAACGCCGAGCGCGTGCGCGGCCCCGATCGCCGCCAGCGCGTTGACGAGGTTGTGCGCCTGGCGAAAGTTGAAGTCGAGCGTTGCGTGCTCGGCGCCAACCGCGATCTCGGCGCGGATGCCCGGGCGGCCGCCGACCTCGGCGCGCTGCGTGCTCAGCACGCGCAGGTCCGCCGCTGCGCCCGCAACCGACCCGGCCTCGGCGAGGGCGTCGCCGCCGGCCGGGGGCCATTCGGCGAAGCTGAGCGTGCGCACCTCGCGGCGCAGGTGGGGGCGCAGCGCCTCGGCCGCCGCCGGCACGATGCAGACGCCCTCGCGCGGAAGGGCCGCGATCAGCTCGGCCTTCGCCTCCGCAACCGCCTCCACGGTGCCGAGCAGCTCGAGATGCACCGGGCCCACGTTGGTGATGACGCCGACGTCGGGCGGCGCTATCTCGCACAGCTCCTTTATCTGGCCCGGGCCGCGCATCGCCATCTCGAGCACCAGCGCGCGCACCCCGGGCTCCGCCTCGAGTACCGCCAGCGGTAGGCCGATCTCGGTGTTGTAGTTGGCGGGGCTGGCGTGGACGGCGCCATCGAAGGGGGGTTCGAGCAACGAGCGAAGGATGTCCTTGGTTGAGGTCTTGCCGGTCGAGCCCGTGATTCCGACGACCCGTGTCCCCGCGCTCCAAAGCCGGTCCACCCATGCCCGCGCCAGTCGCCCGAGCGCCTGTACGGGATCGTCGACGGCCAGCACTCGAACGCGGCTGCCCGCGAGGCCGGCGACCCGCAGGGCATGTTCGTGCGTTACCAGCACTCCCCAGGCACCCGCCTCGATTGCCTGCCGGGCGAACTCGCCGCCGTGCACGCGCTCCCCCGGGATGCCCACGAACAGGTCGCCCGATCGCACCTGACGCGAGTCGGCCACAGCCCTGCCGGGCGCGTCTTGCGGAACGGCGGCGCTCGGCCCGCCTGTAAGCAAGGCGGCGCCGCAGACCTCTCTGATCCGCTCTGGAGTTAGGTCAAGCACTGAGAAAAGCCGCTTCCAGGCTCACACGGCAGGATGACGGCAAGCCCGGTCAAGAGCGCTGGGTCAGGCTGCCGGCCTGGCGTTCGAGGGTCCCAGCGAACGACGAAGCTGCTCGCGTGCGACCTGGCGATCGTCGAACGGGATCTTGCGGCCGGCCTCGAGCTCCTGGCCCTGCTCGTGGCCCTTGCCGGCGATCAGGACGATGTCGTGCGGCTCCGCGGCAGCAAGGGCGGCGGCGATCGCGGCGCGCCGGTCGGGCTCGACGGCGAGCGACGAGCTGCGCTCGGTTGCCGGCACCTGCTCCGCGCCCTCGACGATCGCTGTGATGATCGCGTGGGAGTCCTCCGAGCGCGGGTTGTCCGAGGTGACGATCACATGGTCGGCGAGGCGGCGAGCGGCCGCGCCCATCTTCGGCCGCTTGTCACGGTCGCGGTCGCCGCCGGCGCCGAAGACGCAGATCAGGCGCCCGTCGCCATGCTCGGACTGCGCCAGCAACTCGCGCGCCGCCTCCAGCACGTTCGCGAGCGAATCCGGCGTGTGGGCATAGTCGACCAGCACAGTGAACGGCTGGCCCTCGTCCACCGCCTCGAAGCGGCCCGGTACCTGGCCGGCGGCAGCGAGCCCGCGGGCGATCGTGTCGAGATCGATGCCGATCGACGCGCAGGCGGCGATCGCGGCAAGTGCGTTGTAGACGTTGAAGAGCCCGGTCAGCGGAAGGCTGATCTCGATCTCCCGCTCGCCGGTGACGCAGACGAAGGTGGACCCGTCGACCCCGAAGCGAACGCGCACGGCCCTGTAGCCGGCCGGCTCGCCGAGGCCGAATGTGGCGGTCGGCGTCACGCCGAGGTCGATCAACTCCTGCGCCAGCCGGCGGCCCCACGGGTCGTCGACGTTGATGGCCGCAGCGCGCGGCGGGTTGCCCGCCCGCGGAGCGAACAGCATTCGCTTGGCGGCGAAGTACTCGTCCAGCGTGCCGTGGAAGTCGAGGTGGTCCTGAGTCAGGTTGGTGAAGACCGCGCAGTCGAAGTCGATCGCGTCCGCGCGATGGAGCTCCAGCGCGTGCGAGGACACCTCCATAACGCAGGCCGCATCGCCGCTCGCGACCATGCGGCGAAACGTCGCCTGCAGGTCGACCGCCTCGGGCGTCGTTCGCTCGACCGGCTCGGTCCGACCGCCGACCACGGACTCAACCGTCCCCAGCAGGCCCGTTTGCCGGCCGGCCGCCTCGAGCACGTCCCTGACCAGGAACGCGGTCGTGGTCTTGCCGTTGGTGCCGGTCACGCCGACCACGTCCAGCTCCCGCGTCGGATGTCCGTGGAAGGCGGCCGCCAGCTGGGCTGCCGCCACGCGCACGCTTTCGACGACCAGCTCCGAAACGCCGACGCCGAGCGGGCGCTCACAGACGAGCGCCACCGCGCCGCGCGCGACGGCGTCAGCGGCGAAGTCGTGGCCGTCCGCCTTGAAGCCGGGCACGCACAGGAACAGACTCCCGGGCTCGACGGCGTCGCTGCGGTAGACCAGGCCGGTGACCTCCACCTCCTCCGTGGGTGACTGCGCATCCAGCCCTGCCTCCGCAATCAGCTCGCGGAGCTTCATGACACGGATTCTACGTTCGCGTATGTCGCGAACCGTGCGCCTACTTGGGAGCGATGCCTAGGTAGGGAAGCGCGAAGCTGGCGATCTTCTCGAACGCGGGCGCGGCAACCTCGCCGCCGGTGTGGCCTCCCTTGGGCTCGTCCACCATCACGGACACCAGCAGGCGCGCATTGCGCGCGGGAGCGAAGCCGATGAAGGAGGCGACGAAGTTGTCCTGCGAATAGCCGCCGGCCACGGCCTTCTCGGCGGTCCCGGTCTTGCCGGCGATGTCGTAACCCGCCACGGCGGCCTCGGGGGCGGTCCCGGTCGGGCCCAGCACTCCCTCGAGCATGCGCTGAAGCCGGGTGGCGGTGCGCGTCGAGATCACTCGTCGCACGGGCATCGGCGCGCCGGCGAGCACCAGCCGCGGCTTCAGCAGCGTGCCGCCGTTGGCGATCGCCGAATAGGCGGCCGCCATCTGGAGCGGCGTCACGGCCAGGCCCTGGCCGATCGGCAGGTTGCCCATCGACGAGCCCGAGTAGTCCTTCACCTCGGGCACGATGCCGGGTGACTCGCCGGGGACCGGCACGCCGGTCGTGCGCGCGAAGCCGAATGCCCGCACCCAGTGGTCAAAGTGCGTGGCGCCGAGCTCGAGACCGATCTTGACCGCCCCCACGTTGGATGATTGCGCCAGGATCTGAGAGACGGTGAAGAGGCCACCGGTTCCGTGCGCTTCCTTGATGACCCTGTCGGCCACCTGTATCTGCGGCCCAATCGGGTAGGTGGAGCCGGGCCGGACGAGCCCTTCCTGGAGCGCTCCCGCCACCGTGAAGGACTTGAAGGTCGACCCCGGCTCGTAGGTGAATCCGACCGCCCGGTTCGCCCGTGCCCACGGCGGCGCTCCCTCGACGTTGTTCGCGTTCACCGACGGCCAGTTGGACATCGCGAGGATGTCTCCGTTGCGCGGGTCCATCACTATCGCCGTCGCGCCCTTGGGCGAGTATGCCTGGCCGATGCCGGCCAGCACGCTCTCGACCTGGCCCTGAAGCGCCGAGTCGATCGTCAGTCGAAGGTCGTGGCCGGCGCGCTCGGCCTCGAGCTGATCCAGTGAGACGGCGTCCCCGAGCGCGTCCTTGACGACGCGTTGCTTGCCGTCGGAGCCGCGCAGCCGCCGGTCGAGCGCCAGCTCCAGTCCGGAGAGCCCGGTGTTGTCTATCCCGACGGTGCCGAGCAGTTGAGAGGCGAGCGTGCCCTCCGGGTAGTAGCGGCGGGCATCGTCGAGCGTGCCGATGCCCTCGATCCCGAGCTTCTTGATCCGCGCCGCCTTGCGCATGTCGAGCTTGCGCGCCAGATAGGCAAAGCCGCGGCCGCGGTCGGCGAGGATCTCCAGCAGCTGGTTCTCAGGCTTGCCGAGCAGCGGTGCCAGCCGGGCCGCTGCACGGACAGGGTTCTTGACCAGGTAGGGAGTGGCGTAGATCGTGGCGGCCTCGGCCGAGACGGCCAGTGACTTACCGTGACGGTCGGTGATGGTTCCCCGCTTGGCGAAAACGGTGTTGTTCTCGACCTGTTGCGTGGCTGCCAGCTGCTTCAGCTCGGAGCCCTTGAAAGCGAGCAGGTACCCGGTGCGCAGGGTGGCGGCCGCGAGCAGCGCGAGGAAGACGGCGAACAGCAGGCCGATGCGCTGTTCGACCAGCCGCGCCGAGACCTTCCGTGTCCGCCTGCGCCGCTGGCTCACTGGGGGCTACCCGGTAGGCGCGGTTGGAGCCGTGGTGGGCTGTGCGCCGCCGGCGACCGGGGCGCCCGTTTGTTGCGGCGTGGGAGTGGCAGCGGGCGTTGGCGCCGTGTCGGGCACGCTCGGGGCTGTCGCCGGCGTGACCGCGACCGGCGCGCGGTTGATCGGGTTCGTCACCGCACCCGCCAGCGGGCCCGTGCCGGGGATTCGGTCGCCGGCCCCAAGTGGACGCGCGGCACGCGAGCCGTCCTTCGAGCCAACCGAGAGGTAGCGCACGCTGCCGGCCTCGGGCATCACGAGCCCGAGCCTGCTGGCGGCGCGCTCCACCCTGTCGCCGGAGCGCAGACGAGAAACCTTGGCATGCAGGCGATCGTTTTGAATCCGGAGCGTCTTGACCTTCTCGGCGTTGTGGCCGGCCTGCGCGTTCAGCTTCAACAGCGAGACATTGATCGCCACCAGGCCGAGTAGCAGCACCGCCAGCAGCCCGATCCAGATGCGCCCTCGAAGCAGACGGTCGAGCAGCCTCGAGTCGGGGAGCCTGCGCCCGACTCTGAACGCGTGCGATCCGATCACGCCCAGGACGGGAACCGGGCGCAGCGCCGGGATCGCTCGCAGGTGCGGACGTAGGTCCGGCAGTCTCAGCGTCGGAAGCTGCGGCATGGCTCGTTCGATCACGCGCGGGCCGGCCGCGCCGGACGCTCGGCGCGCGCGGGGCCGCGAGGGAGCGGTGCCACGCACCGCCGCTTGCCCCGGCCTGGCGGCGGCGGTGCGGCGTGAGCCCGAGGCCGGGCGCTGGCGTGGTTGCGCTGACGACCGCTGGGCTCTGGCCGCCGGCCGCTGAGCTCTGGCCGCCGGCCGCTGAGCTCTCGCCGCCGGGCCTCGTTGCTTCGGCCCGCCGGCAGATGGTCCACCTGCCGTGCTTCTCACGCGCACCGCCGGCTTGGTGCGTGCGGCTGCGGTGGCGGCGGCGGGTGGCGTCAACTCGAGCCCTCCTCGAGCTTGATGGCGCAACGCAGGCGACCGGAGCGCGAACGGGGGTTCTGGGCGATCTCTCCCGGCGAGGGCTTGATGGCACGGCGCGAGACCAGCTCGGCCAGCGGCGTGCGACCGCAGGCGCAGACGGGCAGGTCGGGCGGGCAGACACAGCCGCGCGCCAGCTCGGCGAAGAACTGCTTGACCCGCCGGTCCTCGAGCGAATGAAACGAGATCGCCGCCATCCGCCCACCGGGGCGCACCAACCCCCATGCGACAGGAAGAGCGCGCTCGAGCGAGCCGAGCTCGTCGTTGACGGCAATCCTGATCGCCTGGAACACGCGGCGCGCCGGATGACCGGAGCCGAACTGCGCCGGCACGGGCACGGCGCGCTTGATCGCCGCCACGAGATCGGTCGTGGTGTCGAACGGGGAGCTGCGGCGGGACGCGATCACCTCACGTGCGATCCGGCGCGCGTAGCGCTCCTCGCCGTAGTCGCGGAAGATCGCGGACAGCCGCTCCTCCGGCCACTCGTTCACGACGCTTCGCGCATCCAGGTCCTGAGCCGGGTCCATGCGCATGTCGAGCGGCGCGTCGTAGGAGTACGAGAAGCCGCGGTCACGAGCGTCCACCTGGACCGACGACAGCCCGAGGTCCATGTAGAGGTGGTCCGCGTGCAATCCCTCGGTCGCCAGCCGTGGCAGCACGTCGGCGTAGTTCCCGAGCACGAAACGGGTCGTGCAGGAGGCCTCCAGCGCGAAGTCCGCGAAGCGCTCCTCGGCGTGCGGGTCGCGATCGATGCAGATCAGCTCTCCGCCCGGGCCGAGCCTGTCCGCCATCAGGCGGGCGTGACCGCCCGATCCGAACGTGCAGTCGACCGCGAGCTGGCCCGGAGCCGGGTCCAGCACGTCGATCAACTCGCCGGCGAGCACCGGTACGTGAAGTTGGGTCATGTCCATCAACAGTGTCACCTGCTCACCGGTCCTTCCGAAGCGAGCTTCTGGGCCGCCTGGGCGACGGCATCGGAGTCGAGCTCATGCCCGCGCCACCTCTCGCGGTCCCAGATCTCGATCCAGTCGTCGCAGCCGATCACGACCACTTCCTTGCCAAGCCCCGCGTGCTCCACCAAAAGGGGCGGAAGCATGATGCGGCCGGCCGAGTCCAGCTGCGTGTCGAAGGATCCGCCGTGAAAAAAGCGATGAATCTCGCGTGCCTGCGGGTTGAACGGGTCCCGCGTGCGCACCCACTCGCCCGTGAAACGCTCCCAGCCCTCGGCCGTGTATATGGAGACGCAGGGGTCCAGGGACCGGGCGAGAATCACGTCCCCTGAGAGGCCATCCCGGAACCTGGAAGGGATCGTGAGCCGGTTCTTCGCGTCGAGAGTGTGCTCGTACTGCCCAAGAAACGCCAACTGGGTGACCGCTTTCCTTGCCGCCTGTCCTCACGGTGTCGGCTCCGGTAGTCATGGCCTCGGTCTCGATTGACCAGAAGGCGGAGCGGGAGGAGCTCCGCCATACCGGTCGTTCTCTAGTGGCGCCACTTTAGCCCACTTTCTCCCACAACGCAACACCACGCCCCCTGCCCTACCCACCACCACCCCCGGGCGATGCTGGCGGGACCCGTATTTAGGCTGCAAAGTCACCGCTTTTACGGGCTGAGGTCGAGCCCCCTGCAATCGGCCTTGCAGGGCGCCGTGGATATCGGAGCAGGCATCCGCACCTCCGCCCGCCCGCTGATTCGGAGGCCCCGGATGGGCGGCCAGCCACCCTCACCAAATAACGGCCACGGCGCGCGACGCCGCGGGAAACCGCTCCACCGCGCATGCGATCGTGGTGGTGTACGCCCTCGACGTCCAGACCTCCGTCGGCGACGGCCGTCTCGACGACGGTGACTCGATCACCTACCGGTTCCCAGGCGCGGTGGCGCCGGACTCAATCCTGACCGGATGGACCGGCCTGGTGCCGCAGCCCGTGAGCGCGATCGTGAACCGCGAGGCTGGTGTGACTCCCGAGCGCAACGACACGATCACGGTCAACGGCACCAATCAGGGGGCGCTCGGAACGATCGACCTCGGCCACAACGGCTACGCCAACGACGGTGGCAGCGGCATCTTCGCGAGCTCGACGATGACGATGCCGGACAGCCGCGCGGTGAAAATAGAGGTGGGCGGAGGGTCAACTGCCGGCACCGGCACCAAAGGCGGCGTCATGCAATGGTCGGTCGGGACCGCGACGGACTTCTCCGGCACTCGCTACTGCTCCTGCCAGGCGATGGAGTCGGGTCACCCGCCGGACCGCGAGTTCTGAGCCCTGATGCAACTGCTTGGGGGCTGCGGCGCCTCTGAGCCCGGCGAAGCCGACCTTGTGGCGCCGCTCGGCCGGAGGGATACTCCCAAGCGCCGACACAAGGGCGATGAGGTCAACCGCTTGGAGGGGCCGCCAGGCATGTCAATTCGAGAAACGATTCGTGGCAGCGGGGGATTCCCTGTGCTGGCCGGCCTCACCTGGGGCCTCGGCTGAGCATGAACGGCGACGGCCGGCCGCCGACCGAGATACGAAAGACCGTCACGGTCGTGTTCTGCGACCTGGCCGGCTCAACCGAGCTGGGAGAGGAGCTGGATCCGGAGTCGCTGCGGCGCGTGATGTCGCGCTTTTTCGACGAGATGAGCCACACCGTCGAGCGTCACGGCGGGACGGTGGCGAAGTTCATCGGCGACGCTGTGATGGCCGTCTTCGGAATACCGGGGCTGCACGAGGACGACGCCCTCAGGGCGGTGCGCGCGGCGGCCGAGATGGGGCCGGCACTGAACCTTCTGAACGACGAGCTCCAGGAAAGATGGGGCGTCCGCCTGCAGGTTCGGGTCGGCGTCAACACCGGCGAGGTCGTGGTCGCGAACCCGGCCCCGGGTCAATCGCTCGCCGTCGAGGAGGTCGTCGGAGATGCCGTCAACGTTGCTGCGCGCCTGGAGCGGGCGGCGGCGACGGGCGAAGTGCTGATCGGCGCGGACACGCATCGCCTGGTCCGCGATGCGATCGACGCGGAGCCGGTGGAGCCGCTGCAGCTGAAGGGGAAGGCGAGACCGGTGCCCGCCTGGAGACTGCTGGGAGTGGCGGCAGGCGGGATGGCGAATACCGGTCGCCAGGATTCGCGCATCATCGGGCGCGAGCGTGAGCTCGGGCTGCTGGACGAAGCGCTCAAGAGCACGCTTGCCGAGCAGCGGTGTCAGCTCGTGACCCTTGTCGGCGCCGCCGGGATCGGAAAATCGCGACTGGTCAGGGAGCTGGTCGCCCGGCTGGAGGACCGCACAACGATTTTGAGCGGGCGTTGCCTTTCCTACGGCGAAGGCATCACCTTCTGGCCGGTGGCGGAGATCCTGAGACAGGCCGCGGGCATCAGCGAGGGAGAATCGCCGCAGTCGGCCACAGCAAAGCTGGCCGGCCTGCTCCACGGCGGGCAGGCCGCGGCCGAGATCGTGCGCGGCCTGGCCGGCGCGATCGGGGCCTCGGACGCATCGTCGGACCGGGAGGAGATCTTCTGGGCCGTGCGGAGGCTGTTCGAGGCGATGGCACACGAGCATCCGGTCGTGCTGATCTTCGAGGACATCCACTGGGCGGAGCAGACGTTTCTCGACATGGTCGAGTACCTCGCCGCCCGCATCGACGGGAATTCGATCCTGATGCTTTGCACGGCGCGGCCGGACCTGCTCGAGCAGCGACCGGATTGGGGCAAGGAGGTCGAGAATGCGACCTGGCTGGCGGTCGAGCCGCTCGACGACGCCGACAGCCGTGGGCTGATCGCCGACCTGCTCGGCACCACGAAGCTGCCCGAGGCGGCCGCCGCGCGCATCAGCTCCGCGGCCGAGGGCAACCCGCTGTTTTTGGAGGGGATGATCGGCATGCTTGCCGACGAGGGCATCCTCCAGCGCGTCGACCGGCAGTGGAGGGTGGTCGGCGAACTGTCGAAGGTCACGATTCCGCCCACCATCCGGGCGCTGCTTGCCTCGCGGCTCGACCGGCTCAGCCCCCAAAAGCGAATGGTGTTGGAGAGGGCATCGATCATGGGCCTCGAGTTCTGGCCCGGTGCCATTGCCGAGATGCTGCCGGCGACGATCGCCGCCGGTCTCGACGCGCATGTCGAGGAGCTGAGCGACAGGACGATGATCCGGCCAGGCGCGAGCGTCTTCGCCGGGGAGCAGTCGCTGCGCTTCACCCACATCCTGGTCCGGGATGCCGCCTACGAGCAGATGCTGAAGGAGACACGCGCCGAGCTGCACGAGCGTTTCGCCTCCTGGGTGCAGCAGAAGGCGGGCGAGCGTGCCGGTGAGTACGAGGAGATCCTCGGCTATCACCTGGAGCAGGCACACCGCTACCTCGACGACCTGGGACCGCTGAACGAGCACGGCGTCGAACTCGCAGCCCAGGCGGCCACGCGTCTCTCGAACGCGGGGCGTCGCGCGCTGGCGCGCGGCGACATGTCGGCAGCGGTGAACCTGCTCGAGCGGGCGGTGGCGCTGGTGCCGAAGTCGCATCCGGAGCGATCCGACCTGCTGCTCAAGCTCGGCATAGCGCTCGCCGAGACCGGCGAGGTGGGTCGTGCCGACGCTCTGCTCAGCGAGCGCATCAGCGAGGCGCGGCGCGGACTTCCGTACCTGAGCTACCGCGACGGGAACGGCAAGCAGCAGGTGCTCGACCTCGACGGCAAGTCGCGCGTGCGCATCGGCCGCAACCCTGCCAACGATGTGGCTCTCGAATGGGATGTCGAGGTATCGCGCTCGCACGCAAGCATCATCGACCTCGAGGGCAGCTGGGTGTTGCTCGACGACGGCCGCTCGCACAACGGCTCCTTCGTCAACGGCCAGCGCGTCGGCGACCGCCACCGCCTCCAGGATGGGGACATCCTGCGTTTCGGTGAGACGCTGATCCTCTACCGGGCTCCGCCCCCGAGCGGCCTGCGCCCACGCTTCGCTGCGGGCACCCCCGTCGAGACTGCGACGGCGGTCGGCGTGCCCGGAGCTGTGTTCCTCTCCGAGGTGCAGCAACGGGTGCTGGTCGCCCTCTGCACCCTCGTGGACGACAGCTCACCGACGTCGGGAGCGGCCGCGGACCAGGAGCTCGCGGACCTGCTCGCGCTGAGCGTGGAGGCTGTACGCGAGAACCTCGCGGCGCTGTCGCACGTGTTCGACGCCGGGGAGCTGCCCGAGGACGAGCGCGTCGCGCGCATCGTCGAGCGCGCCAGGCGCAGCGGGGTTGACGTGAGCCGCGGACCTGAGAACATCGGATGACGACGGACCTCGGCATCGGCACGGAGTTCGCCGGTCATCGCATCGAAGCCCTGGCCGCTCGCGGGGGGATGGGAGTGATCTACCGCGCCACTCATCTGCGCCTCGGCCGCACGGTGGGCCTGAAGCTGGTCGCCTCGGAGCTTGCTCAGGACAGCAAGCGCCGGGAGCGCTTCAAGCGCGAGTCGCGCATCGCGGCCTCGATCGACCACCCGAACGTGATCCCCATTTACGAGGCCGGCGAGGAGGACGGCACGCTCTTCATCAGCATGCGCTGGGTCGACGGCACGGACCTGCGCACGTTGGTCGATCTCGAAGGTCAGCTGGATCAGGCTCGGGCCGCGAACCTCGTCTCGCAGGTGGCGGACGCGCTCGACGCCGCTCACGCCAGAAACCTGATCCATCGCGATGTGAAACCCGCAAACGTCCTCGTCACCGACAAGGACCACGTCTATCTGACCGACTTCGGTCTCAGCAGGCACGTCGCCTCCGAGGACGACCTGACCAACCCGGGACACTGGGTGGGGAGCGTCGACTATGTCGCGCCCGAGCAGATCCAGGGCCTGCCGGTGACCCCTCGCACCGACGTCTATTCGCTTGGCTGCGTCCTCTACGAGCTGCTTGCCGGCCGGGCCCCATACGTGAGAGAGACCGACATCGCCAAGCTGTGGGCACACGTCAATGCCGCACCGCCGTCGCTGCTTCCGGCGCGGCCCGATCTTCCGCCCAGGTTCGACCAGATAGTTCGTTGCGCGACTTCCAAGAGCCCCAGCCAGCGCTACGAGTCGGCCGGCGCGCTCGGAGAGGCGGTGCGAAGTGCCGCCGGCGCCGCGCGAAAGGAACCCGCCGCTGCGGCCGGCGACCTTCCAGATGGCGGCAACGGCCGGGTGGCGAATGCGACGCAACTTCCACTTCCGGCGGTCCTGCGGACAGGCAACCGCACCGCGTTCGTGGGTCGTGAGCCGCATCTGGACCGCCTGCGAGAGCGCTGGCAGGACGCTCGGTCGGGCCAGCTGCAGCTGATGTTGCTCGCCGGCGAGGCGGGCATCGGCAAGACGAGGCTGGCGTCGGAGTTCTGCCGCCTGGCACACGAGGAGGGAGCGACGGTTCTCTACGGCCGCTCGGACGAGGATGCGCTCGTCCCTTATCAGTCCTTCGTGGAGGCGCTCGGCCATTGGGTCGCCGCGTCGCCTTCCGATCATCTGCTCGACAGGCTCGCCAACAGAGCACAGCTCTCGCGCCTGCTTCCGCAACTCGCGCAGCGCTTTCCCGACCTCCCACAGGCGCCGGAACGAGAGCCCGACACGGAGCGCTTTCTGCTGTTCGAAGCGGTGGCGTCGCTGCTCGCGGAGGAGTCGGCCGTGACGCCGATCGTGCTGGTTCTGGACGACCTTCACTGGGCCGACAGGTCGACGCTCGCGCTGCTGAAGCACCTCACTCGTTCACCCTACGAGTCGCGGCTCCTGATCGTCGGGCCCTACCGGGAGGCGCAGCAGTTTCGGACCGACCATCTCGCCGAGGCCCTTGCCGACCTGCAACGGCAGCACCAGATCGAGCGACTTTCCCTGAAGGGGCTCGACGAACCCGGCGTGCAGGCTCTGATAAGCGCCCGGTCCGGCCGCGAGGCGGAGCCGGAGCTGTCACATGCCATTCACAACGAGACCGAGGGCAACCCGTTCTTCATCGAGGAGGTGCTTCGCCACCTGTCGGAGTCGGGAGCCATCTTCGACCGCAACGGCCGCTGGGCCTCGGACCTCGCGATCGACCAGCTCGGCATCCCCGAGAGCCTCAAGGAGGTCATCCGCCAAAGGCTCGGCCATCTGCACGAGCGGGCCGCTCAGACGCTGGCGCTGGCGTCGATCGCAGGCCGGGAGTTCGACCTCCAGGTGCTCGAGCGGGTCAGCGATCTCGCGGCCGACGAGTTGCTGGAGGCGCTCGACGAGGCGCTCGCCGCCCAGCTCGTCGACGAGGTGCCCGGGCGCGTCGGCCGTTACAGCTTCTCACACGCCCTCATCCACGAGACGCTCTACGACGGCCACAACGCCGCGCGGCGGGTGCGGCTGCACCGGCAGATCGGGGAGGCGATGGAGAGCCTCCACGGTGACTCCGCCGAGCCACCGCTGTCCGAGCTCGCGCACCACTTCCTCAAGTCCGCGGAAGCCGGTCTCGACGTCGACAAGGCGATCGGCTACGCGATCGGAGCCGGCGAGCGCGCGACCTCACAACTCGCGCACAAGGAAGCCGCCGCCTACTACCGGCGAGCGCTCGAGACGCTGGAGGCCAACGATCCCGGCAACGCGCCACGCAGCTGTGAGCTGCTGCTGTCGCTGGGGCAAGCGGAGTGGCGCTCCGGCGACTTCGATGAGGCCAAGAGGGCGTTCAGCCGGGCCGCCGGCCTGGCGCAGGCCCTCGGCGCGGCCGAGCAACTGGCGCGTGCGGCGCTTGGTTTCGGCGGACCGTTCGCCGCCTTCGAGACCGGAACCGTGGACGAGCCGCTCGTCGAGCTGCTCGAACAGGCGCTTCGCGGGCTCGGCGAGGAGGACAGCGAACTGCGAGCCAGGGTGACGAGCCGCCTCGCCGAGGCGCTTGCCTTCTCGCACGACCGCGAGCGTGGAGCCGAGCTGAGCGAGCAGGGAGTTGCGATGGCGCGCCGGCTTGGTGACCGGGCCACGCTCGCCTACACGCTCGAGCGGGCTCACTGGGCGACATGGGGTCCCGCGAACCTCGATGACCGATTGGCGGTCTCCGGGGAGATACTCGAGCTGGCCGAGCAGGCGGGCGAGATCGGCGCGGCGATGCAGATACGAATGTGGCGGATCGCTCATCTGCTGGAGAGCGCAGACATCGCCGCCGTCGACGAGGAGGTCGAAGCGTGCCGCCGGCTCGCAAGCCGGCTGCGCCAGCCCTACAACCTGTGGCAGGTCGCCACTGTCGACGCGACGCTCGCGCTGCTGGAGGGTCGTTTCTCGGAGGTGGAGCAGCTCGCGCAGGATGCGCTTGCGATCGGGCAGGAGGCGGAGAACCGAAATGCGGTGGCGCTCTGCGGGGTGCAGATACTGACGCTGCGCAGAGAAGAGGGCCGCCTGGCAGAGCTCGAGCCGGGCATGGCGGCGTTCGTCGAGCAGTACCCCGCCATTCCCGGCTGGCGTGCGGGGCTCGCCTATGTGTACAGCCAGCTTGGAAACGAGGCGGGGGCGCGGCGACAGTTCGAGCACCTCGCCGCAACCAACTTCACGGTCCTCCCCCGCGACATGTTCTGGCTCAAGAGCATGACTCTGCTGGGCGAGATCTGTTCCTTCCTCGGTGACAAGGAGCGTGCGGCGTTGCTGTACGAGTCGCTCGCCCCCTATGCGAAGCGCTGCGTGGTCGACGCACCTGTCGCCGCCTGCTCGGGTTCGTTGGAGCGCTACCTCGGGCAACTCGCGGCGACCCTGGGGCGACTCGACGACGCGGCTGCGCACTTCGTATCCGCGATCGCGGTCAACGACGGCATCCGCGCGCGGCCGTTGGTCGCTCACACCCGACACGACTTCGCGTCGATGCTGGTCTCGCGCCGGCACCCCGGCGATCGCGAGCGGGCGCTGGAGCTGCTGGGCCAGGCGCTGGCGACCGCAGACGAGCTGGGGATGAAGAGCCTTGGCGAGCGGGCGCGGGCGCTGAAGGCGGAGGCCGAAGCCGTGACGGCCGGCTAGATGATTGATCCCGCGGCCCCGTTGTGTGCGTGGATCGTGGAATCAACCATCTAGGGCACGGTCTCCGGAACCGCACCGGACTCGGCCGGCTGCCCGTTCCCGGGCTGGACCGGTGGCGGCACGGGTGGCTGGCCGCCGCCCGGTACGCCGGTCAGCCATTGATCGGCCCAATCCTCCGCCTGTTGATCTCCGTTGTTCGGTCCAGGGCCGCCCATTCTTCCCGCGCCGTAATGCGCGAGCGCCATCACCGTGAGCTGGGGATTCACGGTGACGCTCGACGGAAACACGCTGGCGTCGCAGACGTGGAGGTTCTCGTAGCCGTGGACACGGAAGTCCTCGTCGACGACTCCCTTGGTCGGATTCGGGCTGATCGGGTTCCCGCCCTGAGGATGGGCCGAATAGATCGAGAGTCCGGGCCGATCGTCGAGATAACCGTCCAGGTCCGCGAGCTGATCCGCGTTGGTGAACGGCTGGTAGCGGAAGGTCGCCGGCATGACTCGCTCCGCCCCGGCTTCGAAATACATGCGCCCCAGCAGCTTCATGCCCTCGATCATGGTCTCGAGGTCGTCCCTGTTGACCTTGAAGCCGAACGGACCCCTCAGCTTGAACCCAACATCGCCGGTACGGCGCGACCCGACCACGACGCCGGCACTCGCCATCCTGCTGTAGCGGCTCATGTTGTGAAAGTGGTCCTCGAACCAGCCCGGCATGAACAGCGACTGCATGCCGGGCGGATTGAACCATGTCTCCAGCACGTATCCGGCCCCCTGTGGCGGGCGCACGTAGTGGGACATCTGCAGGCCTGCGAACGGGCCCCGGGTGGGCTGGCCGCCGAAATCCGCCGTCATGGGAGTGGCCATGTTGAAGCACAGGTGCTTGCCCACGATCGATCCTCCGATCCCGCTCTTCTGCAGCAACCGGCTGGAGGCAATCGCCCCAGCTGAGACGATCACCCTCTCGTTGGCCTGTACGCGGAGCTTCCGACCGTCGCTGAGCCTGCAGCGGACGGCCTTCGCCGTGTCGCCCACGATCTCGATCCGTCTCGCCTCGCACTCCGACACCACTCGTACCTTGTCTGGAAAGTGCTTCTGTGCCCACGGCAACACCGTGTCGAGCATCGACAGCTTCCTGCCCCACTTACAGCCGATGTTGCAGTAACCGCAACCGAGGCACTCGACGATGTTCGCCTCCACCACGGCCACCCGGTCCTGAAGCCCGACGGCGTCGGCACCCTCCCTGAACTTGAGGGCGGCGTCCGTGAATATGCCCCCGGCCTGGCTGTTGATGAACAGCCAGCGCCTGATGTGGTTGACGGACGCGTTCAGCTTCGGGAGATCGAGCGCGGCATTCAGCCCGTCCGGTTCGTTCCAGCGATGCAGCACGTCCGGGGGCGGATTGAAGCTGACCGCGTTGTTGACGACGGTGCTTCCGCCCACGCACATTCCCTGGAGGACGGCGAACCGCAGGTCTCGCGCCAGCTGAATCGCGCCGTCCGAGTAGAGGTCGGACAACATCTCGAGCTCGTTTTCGTTGAACTCGAACGGATCGATGTGCTGGCCGCGCTCCAGGACGACCACGCTGTTGCCGCGCGCGGCCATCTCGAACGCCAGGATCGCCCCGGCGGCGCCACTGCCGACGATCACGACATCGGCGTGGATCGTGTCGGAGTGGATGTCGGCCGGCTTGTCGGCGCTGACGCGCAGGCGGTTCGGGTCGTCGACATCCAAATTGGGGTCGTACTCGGGACGCTGGGTGAACGGCCTGTATCCAACCGACTCGAAGGTCCTTTTGTCGCCGTAATAGGCGAGGTAGACGAGCTGTGCCGCTGCGCCGATGATCACCTGCAGGAAACGCCGATAGGCGCGTCCTATGACCCAGGCGCCTTCGGTCATGAAGCGCTTCTTCACGAACGCCAGCCGAGCATCGGGCTCCATGGCTCCGAACGGAACCCCGCGAGTCAGGATCGGATACACGGTCAGGATCCAGAGAGCAACCCGCACCTTCGACTTGCCCTTGGCCTTGAACCTGTACAGGTAGGCGTCGACCTTCTCCGCTATCTCCTCCGGCGTCATCTTCCTGTCGTCGCTCTTGATCAGGACCTCGGCAAGTGCCTTAACGGTCCCCCACTCGAAGGAGGTCAGGTACTTCAGGTGATGACGCGCACGCTGAGCGTTCAGGTAGAGGAGCGAGAGCAGTGGAACGATGATGACGTTCGATGCCAGCCAACTGCGGGCAAACGGCTTGGGTTGCAGCGTCACGACTCCCCAGAGATCGACCGGCGCCATGTCCGTGTTGCGAGTGAGGAGCATCAGTGAAAGCGTCAGGACGAGCAGCACATGGCCGAGTATCACCAGCAGCGTCAGCCATGCGAAGCGGCGGATGTTGGCGATCGCGATCAGCGAGAGAGCAAGGAAGAAGACATCCTTGGTGACCGAGTTCGCCACGAACGGGAAGGTCGCCTTGCCGTCGAGGCCAAGAGCGAGATAGACAGCGATGTAAACGACGTCCATGAGGGCCAGGAGAATCAGGGCCACTCGGAGCAGACGCTCCTGAGGCGTGAGCGCATCGTTCATGGTGTTACCTCCGCGTCGAAGCTATCGTGGCGAACGTAGCCACCGCCCTTGGCCAAGTCAACTGTGTGACCTGCACGGTTCATCTGTTGGCCAGGACACAGGCGGCCAGGGCGTCGCTCCGTTCCGTCAGAGGACATTTTCTGCTCAGCCCCTGGCGGGCAAAGGTGCCGTTCGGGCGGGTGAGCCGGAACCTCAGTCCTTCTCGGCTCGGCAGCACTTCCAGAAATGCCGTGCCTCCATTCCTGAGCCCGAGGTGAGTGAAGCGGGTATCGAACACCGCATTGCTCGTGGTCGCGCGTGCAGTCACGCCTGCGTCCTTGGATGCAACTCCACTGATCTCGACGCGGCTGGCGACGGCGAGAGGTGGGCCGGTGAGCTGAGCCACCCCCGGGGTCTGCCTGTCATCGGCCAGTGCACCCGGAAGCGCAAGCGTCAGGGTCCCTTTGAGTTGAGTGCTGTCAGGACCGAGGGCGGCCGCGATCCTTTGCCGGTCGCAGGCAAGCACCGAGACTGCCGCGCCAAGCCAGGCCTGGCAGTCGATCTCAGTCGCGCGCCCGGGAAGTGCCTCGCCTTTGGCAAGGTGGGTTGGGGCGTCGCAGCTCTTTCTGTCGTTGAGGCGAAAGCAGTAGGGCTCCCTGTAGCGAGGCTGGACGCTCGGAGATTTTGGGCCTTTGCCGACCGGACACGCCGGGCCCACCCTTGCGCAGACGAGGCCCCAGAGCCCCTGAAAGTCGTTCCAGGAGGTGCCCGGATCGGCGTCCGACTTGGGAAACGGCTGGAGGCAGCTCACTC
>JBBQNR010000033.1:0-31758 GCA_038330145.1 Solirubrobacterales bacterium
CGGGCGCGGTCACGATCGGCGTCTGCGCACTGTTGTTGTCCTTGTTGTCGTCCCCGCCGCAGGCGCCCAGGAGCGCGGCCAGCAGCGCGGCAAGGATGGCGCTGAGCAAGAGATGGCGCTTCATGACGTCGGCATGATAGAGCCAACGGCGCCCGCGTGGCGCCGTTGGCTGCCGGTTTTCACCGACTTCTTAGGGAACGTGCCTGGGCTAGCGGATGTCCCGCTCGACGACCTCGCGCTCGCGCGCGACCGGACGGTCGACGGCCGGATCCACGACCGTGCCCCGGCGGCGATCCGCCCAGAGAGTCATCCAGAAAACGGACAGCAACAGGCCGACGACCCCGCAGATCATGAGCACGAGACCGACTACGTCGAGGTTGACTCCCTCCACGTCCGCGGTCACCGCCCATCTGAGGATGGCGCCGACTGCGATCAGGAATATCGAGGTTCCAATGCCCAAGAGGGCCTCCCGTGGGATAGATGGCCTTGCCTGAAGGCTGTACCCACGCCTGTGGACCGGCAAACCGCCGCCTACAATCGTGGACGACTATTCGTTGCCGTTGCGCCGCCATCGTCTAACGGTCAGGACGCGGCCCTTTCAAGGCTGAAATCGGAGTTCGATTCTCCGTGGCGGCATTTCACTGCTGGCTACTCGCGCACTCGAAGCACCAGGACGGCCACATCGTCAGGTGGTTCCTCGCTGAGGCCGACGATGGCGGTGTCGATTCGCTCCGCCACCTCGTTCGCGCCCAGTCCGTTGCATGCGGCCAGGAGTGAGCGCAGCCCCTCGATGCCGAAGGCGCCGCGCGGCTCGCCGGCCTCAATCACGCCGTCGGTGTAGAGCACCACGGTCGATCCCGGTGGCAGATGCACGTGGCGGTCCTCGAGCTCAGTCTCGGCGAAAGAGCCCAGCAGCGCGCCATTGACCGCGATCTCCTCCACGGTTCCGTCGTCGTGGACCATCAGTGGCGGCGGGTGGCCACCGCTGGCGAGCGTCAGGCGAGCGCCCACCTCGTCCAGCTCCAGGCGTCCGTAGGCGGCCGTGCAGAACTGCGAGTCGGAGTGCTCACGGCGAATCGCCTCGCTCAACATGCCGAGTATGCGGCTGGGCTCGTCGGCCTGCATCGCCGCGGTCCGCAGCGTGTGTCGCGCGAGCCCGGTCAGCGCAGCGGCCTCGGGGCCCTTGCCGCAGACATCGCCGATCACGATTCCCCAACCGGCTCCGGTATTGAAGACGTCGTAGAAGTCGCCGCCGACGTCGTAGCCGGCGCCAGCCGGCCTGAAGCGGGCCGCCACCTCCACACCCGGTATGTCGGGCAGCACGGGAGGCAGCAGGCTGCGTTGAAGCGTCTGTGCGATATGGCTGCGCTCGGCGTAGAGACGAGCGTTCTCGACCGCGGCGCCGGCGCGGCGCGCCAGCTCCATCGCGAGATCTACGTCGCGCTGGTCGAAGCGACGCCCGGACTCGGCGGTAAGGAAGCTGATCGCCCCGAGCGTCTGGCGGGAAGCCACCATCGGCACGACGATCGCCGACACGCTGCCGAGGCTTCGCAGCATCGACAGATGCTCCTCGCTCTCTGCCGTCTCGACCAGCAACTCATCGGTGATGTCGGGATAGAGCTCGGGATCGCCGGAGCGCAACACCTGCGGAGCGCCACGCTCGGCGCGAGGATCGGGCGGGTACCGCTCCCGCATCCGCTCCGCAACCTCGATCTTGGACGGGTCGGCGTGCGCGAGTGCCACCTGCCTCAATTCGCCCCGGTCGTCGGCGATGTCGACGGCGCACCAATCTGCGAACAGAGGGACCGCGAGGTGGGCGACGTTGTCGAGAGTCGTCTCGTAGTCGAGCGACGCCGAAAGCAGGCGGCTGGCCTCCGCGAGCATCTTTTCCTCGATCTCGGTTCGCTTCTGCTCCGTGACGTCGTCGAAGATGTTGACGACGAGCGACACGTTGCCGCGGTGGTCCCGAATTGGGGTCGCCTTCACCAGCGACCAGTGCTCCTTACCGGAGTCCCTGTCCTTGAAGAACACGAGCTCGTCCGGCGGCTTGTTGCCCAGCAGCGCCTGGCGGCCAGGTAGCCGCTCCAGGTCGAGCGGCATCCGATCTTCGTCGTAGAGCTCGAAGCGCTCCATTATTTGCGCAGTCGGAGTGGCCAGCAGAGCCTCGACCGACGGCGCACCCAGCCGTTCCGCCGCCGCCTGGTTGGCGTAGACAAGCTTGCCGGAAGGATCCTGGACAGTTATCGCGCTGGTAACGCCACTCAGAATGGCCTCCAGCTCCTCGGCCGACGTACGCAGGTCCGCCTCGGCCGAGGTCACCTGTGTATAGAGGCGGGCGTTGTCGAGCGCCAGTGCCGCTCTTTGAGAGAACTTTCTGGCGAGCGTCAGGTGCCCCTCGTCGTAGGTGCGCCCCGACTCGGCGGTTGCGAGCGCAAGCGCTCCGAAGGTGACGCCCCGCGCGCTCATCGGAACGACCATCGCGGACCTCAGGGCGAGGCCGCGCAGCATCCGGGCGTGCGTCTCGTTCTCGGCGCTGACCTCGAGCGCCTCGTTGCTGACGACTGGCAGCAGGTCGGGCTCTCCGGTTCTGATCACCTTGCCCACCCCGATCGGCTGATCGAGGTGCGGCGGGAAACGGCTTTGGAGCTCTCGCGACAGCTCCGCCTTGGCGGGATCACCGTGCTTGACGCTCAGCTGCTCGATGCTGCCGTTCTCGGCGCGGGTGAAGACCGCTGCCCAGTCCCCGAGATAGGGAACCGCAAGCCTCGTGATGGTCTCGGCTGCCCTCTTGTAGTCGAGTGACTTGTCGAACTCGAACCCGGCGTCGAACAGGAAAGCCGCACGGCGCTGCTCCCGCTCCAGCCCCGTGCGAAGCCAGGCGATCCAAACGGCGGCCGCGCCGACGCCCAGCACGGCTGCGATCCGGACCAGGTGCTGGACATCTCCGAAGATGTCGTCGGCAGCACCGAGAACCGCGGCCAGCACCACGGTGTAGGCCACCACCCACGCGGTCTGTCTCGGCGTCGCCCGGGTGGCCGCAAACAGCGGGCCGAGAACCAGCAGCACGATCAGGATCGTCTGATCGCCCGTCATGGCGTCGACTATCGCCAAGAGCGTGCAAGCTGCGGCCGCCCCCAAAGCTACTCGGGCAGTCTCCTGCTTCCTAGCCATGTCCCATTTACCCCCGACCCATGTTACGTGGGCGAGGGCGCCGGCCGGGCCACTGAGGGCTCGCGGGGACGCAGCGACTTTCGGCGATCGGCGATGAACTATTTAGGCATGCCATAATTCTCGTTATGCCTGCCATCAGTCGCCGACGGATGCTCGCGGCCCTGGCGCCCGCGATCAGCGCAGGCGTCGCCGCCAAGACAGGGCTGCTGTCGGGCGGCTCGGACCGGGCGCTGGCCCAGGATGGGCACCAGCACCCCGTCAAGGCGCCAAAGCAGCCGCCGCACGCGCATGCCGGTGAGGGGCACGTTGGCTTTCCGCCCGGCCGGCGCGTCGACCACGCGGCCAATGGCTTTCACCCGAGCGAACTGCTGCGCGACTTCGACATCGGCAAGACGCGGCGGCTGGCGAGCGGGAAGGTCCTGCGCGAGTGGGAGCTGGTGGCGATCGACAAGGAGATCGAGGTCGCTCCCGGCATCAAGTTCGCCGCCTGGACCTACAACGGCCGCATTCCCGGGCCCACCCTGCGCTGCCGCGAGGGCGAACGGTTGCGGATCAAGTTCGGCAACGGCTCCGCGCATCCTCACACGATCCATTTTCACGGCATCCACGCCGCCGAGATGGACGGCGTTCCCGGCGTCGGGCCCGGCACGATCGCGCCCGGCAAGACCATGACCTACGAGTTCGACGCCGAGCCGTTCGGGCTGCACCTCTACCACTGTCACGTCACGCCGCTCGCCGACCACATCGCCAAGGGGATGTATGGCGCCTTCATCATCGATCCCAAGCGTGGCCGCCCCGAGGCGGACGAGCTGGTGATGGTGATGAACGGCTTCGACACCGACTTCGATCGCACCAACGAGATCTACGCCGTCAACACGATCCCGTTTGCGTACATGGACGAGCCGATCAAGGTCAAGCGCGGCGAGCTGGTGCGCGTCTACCTCGCGAACCTGCTCGAGTTCGACCTCATCAACTCAATGCACGTTCACGCCAACTTCTTCCACTACTTCCCGACCGGCACTTCGCTGCAGCCGGTCGAGTACAGCGACACGATCATGCAATGCCAGGGGCAGCGTGGCGTCCTCGACCTGCGGTTTCCGCACGAGGGAAAGTTCATGTTCCACGCGCACCAGTCGGAGTTCGCGCAACTCGGCTGGATGGGCTTCTTCGAGGTCGTCGCCTGATGGAGGCGCGGGGGGCGGCGCAGCAAGCGGGCGGGCGCCGGACCGCGACCGGAAAGGCTCCGACCTGGCTGCTGGGGCTGATCCCGCTTGCGCTGATCGGTGCCGTGATCGCAGCCTTCGCCCTGCTTGGCGGACCGGGGCTGGGGAGCCGCAACGGCCCGCCTGTCGAGGAGCTGGCGATAGAGCGGACCGAGCTGCACCCGGGCAGCATCGAGCTGACCGTCCGTAACGACGGCCCGGACGCGGTCACGATCAGCCAGGCGATGGTGAACGACTCCTTTGTCGACTTCAGCGTCGATAAGCGGAGCATCGGGCACCTGGGGGCCACGAAAGTGAAGATGACCTACCCGTGGATCGAGGGCGAGGCGTACGAGACGAAGCTGCTGACGTCCACCGGTAACGCCATTACCCACGAGATCCCGGTCGCCGCCGAGACGCCCGCCAAGGACTCGGGCTTTTACGGCCTGATGGCCCTGCTGGGACTGTACGTGGGAATCATTCCGGTGATGTTGGGAATGCTGTGGCTGCCGTTCGTGGGCCGTGTCGGGGAAGGGGTGCTCAGAATCCTGATCGCGGTCACGATCGGACTGCTCGGCTTTCTCGCCATCGACGCAACGCTGGAGGGCATCGACGTCGCGGGGCAGGGGCCACAGTCGTTCGGCGGGCCGGCTCTCGTCCTCCTCGGAGGCTTCGCCGCCTACCTTGCGCTGACCGCAATCGCAGCTCATTCGAATTCGCGCAGAGCGAGCATCACGGACCCGAAGGTGGCCGGTGGCCGGCTGGCTCTGCTGGTGGCGATCGCGATCGGGCTGCACAACCTCGGCGAGGGGCTCGCGATCGGGTCCGCCTATGCCGTCGGTGCGCTGGCGCTTGGCGCCTTTCTGGTGATCGGCTTCGCAATCCACAACACCACCGAGGGGCTCGCGATTGTCGCGCCGGTGGCGGAAGGGGCGCCGTCATTGCGCTTCCTCGCGCTGCTGGGGCTGGTGGCAGGCGGTCCCGCGATCATCGGCGCGTGGATCGGCGCATCGGCGTTCAACTCCAGCGTTGCGGCCTTCCTGCTCGGGGTCGGGGCCGGCGCGATCGTGCAGGTGATCCAGCAGCTGTTCCCGTTGATCCGCGACCGCAGCGGCTCGGCCTTCCAGCCGGCCACCGTGCTCGGGATGTTCGCGGGAGCGCTGATTCTCTATACGACCAGCCTGCTGGTGAGCTTGTGATGGCCGCGACCAAGCGTCCGAGCGAGGCGATCGAGAACTACGCCAAGGCGATCTACGCGCTGGAGCAGCGCGGCGGCGGCCCGGTCGCCACCAACGCACTGGCCGAGCGCCTCGGAGTGACGCCGGCGTCCGCCTCCAGCATGGTCAAGAAGCTCGGCTCGCTCGGGCTTGTCAGCCACGTTCCCTACCGGGGGGTGAAGCTCACCGACCGCGGCCGCCGCGTGGCGCTGGAGGTGCTTCGCCATCACCGCCTGCTGGAGCTGTACCTGGCGCGGACGCTGGGCGTGCCGTGGGACCGGGTGCACGACGAGGCCGAGGTGCTGGAGCACGTGCTCTCCGAAGAGCTCGAGGAGCTGATCGCGGCAAAACTGGGCAACCCGACCCATGACCCTCATGGCGATCCGATTCCCAGCCGCGAGCTGAAGATCGAGGAGACGAAGACCGAGAGCCTTTCGAGGCTCGAGGTGGGAACACGCGGTCGGTTCGTTCGCGTCTCGGACTCGAATCCGGAGATGCTGCGCTATCTCGCCGAACGCGGCATCACACCCGGTGACAGCTTCGAGGTCGTCGACAAACAGCCATTCGACGGCCCGCTCTCGACCCGCTTCGGCAGGAAGGTGCACGTGCTCGGCGGGGACCTCACGTCTGCGATGCGGGTCGACGTCGCCTAGAGCCTTTAACAAATTGCCGGTTGTGACTGAGGCGGCGAAAACCAAGGCTGGCGAGGACGCAGGGAGGCCGCATACCCAAGCGGTATGTGGCCGACCGAGGACGCGGGCAGACGAAGGTTTGCAGGCGCGTCAGGCATGACGGGTGATTTTGTTCGAGGCTCTTAGGGCACGGCCCGAGCCGGCCCGCTACTTCAACAGCCGGGAGAGGCGGCGGTCCTTCAGCACGCGGCCGCCCGTCTGATCGGTCGGGCAGTACGTGGTGACGTACTCCTTGAAGTGCACCGCCTCCAGCGTCATACCGCAGCGTGGGCAGGGCTGCGACTGGCGCCCGTGAACCTTCAACGGCATCGGCAGCTTGTCGGGGACGGTGTCTCCGATCACCTGCTCGTAGTGCGCGAGCGCCGACCCGAGCACGTCGCAGGCAGCGTGCAGCCGCTCCAGCTGCGCGTCGTCGAGGTCCGCGCCCTGGCGGAAGGCTGACAACTCGGCCGTCCAGAGAATCTCGTCCACCCAGGAGCGGCCGATGCCGGCGATCGTGCGCTGGTCCCGCAGTAGCGAGTGAAGATGGCGTGGCTGGCGAACAAGCTCCGCGAAGCGGTCCAAATCGGGCTGCGGCCAGGCATCGGGGCCCAGCGTGGCGACCATGTCGTCCTCACGCACGCCATCGCTCGGGAGCAGCTTGGCCCAGGCGCGCTGCTGGGTGCCGAACTCGCGCAGTCGGAGCTCCCGTCCGTCCTCGAGTCGCAACAGTAGCCTTGAGCTGCGATCGCGCAGAGAGGCGCGTTTGTCGTAAAGCTGGAGGCGGCCCGCCGACATCAGGTGCACCAGCAGCGAAAGCTCGCCCGCCTGCACGATCAGCATCTTCCCCGCCCGCTCGACACTCTCCAGCCGCCGGCCGGCGAGGGTCTGGAGCGGCGGGTCGTGTGTCTTCATGGTCACCATGCCGGGCGCCAGCGCCGACTCGACCACCGATCCGGCGATCGCACGGCCGAGCCGGCGAGCCGTGATCTCGACCTCGGGTAACTCCGGCATCGGGAACTAGGAAGACGCGATCGAGCGCAGCTCGCGGGGACGCATCAGCATCTTCAGCTCGCGGCCGTCGACGGCTGCCAGGCCACCCTTCTTGAGCTGAACGCGCGCTCCGGTGAGGGCGTGCACCGCACGTGAGAAATCGGGGTCGTGGCCCGCCAGGAGCACCTCGCCCCGACCGGCAGCCAGTTGCTCGGCATCGAACTCTCCGCCCGAGAGGGCGGGCTCGGAGGTGACCTCCACCCCGAGCGCCTCGCATGCAAGGCGCGCGGTGTCCGCCGCGCGCACGCGCGGGCTCGTCAGGCAGGAGTCGAGCTTCACCCCCATCGCGGCGAGCGCGGCGCCGGCAGAACGAGCCTGTTTCTTTCCCTTCGACGTCAGCCTGCGCAGCTCGTCGGGTGCCGTGTCCTCGGCCTCACCGTGCCGCAAGAGCCAGATCATCGGGCCATCAGATCGACCGTGCCAGGCCACCGTCGACCAGAAGGTTGACGCCGTTGACGTAGGAGGCGCGCTGCGAGCACAGGAAGGCGACGACGTCGCCCATCTCCTCGATCGTGCCAAGCCTTCCGACCGGTATGTCGGGCTGCGGCTCCTGCATCAACTGCTCGACCGGCTTGTTCTGGAACTTGGCGATGCGGTCGGTCGCGATCCGGCCCGGCGCCACGCTGTTGAAGAGGATGCCGTCGCGCGCGACCTCATTGGCGAGCGTCTTGAAGAGGCCGATCGCAGCCAGGCGGTGACTGTTGGAGAGCACCAGCCCCGGAACCGGCTCGCGGGTCGCGATCGAGGTGATGTTGACGATCCGCCCCCAGCCGGCTTCGCGCATGCCGGGAACCACGGCCCGGATCAACGTCAGCGGCGCCAGAACCAGATCCCGGTATGCCTGCTCCCATTGCGAGTCATCGAAGTCGAGCGAGCTCCCAAGCGGAGGGCCACCGGTGTTGGTGACCAGGATCTCGATGCGGCCGAGCTGCTGCTCCACCTCCGCCACGAGTGCCCGCACGCTGTCGAGCTCCCCGGTGTCGGCGGCGAAGGCACGCACCTGCGCCTGCTGCTCGGAGGAGATGCGCTCGGCCGCCGCCTCGATTCGCTCCTGCGAACGGCTGGCGGCGGCAACCTTCGCCCCTTCTCGTGCGAGCGCCGCCGCGACGCCGTAGCCGATGCCCTTGCTCGCACCGATCACAAGGGCGACCCTGCCCTCGACCCCGAGGTCCATCGCGCCCTTGCTATCCGTCCTGTCCCGGCTTCGAGAACGCTGGTATCTCGTACGCCTTGCCGGGGACTCCACCGAGTGCGATGAAGCGCACCGGATCGGAGCCGGTCACGATCTTGCGCTTTTGAGCCGGGCCGACACGGGCAATGGTGCCGAGCTCGAGAGGGAACTGCTGATCGTCGACGTGCAGCGTCGCAGAGCCCTCCAACACGACGTACACCTCCTCCTGGCCCCCCTCAGCGTGATCGTGCTCCGGATGTGCGTCGCAGTTCGCCGGCATGTCGATCACCTGCATGCCGAACGACTCGACGTCGAGGCCATGGCGGGCCAGCTTCATCGACATCCCGCTCGCGGTGTGCGAGTGCTCATCGAGGTCGTCGAGGCGTTTAACGGTCACAGCCATCTGATTGCTCCTCTCAGCTCTTGGCCGGGACGGAGCGCGGCGAGGCCTCGTACGCCTTGCCGGGTACCCCACCGAGAGCGATCAGACGCACGCCCTCCGTGCCGGTGACGATCCTGCGGTTGGTCCCCGCCGGTACACGAGCGAACGTCCCAGGCTCGAGCCGGTGCTCGGCGCCGTCGGCCTGAAGCGTCGCGGCCCCCTGAAGCACTCCATAGACCTCTTCCTGACCATCGTCGGAGTGGTCGTGCTCCGGATACTGATCGAGGTTCGGCGGCATGTCGATGACCGAAATGCCGAAGGACTCGACTCCCAATCCGTGGCGCACCAGCTTCATGGCGCCGCCGAACGACGTCTCAAACTCATCAAGGCGCTTGACCGTCACGTCAGCCATTTTCCCCTCCTGTCGATCTCCGATTTAGCGAGCGTTGGGAAACCCTACCGCCGGACGGTAGGTTTCAGGCACAACGTCGAACTGCCGGAGGTCGAGATGCAGCTTCATGGGATCCACCATGTCACCGCGATCACGGCGGACGCGCGCCGCAACGTGGACTTCTACGCGCGGCTGCTGGCGCTGCGCATGGTCAAGAAGACGGTCAACTTCGACGCGCCCGACTCCTACCACCTCTACTACGGCGACGAGACCGGGGCCCCCGGCAGCATCATGACGTTCTTCGAGTTCCCCGACGCGCGCAGAGGCCACGCCGGTGCCGGCATGATCCACCGCGTGATCTGGCGCGTGGGGTCGGAGCAGGCGCTCGACTTCTGGGCGCAGCGGCTCGGAGCCGAGGGCATCGACGCGGCGCGGGAGCCGGGTGCGCTGCTCTTCAGCGATCCCGAGGGCCTCGACCTGGAGCTTGCGGTTGTCGACAGCAAGGACCCGTCGCTGGTGGCCGACGCGCCCGACATCCCGGCCGACATGGCGCTGCTCGGGTTCGCCGGCGTGCGCGCGTACAGCGCACATTCGGAGGCAAGCCAGCACCTGCTGGCACAGACACTCGGCTTCACGTCACTGGTCGACGGCGCGGGTCACCGTTTGCGTGAGGGGCGACGCCAGGCTCTCTACCACTACGACCTGCCACCCGCAGAGCCGCCGCTTCAGGGCGCAGGCACCGTGCACCACATCGCCTGGGCGTCCACGGATGAAGACCTCGCGACCTGGCGGGAGCGGGTCATGGGCGACTACGTCTACCCGACGGAGATCATCGACCGCCAGTACTTCCACTCGATCTACTTCCGCGAGCCGAGCGGGGTGCTGTTCGAGATCGCAACCGACAGTCCCGGCTTCGCGGTCGACGAAGACCCCGAGCACCTGGGCGAGGCGCTGCGGCTGCCGCCCCAGCACGAGCCATTACGGGAACGCCTCGAGCAGTCGCTCACGCCGCTCCAGAATCCACGCGCAGAGCAGGTCGAACGCTAGGCCCTGTGCCGGGCCGTCCTGGGACTACAATGAGCGAGCGAGGCCCGCGGATCGTGGGTTTCCAGCTTCACTCGGGGGCGTAGCTCAGATTGGTTAGAGCGCCGGCCTGTCACGCCGGAGGCCGCGGGTTCAAGTCCCGTCGCTCCCGTTGGTCTCCCGCAGCCAACGACCCTGAGGGCCACATGGTGGGTGTCGTCGGGGCAGCTTCGTAGCGGTCCCTCCGGCTCTACACTGCCGGTGTGACCGCGCTGGCGAAGCAGCACTGCGAGCCCTGTGAGAAGGGAACCCCTCCGCTGACAGAGGAGGAGGCAGCGACGCTTGCCAAGGAGGTTCCGGCGTGGAACCGCGACGGCAACAGCACTCTCTCGCGCGAGCTCTCGTTCAAGAACTTCAGAGATGCGTTCGGGTTCGTGGCGCGCGCCGCGTTGGTGGCCGAGGCGGAGCAGCACCACCCCGACATCGAGCTGGGTTGGGGAAGGGCGGCGTTCCAGCTCACGACGCACTCCTGCGGCGGCCTGACCCGTAACGACTTCGTGATGGCGGCTCGCATCGACGAGCTGAACGAGGGCTAACCGCCCAGCAATTTGAGCCGATGAGCCTCGAGTCGGAGATGATCGCTCACATCCGCGCCGGGATAGAGCACCACGACGCCACCTGCCCGATGCCGGCCAGGGCGATATTGCTCAACGAAGGCAACTACGAGCTGTTCGGTCGCACGGAGCTGTTCGGGTTGCCGCTGGAGCCGCGCGAGGACATTCCGCCCAAGCGCTTCCGCATCGACTGCCCCGGCTCGGCATACGGCATCGAGGACGAGATCGCCGAGGCCATCGGCGAGCCGTTGCCGGTCATCGGCGAGCCACTCGAGCGCTAGTCGCCGAGACGCTGCACGCCCTTGGGAAGGGCCCCCTCCTGCTGCAGCTTCTCGAGGTGCGCCTCGAGCGTCAGCGACGCCGCCGGGCGCAGAGCTGCAGGCGCGTCGTCCCAGACCTTGTCGAGAAGCTCGTCCCGCTGGCGCAGCCCGCGCGCAAGCGCGGCCACCAGGCGGCTCTCACGGTCGAGGCGATGCTCGAGGTACTCGCTCAGCTTGGCCTGCGGGTCCCAGACGATCGGCCCGTGGCCCGGACAGAGCGCGGCCAGCCGCAGCGACTGCAAGCGGCGAAGCGACTGCAGGTACGCCGCCAGCGAGCCACCTCCCGGTGCGACGAAGACGCTGCCCTCGCCCAGCACCGTGTCGCCGCAGAAGAGGGTCGTGCCGGTGAGGAAGGAAACGTGGTCGGCGGAGTGGCCGGGCGTCTCGATCGTCTCCAGCGGCCCGAAGCGTTGGCCGTCGGCAAGCAGGACGTCCACCTCCAGCCCCTCGGCGCCCGGCTCCCCGAATCCCGCTTCGCCCGACCCGTGCACAACTCCGGCGGCCAGCGGAGCTCCCGAACGCCGGCGCAACGAGTCGGCACAGCCGGCGTGATCCAGATGGCGGTGCGTGAGTGCGATGCCGGCGACGCCGCCCCTCTCCTGCGCCGCAGCCCACACCCGCTCGAGGTGCTCAGGGTCGGCCGGCCCGGGATCGATCACGTACGCGGGCGAGTCGACGATGTAGGTGTTGGTCCCGGACAGCGTCAGCGGGCTCGGGTTCTGCGCCCGTATCCTTTCGACGCCCTCCGGGAGGGAATCCTCGTGCGAGACTTCCGCCACAACGCGCCAGTATGAGCGAGCTTCGCCGCAAGCGCGAACATGGGCGCGCGGACAGGGTGCTGCCGGGCATCTGGCGGCTTCGCCTTCCGCTCCCGTGGCCCGGCGTGCCCCACGTCAACGCCTTCGCGGTGAACAGGGGTGACGGGATCGTGCTTTTCGACACCGGCATCCATGAGCAGGGGTCGATGGAGGAGCTCGAGCGGGCGCTGTTCCAGGCCGGCCGTCGGCTCGAGGACATCAGGCTGCTGGTCTGCACCCATGCGCATTCGGACCACTACGGGATGGCGGCGCCGATCGTCGCCGCCGCCGGCTGCGAGCTGTGGATGCATCCCCGGCATGAGCACATGACGCGGGCGGCGGCCGATCCGGAGCGGTCGCTCGAGCGCCGCGTCGAGGTCGCGCGCCAGAGCGGCGTGCCGCTGGAACCGCTGCTGCGTTGGGCGGAGGAGCGAAGAGGCCAGGCCCCCGGCATCGCCGGCGTCGTGCTGCCCGATCGCGAGCTGGTCGAAGGAGTCGAGGTCGAGACGGACGCCGGCCCCTGGTCGGTGCACGAGACGCCCGGCCACGCTCCATCGCACGTCGTGCTGTTCCAGCAGCAATGGCGTCTGCTGATCAGCGGCGACCACCTGCTCGGCCGCGTGTCGCTCTACTTCGACTACGGCTGGACGCCGGATCCCGTGGCCGAGTTCCTATCCAGCCTCGACATCGTGGAGCGGCTGGGTGCGCGACTCTGCCTGCCCGGTCACGGCCGGCCTTTCGGCGACGTTCAGGGGCACATCGACGCCAACCGCGCCGAGGTACGAAGCCGCCTCGAGGAGATCCAGCAGGCGATAGCCGAACGGCCATTGACCGCGTACGAGGTGGCGGAAGCGATCATGGGCGAGGTCGACCCCAGGATGATGAGCTGGGTGCTGACGATCGTGCTCTGCTTCCTGAGCCACCTCGAGCGAGAGCAGCGCGCGGAGCGGGTCAAGCAGACTGATTCGCAGCAGCCGGAGCGCTGGCAGGCGCTCGCTCCCAAGGCCGCGCGCCCTTGAGCGCGGACAGGATCGCGCGCGTCGCCGGTGACTTGTTGAGCGTGTAGAAGTGGATGCCGGGCGCACCCCGGGCAAGCAGGTCCGCGCACTGGAGCGTCGCGTAGGCGACACCGAGGTCCTGCACCGCCTCGAGGTGGTCGGGATCGTGGTTCGCCTCGAGCTGCTCCAGCAACGGCACCGGGATCCTCGCGCCGCACATGCTGGTGAAGCGCTTTATCTGCTCGAAGTTGGTGACAGGCATGATGCCGGGGATGATCGGCACCTCGATGCCGCTCTCTCGGGCGCGGTCGACGAAGTCGAAATAGTCCTCGTTGTCGAAGAAGAGCTGCGTGATCAGGAACTTCGCGCCCGCGGCGACCTTGTACTGAGCGGTGGCGAGATCGAATTCCGGGTCGGTCGCCTCGGGGTGGGTCTCCGGATAGCAGGCGCCGCCCACACAGAACTCGTACGACTCCGAGATCAGCACAGCCAGCTCTGACCCGTGCGAGAGACCGCCGGGAACGGGCTTGAACTCCGTCTCGCCCTTGGGCGGGTCGCCGCGCAGAGCGAGCACGTTCTCGATGCCGGCGTCTCGCATCTCGGCGAGCACGTCGTGAAGCTCCTCGCGCGTGTGGCCCACGCATGTGAAATGCGCCATCGCCTCGATCCCGAGCTCGTTCTTGATCCGCTTCACGATGTCGACCGTGAGCGCGCGCGTACCGCCGCCCGCGCCATAGGTGACGGAGACGAAGGAGGGCTCGAGGCTGCGCAGCGCCGCAACCGTGTCGAACAGCTTCTCCTCGCCCTCCGGGGTCTTGGGCGGGAAGAACTCAAACGAGAAGCAGGGACCGGGGGCGCTGACGATGTCCTCTACGCGCATGACCCAAATGGTACGCGAGCGGTCCGCGGGGCAGGTGGGGGCGGGGCCGCGGCGGCTGGGCCCGTGGCCGGCGAAATAACACGGGGCCGGCAAAAATGCCGGCCCCGCGCAGCGTCCGTGCCGCTCCTCAAAGAGGCCTAGACCTCTCGGAGAAGGTCCTCGTCTTTTTGGTGGCGTCCTTACCTACGAGGAAACGGAAAATCCCTTTCCGTCAAGAGCTGTCTCGGCGGCCGGGCCCGTGTCATCAACGCGGCCTCGCAAATCTGGACATACGTCCAGGGCGCGTCTGGACATCCCGCTCCAGCGGCTGGCGCAGGCTCCCGGGTGGTCCTCCAGCGGTTTCGCCGAATGGCCAGCAGGAGGGCCGCCCAGGAGTCTGCGCCCCGGCCCGACCTTCAGTCGTCGAAGTTAAAGTCCTTGGGAGGCCCCTGCTCGAACCAGAGCCGCTCCTGGTCCGGAGACTGCTCGAGGAACTCGGGTGTCCCTTCGAGCGGATCCTCGCCCGGCGGAAGGTCGTCGGAGGGATCGATGTCTTCAAAGTCCTCGATCGGGTCCGCCGGTTCCTCCGTCTCTGATTCCTCCACGTCGGGGTCCGTGATGCAAGCGATGGAGGGCGCCGCGGACTCAGGCTGTAAAGACTCCTCTGGCAGAACCTCGTCCGGCTCGATCTCCTCGTCAACGACGGCACCCGACGAAGCGGGCTCGGGCGCGATCCCGGCGGAATCCCGTGGCTCGTCGGGGCCCGTGGGCGGGTCGTCGACGTCCGCGGGCGGCGGGGCGACCTCCGATGGCGGAGTCGAGGCGGCCGCCACGCCCGCGGCGCCGCGCCCGAAGGCCTCGTTCTCCTTGCGCTCCAGCTCCTCCTCCGAGGCACCCAGCTTGCGCTTCAGCTCGAGGTGCTCCCGAATTGCCTCGTCCATTGCTCCCATGGCCCCAAGAGATTTGCAGATGGGCGGGCGGCTCGTCGAGACGGGAGCTTCGCCCAGGCGGGGCAAGCGGCAGGACCGTACCTATAATCGGTCCCGAGGGGCTATAGCTCAGTTTGGGAGAGCGCCTGGATCGCACCCAGGAGGTCGCCGGTTCGAGCCCGGCTAGCTCCATCGGCCGGCGAGCCACCCTCCGGGGGTGGGTTGTCGGCCGATTGCGTTGGCGGGCCCGAATGGGTGTTGCTGGGTGCGATCCAGGCGCAGGCTCGACTCCGGGAGTCGAGCCCCGGGAGCTCCATGCTATATTCCACCAGTTGGTTGATAAATCAACTGGATGAATACGAGCTATGGCTGTTGACGAACTGAGCAGGACCTTCTCGGCGCTGGCAGACCCGACGCGACGGGCAATTCTCGCTCGGCTCGTCGAAGGGGAGGCCACGGTAAACGAGCTGGCGGAGCCGTTCTCGTTGACCCTCCAGGCCGTGTCCAAGCACGTCAAGGTGCTCGAGCACGCCGGCCTGATCACACGTGGCCGAAAAGCGCAGTTGCGGCCCTCGCGCCTCGAGGGAAGGCCGCTCCACGCGGCAGCGGACTGGCTGAACGGCTACAGCCAGTTTTGGGACGGCACGCTCGATCGACTCGGCGAGCACCCTCCATGAAATTCAGAAGAAAGGACCCAACGATGCCTGACGTGACAAAAAACCCGAGAGCTACTGAGCAGGACTTCACGATTGCGCGCGTGTTCGATGCGTCGAGGGAGCTGATCTGGAGCGCCTTGACCGACCCGGAGCAACTGATCCGGTTCTGGGGACCGGAGGGCACCTCCGTGCCGATCGAGTCGATCACGCTCGAACCGCGTCAGGGCGGTGTGTTTCGCCTCACCATGGTCCTGAACGACGGCGGTACCGAGTTTCCGATGAATGCCACCTACCGGAAGTTCGTCGAGCCGGAGCGGATGGTCTTCGAGACCGCCGGCGGCATCACGGGAACGATCGAGCTGACGGACCTTGGCGACGGCAAGACGGAGCTCAGGTGGTCGACCCGAGCCGCCTTCGACGAGGACCTGCTCGAGAACGCCAAGATCGGGACCAACAGCGCCGCCGACCAGCTCGGGGCGCACCTCGCCGCGATTCAGGCCGGGTAACCCCTGCGGCCACGGGATTCGTCTGCTCTGGGTCTAGTGCCCTGGCACTAGACCCAGAGCCGCACGGTCGCCCCCTGCGGCGAGGGCACCAGCTCGAGCTGCCTGCTGAGCTGGCGTGCCACCCAGAGCCCGGCGCCGTTGGCGTGTCCGGGCCGTGGCGGTAGGAAGCCCACGAGTGGGTCGTCGATTCCGGGCCCGTCATCGGAGACCTCGCAGACGAAGCGGTCGCCGACGCGACCGACCTGGACGCTCATCGTCTCACCGCCGTGGCGCTGCCCGTTGGCAAACACCTCAGCCGCCGCGACGAGCATGTTCCGGGCCTCGAGCTCGGACACCGCGGCCGCCTCGAGTTCCGCGCTCAGGGCATTCCGGAAGCCTCTGGGGCTGCCGTCGAGTGGCAGCTCGCGAAGGCCGGCGAGCGGGGCGGGCGTCGGCGTGCGTGACCTCACCGCGTCCTCGGGCTCGTGGTAGTGGGGGCACGGTCCCCAGCCCTCTGTGAGCACCTCCGGATGGGTATCGAAGGCCCCGTCGAGCAACGGTCCAGGCACTTCGCGCGCGTCGTACCCGCACGTGATCCAAACGGGGTGGTGCTCGAGCGCCCGGTTGACGATCGCCTCGTAGGCCAGCCATTGGTTCCACTGGGCGTCGGTCTCACAGGCGGGCAGCTCGGCGAAAACGCGAATGGCGCTCGCATCGTCGCGCGCCAGCCGGCGCAGCGTGCCGTCGTACCCGGCCAGCGCGGCCTCCGGACGCGTGTAGAAGCTGTCGCGCTCGATGTACAGCGTTTTGTCGGCATCGGATCCGAGCGCGTCCGCCAACCGCTCCCACTTCCTTTGGTCGAGGACTGCCACGGCGCGCTCCCGGTCGGCCAGGCCCGAGCACAGGAACGCCGCCATCTTGTCGACCATCCGATCGTCATCGTCATAGACAAAGAGGCTGTGGCGCATAAACGCTACCCCTTCTCGAGAAGCTCGATTTCAGGATCGGTGTCCCAGCCGAGCAGCGCCAGCAGCCGCCGGACAACGTCCGAGGCGGGGCTGATGATCAGTCGCTGCCCCTTGCGTCCACGCAGCGCGCGCATGCCGGCGACGTCGACGTAGCTGAGGTCGGCCAGATCGAGCCGCAACGGACCGTGGAAATGCGCGTCAAGCACCTCCGACAGGGTCTGCGCGCAGCCGAAGTCGAGCTCTCCGGCCAGACGTAGCGCATCGTTGCCACGGTCGCGCGCGGCCGCCAGCTCACCGTCCCGCCCGATGGCCGCCAGCTCCGGTGAAGCCTCGACCTCGTGGGCCTCGATCACGTCGGACATGAGCCCGGGGCCGAATCGCCCATGGTCGTACTGACACAAAACGGACGCGCCATCGACGTGGCTCCCGACCCGTGCCTCGTAGGCACCGAGCTGCTCACCGCCGGGCAATTCGGGAGTTGCGATGGGCATCTCGCCGGTCACGCTCAGGCCGTTGTAGCCCTCGGCAGGCGCACGGTGGTGCTCTTCGCGGAGCGCGGCGAGGATCCGGTCGGCTTCGAAGCGGCCGTCGGGGATGTAAGCGTCGCGCGCTCGGCGGACCTCGAACTGCCCGCGCGCCATAGCCGGCGCGAAGTCAGGGTCGAGCCGGTCGAGCCGAGAGACCAGGCCTGCCGCGTCGTCACCGTCGAAGAGGTAAACGACCTTGTCTCCCCGCCGCAGGCCGTCGCGAACGAACGCGACGGCCAAGCGTTCGCGGTCGTCGGCGTGCTCGAAATGGCAGCAGACGTGCTCGCCGGGTCGGACCGTGACTGCAAACGCAGCCGAGCCTTGAAACGCCACAAATCCAAGTCTACGCCTGTGCCGATCCGGGTCAAGGGCCCTTGTGCAGCACGCCCAGATCTGCGGCCACTGGTCCCCCCTGCAGCGTGCCGCTCGCGGTCGTTGACCCGGGGCGCTCACGAGTTAGACTGGTTGGTTCAGCGGTCGCCGCACGTGGATCCGCACGAGTTTCTGAGCGAGATGGAGGCGCATAAAGTGAGCGTCGATACCGATGTCGACTTCTTGCACCTGCGAGCACTGCTGAGGGACCTCGTCGCGCTTTCGGCTATCCCGGGCGTGTGGGTCGAGCGCGCCGCCACTGTGGGCGAGCCCGGGACCGAAGCTGTGGCAACCGGTCTTGCCGACGCGCTGGTCGGATTGCTACAGCTCGACTTTGCGTTTGTACGTCTGTGCGACCCCGGTGGCGCCGGAGCAGCCGACGCCACACGCGGGGACGCGTGGAAGAGCTTTCCGGAATGGCTGGGGAGTCACCTCCCCGCGGGTGCCCGGTTCACACGTAGGGAGCTCATTGCGGACATCGGCGACGGGCCGCAACCCTGTCGCGGCGTTGCCATTCCGGTCGGCGCCAATGGCGAGGGGGGCGTGGTCGCTGCCGCCTCCGAACGCAGCGATTTTCCAACTGCGACGGACCAGCTGTTGCTCTCCCTCGCTGCGAATCAGGCCGCCACGGCATTTCAGAGCGCTCGCCTCCTCCATGAGCACAAAGGGGCGGAGGAAGAGCTTCGCGAAGCCCGAACCGAGCTCGAGGTCAAGGTGGCCGAGAGGACTGCCGAATTGCGGCGAAGCGAGGCGTACTTGGCGGAGGCGCAGAGGCTGACCCAGACCGGGAGTTTCGCGATCGGCATCTCCACGGAGGTGACCCATTCGTCCGATGAACACTCACGCCTTTATGGCTTCGATCCCGGACAGGAAACCCCATCGCTGAGCGAGTTTCTCGAGCGTATTCATCCACAGGATCATGCGAGGCGCACCGAAGCGATCGAGAGAGGAATCCGTGAGGCGGCGAACATCGAAGTGGAATACCGAGTCGTGGTTCCGCACAGCCCGGTAAGACACCATCGCGCAATCGCTCACCCCGTCTTCGATGCGTCGGGCGAGCTCGAGGAATTCGTGGGCACCGTCGTGGACGTGACCGAGCGAAGGCAGACCGAGACCGAGCTGGAACGGCTCGCCGGGGAGCAGGCGGCTCTGCGGCGGGTGGCGACGCTGGTCGCGCAGGAGGCGTCCCAAACGGAGGTCTTCACGGCGATAGCGGAAGAGATCGGGCAGCTGCTTGGCACGGAGAAGGTCCGGATGCTGCGCTACGAGGACGAGCGCAGCGCGGTCGTAGTGGCCAGCTGGGGTCGATCCAAGGACGTCAGGCCGATCGGGTCTCGCCTTCGGTTGGAAGACGAGAGCACCACCTCGCGCGTGTTCCGCACAGGGCAGCCGGCACGGATCGGCGACGACTACTCACACGTGAGTGGCCCGACAGGGGACGAGGCGCGCTCGGCCGCCATTCGATGCGTCGTGGCCGCGCCGATCATGGTGGAAGGCCGGCTCTGGGGTGCCATGACGGCGGGGACGAGTCACGCCGAGCCGCTGCCGCCGGACACCGAGTTCCGCCTCGGCCAGTTCACCGAGCTGATGGCGACCGCGATCGCGAACACCGAGTCGCGCGCCAGAGCGGAGCGGCTTGCCGAGGAGCAGGCTGCGCTGCGGCGGGTGGCGACCCTGGTCGCGCAGGCAGATTCACCCTCGGAGGTCTTCGAGATGGTGACCCGTGAGGTCGGCCTGCTCTCCGGTGCCGACCTCGCACGGATGGAGCGCTACGAACCGGACGGGACTGTCACCTTCGTCGCCGGTTGGAGCAGGACCGCCGGCGTCGAGCTGGCCGTCGGTGCTCGCTTCCCCCTCGAGGGCACAAGCATCGCCGCGGAGGCGCGGCAGACGGGCCGTGCCGCCAGAGTCGACAGCTTCGCGCAGGCCACCGGTCCGATCGCGCAAGAGGCTCGAGCGCTGGGCATCCGCGCCTCGGTTGGCTGTCCGATCGTCGTCGAGCATCGTCTCTGGGGTGTGATCGCCGCCTCCTCGAAGGGCGAGGCGCCGTTCCCGGCCGGCACGGAGTCGCAGATCGCCGGGTTCACCGACCTCGTCGCCACCGCCATTGCGAACGCCGACAGCCGTGACCAGCTCACGGCCTCGCGGTCACGCCTGCTCACCGCGGCGGACGAGGCTCGCCGCCGCGTAGTGCGGGACCTGCACGACGGCGCGCAGCAGCGGCTGGTGCACGCGATCGTGTCGCTCAAGCTGGCCCAGCGAGCGCTGGGGAAGAAAGACGGGAATGCAGAGTCGCTCGTCGGCGAGGCGCTCGAGCACGCGGAGCAGGGCAATCTGGAGCTACGCCAGCTTGCACACGGAATCCTGCCGTCGATCCTCACGCGCGGCGGCCTCGGGGTCGGCGTCGGCGCGGTCGTGGCTCAGCTTGACCTCCCGGTTCAGGTGGACATCCCGGCCGACCGGTTCTCGCCGGAGATCGAGGCCACTGCGTACTTCATCGTGGCCGAGGCTCTGACGAACGTCGTCAAGCACTCACGCGCGGGACAAGCCGAGGTCAAGACGTCTGCGGAGAACGGCATGCTCCACGTCGAGGTACGCGACGACGGTATCGGAGGTGCCGATCCGGGCGGGCATGGGCTGGTGGGGATGGGCGACAGGGTAACCGCGCTCGGGGGACGGCTCGAGATCGAGAGTCCAGCTAACGGCGGCACGCTCCTGGCCGCCACGCTGCCGCTCTCAGGCTGCTAGCGCTACAGCTTCTCGGCAGTCGTGCGTGACCAATGACGCTCACGGTCGAGCGTGATGATTGTTACCTTGGTATCTCCAGCGAGGAGAGGTTGGAGGGAACGTTGGGGAACACGCACGTAGCGTCGCAGGACCCACCCACCGAGCCCGCTGCCGGCGGCGGCTCGGAGTTCGTCGGCCGGTTCGAAAGCGCCTGGGCGGCGTCGGATCCGGACCGGCTCGCTGCGCTGCTCACCGAGGACGTGGTACTGGTCCAGCCGGTTATGCCGGTGGCCGTGGGTAAGGCAGCCGCTCGGGAAGGCTTCGCCAGGCTGCTGCGGATGATTCCAGACCTCCACGTGGTCGTGCACGAGTGGGCGGCCCGCCACGACGTGGTACTGATCGAGTTCACCCTCACCGGGACGTTCGGCGACCGCGAGGTGGCCTGGCCGGCGGTCGATCGCATCCGCCTGCGAGACGGGCTGATCGCCGAGCGCATCTCCTACTTCGACTCGATGCCGCTCAACGCTCAGATGCTCACACGGCCTAAGGGCTGGCGCCGGGTGCTCAGCTCCGGCTTTCGCCCGAGCTTCACCTCATCACCGAAGCCGCACGGCAGGCGTCCATGACCGGATCGGCCAACATGCTCGAGGGCGCCGCCGCGGGCGAGTCGACAAATGGCTCGGCGATCCGCCTCCCCAAGGGCCCACCGCTGCCCCGTGCCCTCCAGACGCTCGGCTTCGTCTTCTTCCCGCGGCCCTTCATCGACGGCTGCCGGCGGCGATACGGCGACGTGGTCTTCTTCAGCACGCTGTTCGACCGCGGCTTCGTGATGGTGTTCCACCCGGACGCGGTGCGCCAGGTCTTCCGCGGCTCACCCGAACGCCTGCGAGCGGGCGAGGCGAACGCGCCGCTCGGCCCCGTGCTGGGCGACCGCTCCGTCCTGCTGCTCGACGGCGCCGAGCACCTGCGCCAACGGCGGCTGATGCTGCCGCCCTTCCACGGCGAGCGCATGCGGGAGTACGCGACGGTCATGCGCGACGCTGCCGACGAGGCGGTCGATGCGTGGCCGGTCGGTGAGCCGTTCACGCTCCATCCCTCGATGCAGTCGCTGACGCTCGACGTGATCATGGGCACCGTCTTCGGAATCGAGCAAGGGCCGCGACAGGAAGAGTTGAAACGGCGCGTGAGGGCAATGGTCGAGCCCGTCGGCACCCGGTTCGGCGTGTTGATGATGGCGCTCTCGGGGGGCCGGCTCGGCACGCCCAGCTGGATGGAGCGTTTCGAGCAGCGCCGCCGCCAGGTCGACGAGCTGATCTACGAGGAGATCGCTCGGCGCCGCGCCGCCACCGATCTCGACCGGCGCAGCGACGTGTTCTCGATGCTGTTGCTGGCGCGTGACGAGGATGGCCAGGCGATGAGCGACCAGGAGCTGCGCGACGAGCTGGTCACGCTGCTGGTCGCGGGTCACGAGACGACTGCGACGGGGCTGGCGTGGGCGTTCGAGCTGCTGCTGCGAAACCGGCCTGTGCTGGACCGGCTGCGCGCGACGCTCGCCGAGGGCGACGAGACCTACCTGGACGCGGTGGTGAAGGAGACGCTGCGTTTGCGGCCGGTGGTGCCGGGTATCGGACGCGTGGTGCGCGGGGACCCGTTCGAGGTCGGCGGCTTCGTGATCCCCGACGGGATGGAGATCAACCCCTCGATTGCTGCAATCCATCGCCGCGCCGACTGCTACCCGCAGCCGCGCGCCTTCCGGCCCGAGCGCTTCCTCGGCGACGACGCGCCCGACACCTACACCTGGCTGCCGTTCGGCGGCAGCACCAGGCGCTGCCTGGGCGCCAGCTTCGCCAGCTTCGAGATGCGCGTCGTGATTCGCCGCGTGGTCGAGCGAGCCGAGCTGACCGCGCTCGGGCGCCCCGAGAAGAGCGTCCGCAAGGGCGTGACGATCATCCCGAAGCGCGGCGTGCGGGTCAGGCAGGCTCGGCCGCCGCGGACTCCTGCTGCGGAAGCGGCCGGCCCAACAGCTTCCACTCGAAGCTGAAGCGCTACTCCCGGAGAGGCGAGAAAAGATGGCGCTTGATCGGGCGCCCAACCTAGCATGACGTGGCAAGCCCGCAGCACGGATGCTCGAGCTTTGATGTTCCTCCCCTCTCCACATCTCAGGCGGTTTCTGGTCGCGATGATCCTTGTCGTGGCAGCCACGACGTTCGCTCTGGCTGCATCGCCCTGGGCTCAAGCTCGCGACGGCCTGCTGCGCGACAGAGCGGTCGCCGGCCAGAGCGCGAACGACCTCGTGCGCCGAGGCGTCGAGCAGAAGCTTCGCTGCGCCCAGGACTGCCTTGTGAGCGGCCACCTCGTCCTGAGCTCCGACGGCGGGGAACTGCGCGCCAACCGCCTGCGGCCGAGACCACCCGTGCGCATAGCGAGGCTGCGCAACCTGAGGCTCGAAGGAGGGCGTTGGTACACGGTGCGGCTCGCGCTCAGCCGCCGTGCCGCCCGTGCCGTGCGGCGAGCCGAGGGTGAGCTGCGACTGACGGCCCGCAACCTCGCCGTCTCGCTCGAGTCGCAACGCTATGAGCGCTCCAGTTGGGTGCTCGAGTTGCGGCCCAGCCTCGACTAGATCCTGAAGGCGCTGCTACTGACGGCGCCATAGGCGCAGCAGTGGCATCACGTACCAGAGCCAGCCGAACAGCAGGGCCGAGATCGCCGTCGTGACGGTCGCGGCGGTCGCGCTGAAGATGAAATCGGTGGCCAGCAGCATGGCGCCGGTCATCGCCAGCGCCAAGAACGTGAGCCCGACGATCACCAGCTTGTTGGCGGTGAAGACGAGGTGCCTCTTGTCGCGTGCTCGGAAGTGAATCCTGTGATGGGCCGAGGGCGCGATCAGGAATGCCGTCGCCACAGCCGTGCAGAGCAGCGTGCCGTAATAGACCTTCTCCTGGGTCCTGGTCAGTTCGGTGAAGCGCTGTGTGAACGGCACGGTGAGCAGAAACGCGAACAGCCCTGCACGCCGGGGAGCGCAACGCGAATCTCGTTGACGAGCTCTTGAAGGTTACGATCGAGGCGCTCCGCCTCCGACTCCTCGGGCCGGCGCTCGTCGTGATCGGTCACGCGGCGAAGCCTATCCGCCGGCTTCGGCCTGCTCGCCGCGGCGTGCCGCCGTCGTCGGGCCATGCGTGTGTGTCTGGCCAGCAGCCATGGCGTCAAGACGGGCGATGCGGTCCTCGATCGGCGGATGGGTCGAGAACAGGCGTGACGCCTTGCCGTGCGCGCCCAGCGGCGCGGAGATCATCAGGTGCGCGACAGCGCCGTTCGCCAGCACCTGCGAGCCCTGAGTATCGCCGGAGATGACCCGCAGAGCCGAGGCGAGGCCCTGTGGATATCGGGTCAGCTCCACGGCTGAGGCATCGGCCACGTACTCCCGCCGGCGGCTGATCGCGGACTGGATCACGACCGCCGCGATCGGCGCCAATATCAGGCTCACCAGCACCAGCACGAGCACGATCGGATTGGCACCGCCCCCGCCCTCCCTGCGGCCGCCACCGAAGATCATGCCGCGCAGGAAGATCTGCGACAGCAATGCGATCGAGCCGGCCAGCACGGCGGCGTAGGTCATCAGGCGCACGTCGTAGTTGCGAACGTGGCTCATCTCATGTGCCAGCACGCCCTCGAGCTCCTCCTCGTCGAGTTGCTCGAGCAGCCCGGCGGTGACGGCGACGATCGCCTGCTGGGGCCTGCGTCCAGCCGCAAAGGCGTTGGGCGATGGATCCGGGACGATGTAGACGCGAGGCATCGGCAGCCCGGCCGTGATCGCAAGGTTCTCGATCTTGCGCCACAGCTCAGGCGCCTCCTGCGTCGACTCCACGCGTCGCGCCCCGGTCACTGCCGCGACCAGGTCGTCGCCCGCGAACAGGTTGATCACGATCATCACGACGGCTATCACGAGCGCGATCACCAGCGCGGCATAGCCGAACCACAGCGACAGCACCCATCCGATCGCCGTGTAGAGAAGCAGGAAGCCCGCCAGCAGCAGCAGCGACTTGCGCTTGTTCGAGGTTATCTGCTGGTACATGCGGCTCGCCGTTTCCTGGCGAACGTTCTGAGAAGGACCACTAAGCGGGCGGAGCGGAGCCGGCCGTGGACCCGGCCTCGAAGGAGACCTGCGGCACCGAGCGCTCGGCTTCGTCGTCGAGCTCGAAGAACTCGCGCTTGCCGACGTTCGCCATGCCCGCGACGACGCGCGAGGGGAAGGTCTCGACCGCAACGTTGAGGTCGCGAACGGTCATGTTGTAGAAGCGCCGCGAGGCCTGGATCTTGTCCTCCGTGTCGGTGATCTCGTCCTGCAGCTCGAGGAAGTTGCGGCTCGCCTTCAGGTCGGGGTATGCCTCGGCGACGGCGAACAGCTGTCGCAGGGCACCGGAGAGCGCGTTCTCGGCCTGGCCCTGAGCCTGCGGGCCCTTGGCGGCAACGGCGGCGCTGCGAGCCGCCGTCACGTTCTCGAACACCTGGCGCTCGTGACTGGCGTAGCCCTTGACCGTCTCGACCAGGTTCGGGATCAGGTCGTGGCGGCGCTTGAGCTGGACGTCGATGTCCGAGAAGCCCTCCTCGGCGCGGGTTCGCACACGGATCAGCCTGTTGAACGTCACCACCCCGTAAAGGACGGCGATGACGGCGATGACGGCGATGACGATCAGGACAACGGTCACAAGAAGGAGAATACTCTCCCGCCCATCCCGGGCCGTCGGTGCTCCCGGTTTTCGCGCCTAAGCGAAAAGGGCTCGGCCTCTCGGTGCTCCCGGTTTTCGCGCCTAAGCGAAAACCGGCCTTTTCTAAAGCTCTTTCACCTCTGCCACGAGCTTGCCGACCGAGTCCTTGGCGTCCCCGAACAGCATCATTGTCTTGGGGTCGTAGTAGAGGGCGTTGTCGATGCCCGCGAAGCCCGGGTTCATGCTGCGCTTGAGCACGACGATGTTCTGGGCCTTGTCGACGTCGAGAATCGGCATGCCGTAGATGGGGCTGCTCTGGTCGGCGCGCGCGGCCGGGTTAGTGACGTCGTTGGCTCCGATCACGAGCGCGACGTCGGTCTGCGGGAATTCGGGGTTGATCTCGTCCATCTCCTTCAGCTGCGGGTAGGGCACGTCCGCCTCCGCCAGCAGCACGTTCATGTGGCCGGGCATGCGCCCCGCGACGGGATGGATCGCGTAGGAGACCTCGACGCCGCGCTTCTCGAGCTCGTTGGCCAGTTCCTTGACGTTGTGCTGCGCCTGTGCGACGGCGAGCCCGTAGCCGGGCACGATGATCACGCGGTCGGCGTACGCCAGCATCGTGGCCACGTCGGTGGCGGTGGCCTCGCGCACCGTGCCGCCGCCGTCGGCCGCGGCCGCTCCCGGGCCGGCGACGTGGGAGCCAAAGGCGCTGAAGAGGACGTTCGCCAGCGAGCGGTTCATCGCCCTTCCCATCAGGATCGTCAGCAGGGTTCCCGATGACCCGACCAGCGAGCCGGCGATGATGAGCGCGTTGTTGTCCAGCACGAAGCCGGCTCCGGCAGCCGACAGGCCGGTGAAGGCGTTCAGCATCGAGATCACCACCGGCATGTCCGCTCCGCCGACGGGGATGATCAGCATCACCCCGAACGCCAGCGCGCTGCAGAGCATCAGCACGAACAGGCTCTCGCTCTCGTTGCCGGCGGCAAGGTAGACGATCAGGAACAGGATCCCGAGCACCAGCGCACCGTTGATGAACTGGTTGCCCGGGAAGACGATCGGCCGGCCGGTCATCAGCTCCTGAAGCTTCGCGAACGCGATCAGCGAGCCGGAGAAGCTAACCGCCCCGATCACACATGCCAGCAGCGTCGGCAGCAGTGTCTCGAGCGGGATCTCGCCGGGGGCGGGAATCAGGTCGTGGTACTCGGACAGCGCCACGAGTGCCACGGCGCCGCCGCCGACGCCGTTGAAGAGCGCCACCATCTGCGGCATCGCGGTCATCTTCACCGCGCGCGCCGAAACCACGCCGATGATCGTGCCGATCGCGATGCCGACGACTATCAGCCCGTAGTTCTCGATCTCCTTGTCGAGCAGCGTCGCCACGACAGCGATCGCCATGCCGATCGCAGCAAGGATGTTGCCTCGCCTAGCCGTCCTCGGATGCGCGAGCCCCTTGATGCCGAGGATGAAGAGAATCGCGGCGACCAGGTAGCAGGAGTCGATGAAGTCGCGGTCCTGAACGAAGCTTGCAAAGGTCATCTGCTGGGTGATCCCTGGATGTGTGGTCCCTGGCTGCGCAGTCCCTAGCCGCGCCCGGCCTTTTGCCCACCGCCAGATCCGCCCGCGGATCTGGCGCCCCTTCCTTTGAACATCTCGAGCATTCGGTCTGTGACGAGGAACCCACCGACGATGTTGATGGTGCCGAACGCGACCGCCACCGTGCCCGCGATCTTGGTCAGCGTGTCCGCTCCCTCGGCGCCCGCCACGAGCAGGCCGCCGAGCAGCACGATGCCGTGGATGGCGTTCGTGCCCGACATCAGCGGCGTGTGCAGCATGGTCGGCACCTTCGAGATGACCTCGAAGCCGACGAACACGGCCAGCACGAAGATCGTGATCTCGTTGATCAGCGTCATGCGCTCTGCGTCACTCCTCCCTCGACCGCTTCGCGTACTCGCTCGTTGACGACGCGGCCGTCGTGTGTGATGCAGGCGCCGGCGGTGATCTCGTCCTCGAAGTCGAGCTTCAGCTCGCCCTCCGGCGCCAGGTGCAGCAGCAGGTTGGCAACGTTGTTGGCGTACAGCAGGCTGGCGTGGAAGGGCATCTGGCTGGGCAGGTTGAGCGTGCCGTCGATCGCGACCCCGTTGCGGTCGGCGATCCGCCCGGGCTCGGTCAGCTCGCAGATGCCACCGGACTCCGCGGCCAGGTCGACGATCACCGAGCCAGGGCGCATGGCGACGACCATCTCCTCAGTGATCAGCTTCGGCGCTGGCCGGCCGGGAACCGCGGCGGTCGTGATCACGCAGTCGGCTCTCGCGACGCGGTCGGCGAGCAACTCGCGCTGGCGACGCTGCGTCTCCTCGGGCAGCTCCTTGGCGTACTCGCCGGAGCCGCCACCTCCCTCCTGCTCGACCTCGATCTCGACGAAACGCGCGCCGAGGCTCTCCACCTCCTCCTTCACGGCCGGCCTGACGTCGTATGCCTCGACGACGGCGCCCAAACGCTTGGCGGTCGCTATCGCCTGAAGACCGGCCACGCCAGCGCCGAGCACGAGCACCCTGGCGGGAGCCGCCGTGCCAGCCGCGGTGACGAGCATCGGAAAGAAGCGCTCGAAGCGCCAGGCCGCGGACAGGCCGCCGCGATAGCCCGCAACAGCCGCCTGCGAGGAGAGCGCGTCCATCGACTGCGCCCTGGTCGTGCGTGGAATCGCCTCCATGGCGAAGCTGGTGACGCCTGCCTCGGCAAGCCGCCTGACCAGATCAACGTCGGACAGCGGCTGGAGAAAGCCCACCACCACCGACCCGCGCGGCAGCAGCGAGAGCTCGTCGCGCTGCGCCTGGCCGCCGTAGAGCGGCTTCTGGACCTTTGCCACGATGCCGGCCGAGCGGTAGACATCGTCGGCAGCGGCTGCGACCGAGGCGCCGGCCTCCTCGTAAGCCGAATCCTCCATGCGCGCCTCGCCGCCGGCACCGGTCTCGACGAGCACCTCGAAGCCGGCCTTGATCAGCTTGGCGGCAGCATCCGGCACAAGCGCGACCCGGCGCTCGCCAGGGCTGATCTCTCTTGGAACACAGACCTTCACAGATTGAGCAATCCGGCCGGCTCGGCGGCGTGACTCTATCCAACCGGCGCAGAAGGGGGCTGCCGGGCTGCGGCAGTGGGGTGATTACGGCGTGGTGGGAGGTGAGTCGGGAGCGGCCGGCTGGTCCGCCGCAGGCTTGCGAGGCTCCGTCGTGCCCGGCTGCCGATCGGAGGGCGGCACAGGCTTGGGCGGCCTGAGGCCGGGGAGGCGGGCGCGCGGCTCGTGCCTGCGCAGTCGCCGCTGTGCCTCGTCCCTGAGCTTTCCCCTCCTGCCGTCGTCGAGACCGTTGCGCTGCCCGTGCCCAGGAAGCGTCCCTGCAACCGGGGGCAGCGCGCCGCTGAAAGGCCCTCCGCTCCGGAGCCGCCCGCTGTCGCCAGGGGCTTTGCCCTCGTGGGCGGTGGCGGTTGCAGCAGCCCCGGGTGATTGGGGGGCGACGGCATCGCGCACCCGTTGGACGCCGACGGCTCCACCCGCGGCCAGCACAGACGCTGCGGTTACCGCCGCCACGCCCTTGACCAGCGCCGCCGGCAGCAGCAGCTTGCCCGCCGCCGCCGTGCCAGTGGCCACCGCGCCTGTTCCCGCCATGCCGGCCCCGCCAGCCGTCAATCCGGTTGCCGTCCCGGCCGCCGTACCGGTGGCCGCAGCGCCTCCGGACGCCGTGCCGCCGATCGCCGCCTGGACACCCGATGCGGCGATCGCATTCGCAGCCCCGAACTTGAGGCCTGCCGATGGCGTCACGACCAGCAGCGTCGCGAGCTGCTGGCGCTGGCGCCGGACGTCGGCCACGAACGAGCGGCAGCCGGAGCACTGCTTGACGTGGCGACCGACCGTCCCGCGCCGCAGGGCGGGGCCGCGAAGAACGCTCAGAGCCGTGCGCACGTCGTCGCAGGAAAGGTCGCGCGCCTCCCGGCTCGCGATCAGCGAGCTGCGCGCCTGGAACACCAGCGACTTCACCTTCTCGGCCTCGCAGCCGAGGATCGCGGCCACGTCCGCATGTGAGTTGTCGTGCAGCTCCGCAAGCACCAGCGCCTCACGCTGCGGGAACGGGAGCAGCGCAAGGTCGGCGAGCAGCGCCCGCAACTCGCCTCGACCGGCGACCTCGTCTGAGAGCCCGACCAGAGATGGCTGCGAATCCGGCAGCTCGTCGGTGGGCCGCCTGCGACGCAGCATCGTGATGCACTGGTTGCGGGCGATCTGGTAGAGCCACGGCCGCAGCTTGATGTCGCGGTCACTGCCCAGCAGGTCTCGGAACGCGTTGGCGAAGGTCTGCTGCACCGCGTCCTCGGCCTCCTGCTGCGAGCCCAGCATGTGACGGCTGAACGCCAGCATCGGGCGCTGATAGCGCTCGTAGATGACATCGAACGCCCGCTCGTTGCCGGCGCGCACGCGCTTGACGAGGCCCTCGTCAGAGACAAGCTCGAGCAGACGTGTTGAGCCGCTCCGTGCGCCTGGGAGCGCAATCGAGCCGGTAGGGGCGCTTGCCGCCTCCATGAGGACAATTATCGACCTTTCCCGCCTGTTGATGAGCCGGTTGGGTTGCTGCTCGTACAAACGCCGGGCGAGGCTGAGGGTTGAGTCGTTAGACTGCCGCGGCGATGGGCAGTTTCAAGTACGAAGGTCAGCGGCTCGCCTATCAGGTCTATGGAAGCGGCAGCCGCCACTTGGTGTTACTGCCGGGACTGCTGTTTCCGAGCCGCATGCACGAGCCGCTGGCGGAAGAGCTGGCCGCTCGCGGCAACCACGTCATCACCTTCGACCTGCTCGGCCACGGCGAGTCGGACAAGCCACGCGACATGTGGCGCTACTCGATGGCGCTGTTCGCCGAGCAGACGATCGCTCTGCTGGACCACCTCGAGATCGACGAGGCGGTTGTCGGTGGCACGTCGCTGGGGTCGAACGTGACGCTGGAGATGGCATCAATCGCGCCCTCGCGGTTGCGCGGCATGTTGATCGAGATGCCTGTGCTGGACAACGCACTGCTGGCCTGTGCGATCGGGTTCACGCCGCTGTTGGTGGGACTGACCTTCGGCGCCCCGATGACGCGGCCCGCGGCCGCGCTGCTGCGACAGGTGCCGCGGATCTTCGGCCACTACCCGAACGTGTTCCTGGACGTCCTCAGCCGAGAGCCGGGGCCGTCGTCGGCGGTGCTCCAGGGCCTCTTCTTCGGGCGCACCGCGCCACACCGCAGCGAGCGCAAGACGTTCCAGGCGCCGGCGATCGTGCTCGGACACCCGCGTGACGCCATCCATCCCTTCTCCGACGCCAAGATGCTGGCCGAGGAGCTTCCGAACGCCACGCTGCTGGAAGCCGACTCGCTGTTCGAGCTGCGCTTCAGTCCCGACCGGCTGACAGACGAGATAGCCGGCTTCCTCGAGCAATGCTGGAAGCCGAAGCGCGCCGCGCCCCGCCGCCGCAAGGCCGCAGCCGTCTCGTAAAGAAGGCCGTCATTCGCTTCGAGCCCCTTGCGAAATGCCCGTGATGCCTGGGGCGATGATTCGCAGCCGCGTCAGGCGTTGCGGGTGTGTTTGTAAGGGGCTCTTAGAACTCGTTTCACAATGACCTCCTGAGTCCTCGGAAGCAGACCAGGCAGCAGCCGAGCGCAAGGAACGCTTCGTGAATGTCGTCGCGGCGGTCAAAGCGCACCAGCAGCCTGCGGAAGTTGTGCAGCCAGGCGAAGGTGCGCTCGACGACCCAACGCCATCTGCCAAGACCCGAGCCGTGGTTGGTCTGGCGTCGAGCGATGACCGGCGTGATCCCGTGGTCGCGGACCTGCCGGCGATAGCGATCGTGGTCGTAGCCGCGATCGGCAAGTAGCTGGTCGGGTCGGCGGCGCGGACGGCCAACGGCCCCGCGCACTGGAGGCACTGCCTCGATCAGCGGGATCAGCTGGGTTACGTCGTTGCGGTTTCCTCCCGTGAGCGACCACGAAAGCGGGATGCCCTTGGCGTCGGTGAGGATGTGGTGCTTGGAGCCCGCTCTTGCGCGGTCGACCGGGCTTGGGCCGGTCTCGGCCCCCCTTTTTTGGCCTGTATGTGGCTGGAGTCGACGACCGCTTTCGACCAGTCGATCGCGCCTTTTCTCTGCAGCCTTTCGAGCAGCAGTTCGTGCAGCTTGTCCCAGACTCCTGCCTTTTGCCATTCGTCGAGGCGGCGCCAGCAGGTGACACCAGAGCCAAAGCCAAGCTCAGGCGGAAGGTGGCGCCAGGCGATTCCCGTGTGCAGCACGAACAAGATCCCGCAAAGCGCCTGGCGATCGGGCAGGCGTTTTCTGCCCGGGTGACGAAAGCGCCGCTCGTGCTTTGGCACAAGCGGCTCGACGAGCTCCCAAAGCTCGTCGCTGACAACCCACGAAGCCTCGGCCATCGGCATCTCCTTCAGGTTGGCGGCAGATGCCGACGGACTTCACCCCCGATGGCCGGGAACCTTTATTTAGAAACGACTTCT
>JBBQNR010000034.1:0-30500 GCA_038330145.1 Solirubrobacterales bacterium
CTCGGGTCAGGTGCTGGTTTCCTCGAGACTACGCATCACCGACCGCTCCTCGGGCTTCGGCGGCGTCTCGGCGACGGTGTCGGACTTCCGCTTCGACGTGCCGGTCAGCTGCACTCCAAGCGCCCCGGCGCCCAACGGCTCAGACTGCCAGATCCTGACCACGGCCGACACGCTCGTGCCCGGAATGGTGGCCGAGGGCAAGCGCTCGGTGGTCTCGACCTTCAACTTCAACCTGCTCGATGCCGGGCTCGACGGCGACGTCACGCCCGTCTCGGGTTGCCCGCCGGCCTGCGGCACCGGGGACGAGGAGCGCTTCCTCGAGCAGGGTACCTTCACGCCCTGAGCGCGTCTCCGAGGCGCAGGGAGTGCTGAAGCTTCGCGAAGTCCGGCTGAGTAGCCCCCCATAGGCAGGAGCCACTAGATACTTTGCGGGAGTCAGGATTCGAACCTGCGACCTCTTGCTCCGGAGGCAAGCGCTCTATCCACTGAGCTATGCGCGCTCGCTGGCGATTCTAGAACCCCGGGGCTTGCCAGACGAGCCATCCAGGAGTACTGTCGCCCGAAGGGGAGGAAACGACGAGAGGAGGCAGCATGGCGCAGGCACAGGCGCAGGCAGTGGTGAAGAGCTTCGACTCGCCCGATGAGGTCCGGAACTTCGAGGGAAAGGGCCAGGCGCACGTCGTCGACATCGCCGGCAAGGCGGTGGCAAGAATCGAGTGCGAGCCGGGCTGGAAGTGGTCGAACAACATCAAGCCGATTGCCAAGACCGACTCATGCCAGGTATCCCATCTCGGCTACTGCATGCAGGGCCGGATGAGGATCTACATGGACGACGGCTCGCAGTTCGAAATCGGCGCCGGCGAGGTGACGGCGATTCCGCCCGGCCACGACGCCGAGGTGATCAGCGACGAGCCGTACATCGGGCTCGACTTCGGCGAGGTCGAGGCATTCGCGAAGTCCGGCTGAGCGGTACACCATAGGCAGGACCATCTAGGCGGCCACCCGGCCGCCTAGATACTTTGCGGGAGTGGATCTCTCCGTTCTCTTCCTCGGAACGGCCGGCTCGATGCCGACCGTCCAGCGGGCTCCAGCCAGCCTGCTCATCCGCCGGGGCGGCGACCGCATCCTGATTGACTGCGGCGAGGGCAGCCAGCGGCAGCTGCTGCGGTCGGTCGGCCTGCCCGACATCGAGCACATCTTCCTGACGCACTTTCACGCCGACCACTTCCTGGGACTTCCCGGCATGCTGAAGACGTTCGGGCTGCGCGGCCGCACCGCCCCGCTGACCGTTTACGGGCCTCGCGGCCTGACCGGGCTGATGTCGGATTTACGGCGCATCTACGGCAAGCTCGGCTACGAGCTGCGGATCAGGGAGCTGGCGCCGAGCGAGCCGGTCGAGATGGCGGGTTATCGGATCGGGGCGTTCGCCGTCTCGCACCGGGTCGAGGCGCTCGGCTACGCGCTCGTCGAGGAGGAGCGTCCCGGCCGCTTCGACCCTGCCCGGGCTCGTGAGCTGGGGGTCGCCGAGGGGCCGATGTTCGGCCGGCTCCAGCGCGGCTCGTCGGTCGAGGCAGGCGGGCAGGTGATCCGGCCCGACCAGGTGATGGGGGAGCCGCGGCCGGGCCGAAAGCTGGTCTTCACGGGCGACACCGAGCCCTGCGCGACGACGGTCGCGGTCGCCAGGGGCGCCGAGCTTCTCGTCCACGACGGCACCTTCTCCGAGGACGAGGTCGAGCGCGCCCGCCAGACCGGTCACTCCACGGCTCCCGAGGCGGCCGGGGTCGCAAGCGAGGCCGGAGTGGGCCTGCTTGCCGTCACCCACCTCTCGTCACGCTATTTCGGTCCCGCGATAGAGAAGGAGGCGCGGGCCGTGTTCGAGCCCACCGTCGTCCCCAGGGACTTCGACCTGATCGAGGTGCCCTACCGCGAGCGGGGCGAACCGGAGCTGATGCGCTGGAAGGACGCCCGCGCCCGTTTGGAGGGAGAGCACACGCCGGTCGAGCAGCCGACGTAACATCGCAGCGCGCGCAGTTCTTCTCCTTCGGAATCCGCCACACCCGCTGCTAGACTCGCCACGTCGGTTCCTTTAACCCGGTCCTGAGAGGCCAAGAAGGGGCACGAGTACTTGAAGCTGATCCTCGATCGTGACGATCTCCGGCGCACGCTGGTCCGGATCGCTCACGAGATCGTGGAGAAGAATGGCGGCGCCGAGGTCGCCCTGATCGGAATCCACTCCCGCGGCGCCTTCCTTGCCCAGCGGCTTCATTCACTGATCGAGGAGCTGACCAGTCGCACGATCCCGCTCGGCGAGATCGACATCAGCTTCTATCGCGACGATGTCGCCGCCCGCTCGCCGGAAGCCCAGCCGGTGGTCCACTCGTCGCGGATCGAGTTCTCGCTCGAGGACACCACGGTCGTGCTGGTCGACGACGTGCTCTACACCGGCCGCACCGCGCGCGCCGCGATCGAGGCGCTGTTCGACTACGGGCGGCCCGCTCGGGTGCAGCTCGCCGTGCTCGTGGACCGCGGCCACCGCGAGCTTCCGATCCGTCCCGACTATGTCGGGAAGAACCTTCCGACCTCGCCGCACGAGCGAGTCAACGTCCGCGTCGAGGAGCAGGACGGAATCGACGAGGTCGAGATTGCGATGACCGAGGAGGTGAAGGCTTGAAGCACCTGCTTTCCATAGCCGACCTGTCGAGAGCCGACATCGAACGCGTGCTGGACGTCGCCGAGAGCTTCGCGGAGGTGGTCGAGCGCGACATCAAGAAGGTGCCCACGCTGCGCGGGCGCACGATCGTGAACCTTTTCTACGAGTCGAGCACCCGCACCAGCTCGTCCTTCGAGCTGGCGGCGAAGCGGCTCTCTGCAGACGTCGTCAGCGTGAGGGAGGCCGGCTCCTCGGTCGAGAAGGGCGAGTCGCTGAAGGACACGATCGCCACGCTCTCCGCCTACGACCCGGCGGCGATCGTGATCCGCTCGCCCTATGCGGGGGCGGCCGCGCTCGTCGCGCGCTACTGCTCGGCGGCGGTGGTGAACGCCGGCGACGGCAAGCACGAGCACCCCAGCCAGGCGCTGCTCGACGTGTACACGCTGAAGCGGCGGCTCGGCACGCTCGAGGACGTCAACATCTGGATCGTCGGCGACGTTCTGCACAGCCGCGTGGCACGCTCCAACGTGCTCGCCTTCACCCGCATGGGCGCACGGGTCACGGTCTGCGGGCCGCCGACACTGATCCCGCGCGATGCGGCCTCGCTGGGCTGCGAGGTCGCCTACGACCTCTCGCGACTGGGCGAGGCCGACGTCGTCTACGCGCTGCGGATGCAACGCGAGCGGATGGCGAGCGCCTTCGTGCCGTCACTGCGCGAGTACGCGGCCTGCTACCAGATCGACGGACGCCGGCTCGAGCCTCGCCAGCTGCTGATGCACCCGGGACCTGTCAACCGCGGCATCGAGCTGGCCGCCGAGGTGATCGACTCGCCGCAGGCGCTGATCGTGGACCAGGTGGCAGCCGGCCTGGTGGTGCGAATGGCGATCCTCTACGAGCTGCTCTCGGGCGGCGGAGAGGAAGGGGCGACGAGACGCCCGCATCTCGAGACGGTGGAGCAGCCGGCATGAACTCCGTGCCCGGACCTCCGCCGGCGCGGCCTCGGCTCTCGTCGGCTGAGGGCCGGCCGGCGGAGTTACTGCTGCGCTCGGCTCACCTGATCGATCCGCGTGCCGGCATCGACGGCCGCAACGATCTGCTCGTGCGCGAGGGCGAGGTGGCCGAGATCGCCTCGCCAGACGCGATCGAGCCTGCCGCCGGGACCGAGGTCATCGAGGCCGAGGGACTGCACGCCTTTCCCGCCTTCGTCGACCCTCACGTGCACCTTCGCACTCCGGGGCGCGAGGACGAGGAGGACCTCGACTCGGGAACACGAGCCGCCGCGGCGGGTGGCTTCTGCCTCGTGCTCGCGATGCCGAACACCGATCCGGTCACCGACAACGCATCCGTGCTGGGGTCGCTGCACGAGCGTGCCGCGCTCGAGGCGCGGATACCGGTCGGTTTCCTGGCGGCGATCACGCGCGGCCAGTCCGGGGACGAGCTGACCGAGATGGCGGAGCTTGCTCTTGAGGGCGCCGTCGGCTTCAGCGACGATGGCGTGCCGGTCGCCAGCGCCGAGGTGCTGCGCAGGGCGCTCCAGTATCAACGCCTGTGCGGAGGCGTGCTGGCGCTGCACGAAGAGGACCCGGCGCTTTCCGCGCAGGGGGCGATGCACGAGGGCGCCGTTTCGACGCTGCTGGGATTGGAGGGGATTCCCTCGATCTCCGAGAGCACGATGGTCGAGCGCGACGCAGCGATCGCCGGCTACGAGGGAGGCCGGCTGCACATGCTGCACCTGTCGGCGGCCGAGTCGGTACTCGCGGTCGAGCGCGCCAAGGGCCAGGGCGTCGCCGTGACCGCAGAGGTCACTCCACATCACCTGCTGCTGACAGACGACGCGGTGCGCTCGCTGGACCCGCTCTTCAAGATGAACCCCCCGCTGCGCGCCGAACGCGACCGCGAGGCGCTGATCGAGGGGTTGCGGTCGGGAGTGATCGATTGCATCGCGACCGACCACGCGCCCCACGCACGCCAGGAGAAGGAGGAGCCGTTCGAGCAGGCGCCGATGGGCGTGACCGGTCTCGAGACGGCCTTCTCGGCTCTCTACACAGGGTTGGTCGTCCCGGGCGTGATCGGGCTCGACCTGCTGGTCGACCGCATGACGGCGGGCGCCTCCGTCTACGGCTTGCCGGCGCCCATGCTGGCGAAGGGATCGCCGGCCAACATCACCCTCGTCGACCTCGACGCCGAGTGGCGGGTGGGGGAGACCGGCTACGAGAGTCGCTCCCACAACACCTGCTTCGCCGGACGCGAGTTGCGTGGGCGGGTCATGGTGACGATCGCTTCCGGATCCGTCGCCTACCGGGAGCGCGGCTTCGCCGTCAGGCTGGCCGACGACTCCCTTGCCGCGCCGGGGGCACAGCGTTGAAGCTGGAGCGGGGGCGCACCGCGCTGGTGGTGGTGGACGTCCAGGAGGCCTTCAGGCCGGCCGTGCTCGACTTCGACGAGGTGGCAGCCAACACGGCGGTGCTGGTTCAGGGCGCCAACGTGCTCGGCATGCCGACGCTGGTGACCGAGCAGTACCCCAAGGGCCTCGGCGCAACCGTTCCCGAGGTAGCCGCTCATCTCGACGGCGTGACTCCGATCGAGAAGGTGTGCTTCAGCGCCGCCGACTCGGAGGAGTTCAGCCGCCGGCTCGAGCAAACCGGACGCGACCAGGTGCTGCTGTGCGGCATCGAGTCGCACGTCTGCGTCAACCAGACGGCGGACGACCTGCTGCGCAACGGGCTCGCCGTGCACGTCGCGCAGGACGCGGTCAGCTCACGCAGCGACGACAACCGCCGGCTGGGGCTGCACAAGATGGAACGGGCCGGCGCCGTCGTGACGAGCGTCGAGACCGCGCTGTTCGAATTGCTGGGGGCCGCCGGCACGCCCGAGTTCAAGCAAGTGCAACAGCTCATCAAGTGAGCGCCTACGTGCTGCTCGAGGACGGCACCCGGCTCGACGGCGAGGCCGTTGGCGCCGAGCGCCACGCAACCGGCGAGGTGGTCTTCAACACCGCCATGACCGGCTACCAGGAGGCGGTCACCGATCCTTCATACAACGGTCAGATCCTGACCTTCACCTATCCGCTGATCGGCAACTACGGCGTCACTGCGGAGGCGGTCGAATCCGATCATGTCCACGCCCGCGCCGTGCTGATGCGGGAAGCCGTGAATGAACGGCCTCAGGGAGGGGGAGGCTGGCTGGACTGGTTGAGAGCGGAGGGCATCCCCGCGGTCAGCGGCATCGACACGCGAGCGCTGGTGCGCCATCTGCGCGACCGCGGCGCGATGCGCGGCGGTGTGTTTCCCGGCGACCTGCCCGAGGCGCAGGCACACGAGCTGATCGAGGCGGAGCCCAGCATGGTGGGACAGGACCTTGCCGCGGCGGTCACCCCTGACGCGCCGATCACGATCGAGGGCGACGGGCCGAACGTGGTGGCGATCGACACCGGCATCAAGTCATCGATCGTCAGGAATCTGAGCGAGCGCGGCTGTCGTCTGACGCTGATGCCGTGCTCCAGCTCCGGCCAGGAAGTGCTGTCGCGCAACCCCGACGCCGTCTTCCTCGCCAACGGCCCCGGCGACCCGGCCGCGCTCGGACATGTGGTCGGCACCGTGCGGGAGCTGGTCGGCAAGGTGCCGGTATTCGGGATCTGCCTAGGCCACCAGCTGCTCTGCCGCGCGGTCGGGCTCGAGACCTTCAAGCTGCCATTCGGCCACCGCGGCGCCAACCATCCCGTCAAGGACCTCTCGACTGGACGGATCGAGATCACAGCGCAGAACCACGGCTTCGCGGTGGTCGGCCCGGGCGGCGACCGCACCCTCGACACCGACGAGCCGGTGCGCTGGGAGACCGACTTCGGCGCCGCCGAGCTCTCGCATCTCAACCTCTACGACCGCACGGTTGAGGGACTGGTGCTGCACGACGTTTGCGGCGCCGGCGTGCAGTACCACCCCGAGGCCGGGCCGGGTCCGCACGACTCGCTCTACCTGTTCGACCGCTTCATGGAGATGCTCGCCCATGCCTAGGCGCGACGACCTCGAGAAGATCCTGATCGTCGGCTCCGGGCCGATCGTGATCGGCCAGGCCGCCGAGTTCGACTACTCGGGCGTGCAGGCCTGCAAGGTGCTGCTGGAGGAGGGGTACGAGATCGTGCTGGTCAACTCGAACCCGGCGACGATCATGACCGATCCCGAGTTCGCCACCTCCACCTACATAGAGCCGCTGACCCCGGACAGCGTCGCCGCGGTGATCGAGAAGGAGCGCCCGCAGGCACTGCTCGGCACGCTGGGAGGCCAGACGGCCCTGAACCTGGCCAAGGCGCTCTACGAGGACGGCACGCTGGACCGCTTCGGCGTCGAGCTGATCGGCGCCGACTACGACGCCATCCTCCGTGCCGAGGACCGGGAGATCTTCCGGCAGACGATGACCGACGCCGGGCTGCGCGTGCCGCGGTCGGCGATCGTGACCTCGATGGCCGACGCCGACAGGGGGATCCAGGATCTGGGTTTGCCCCTGATCGTGCGCCCCGCCTTCACGCTCGGCGGCCACGGCGGAGGCATCGCGCGCACGCGCGGCGAGTTCCACGAGCGCGTCTCGGAGGGGTTGAATGCGAGCCCGATCCACCAGGTGCTGCTGGAGGAGTCCGTGCTCGGCTGGGGCGAGTTCGAGCTCGAGGTGATGCGCGACCGCAACGACAACGTCGTCATCGTCTGCTCGATCGAGAACATCGACCCCATGGGTGTGCACACCGGCGACAGCGTCACGGTGGCTCCTCAGCAAACGCTCTCCGACCGTCAGTACCAGGTCCTGCGCGACCAGGCGATAACGGTCATCCGCGCCGTCGGTGTCGAGACCGGGGGCTCCAACGTGCAGTTCGCCGTCGAGCCGTCGAGCGGCGAGGTCGTGGTGATCGAGATGAACCCGCGCGTGTCGCGCTCCTCCGCGCTGGCGTCGAAGGCGACCGGCTTTCCGATCGCCAAGATCGCGGCGCGGCTCGCCGTCGGCTACGCGCTCGAGGAGATTCCCAACGACATCACGCGCGTCACGCCGGCGTCCTTCGAGCCCACTATCGACTACGCCGTGGTGAAGATCCCGCGCTTCGCGTTCGAGAAGTTCCCCGACGCCGAGGGAAGCCTCACGACACAGATGAAGAGCGTTGGCGAGGCAATGGCGATCGGCCGCACCTTCAAGCAGGCGTTCATGAAGGCGATGCGATCCCGGGAGCTGGACGCCGTGGTCGAGCCGCCCGCGGACACCGAGCAGCTGCTGACTCGCCTGGAGCTGCCTTACAGCGACCGCTACGAGCTGTTGTTCGAGGCGCTGCGGCGTGGCACCGGCGTCGAGGAGCTGCATGCCCGCACGTCGATCAACCCCTGGTTCCTGGGCCAGTTCGAGCAGCTGGTCGCGGCGGAGCGTGACGGAGAGCTTGCTCACAGGAAACAGCTCGGCTTCTCGGACGAGCAGGCCGGCGTCTCCCGGGAGCAGCGCATTGCCGAGGGCCTGCGGCCCGACTTCAAGTCGGTCGACACCTGCGCGGCGGAGTTCGAGGCCCAAACGCCCTACTACTACTCCTCGTACGAGCGCCCGAGCATCAGCGCCCGCGGTGCCGAGGTGCGCCGCGGGTCGAAGCCGAGCGTCGTCATCCTGGGATCGGGCCCGAACCGCATCGGCCAGGGGATCGAGTTCGACTACTGCTGCGTGCACGCTGCGATGACGGCACGCGAGCTGGGACGTGACGCCGTGATGGTGAACTGCAACCCCGAGACGGTCTCGACCGACTACGACACCTCCGACCGCCTCTACTTCGAGCCGCTGACCGTGGAGGACGTGCTCGAGGTGGTGGAACTGGAGCAGCCGGAGGGGATGGTGGTCCAGTTCGGTGGCCAGACGCCGCTGCGGATCGCGCGCAGCCTGGAGCAGGCCGGGGTGCGGCTGCTGGGCACTCCCGTCGACTCGATCGACCTCGCGGAGGATCGTGGTCGCTTCGGCGCGATGCTCAAGAAGCTGGGCATCCAGCACCCACCGTATGCCGTCGCGCATTCCGCCCAGGAGGCCGTCGAGCAGGCCAAGCAGGTCGGCTTCCCCTTGCTGGTGCGCCCGTCCTACGTGCTGGGTGGCCGTGCGATGGAGATCTGTTACTCGGACGACGACCTTGCGTCCTACCTCGAGCGCGTCATCGCCGGTGCCGGCAAGAGCGTCAGGGAGGAGATGTATCCGCTGCTGCTGGACCGCTTCCTCGAGAATGCGGTCGAGATCGACGTCGACGCGCTCGCAGACGGTGAGCAGGCCTATGTCGCGGGCAACATGCCGCCCGTCGAGGAGGCCGGAGTGCACTCCGGCGACTCCGCCTGCGTGCTGCCGCCGCTGTCGATCGGCAGCGACATGCTGGAGCAGATCCGGGCGCAGACGAAGGCGCTCGCGCTCGAGCTCGGCGTCATAGGGCTGCTGAACGTGCAGTTCGCGCTCGTTGACAACGACCGCCTCTATGTGATCGAGGCCAACCCGCGCGCCTCGCGCACGGTGCCGTTCGTCTCGAAGGCGATCGGGATCCCGCTCGCAAAGGTGGCCTGCCGCCTGATCCTGGGCCAGCGGCTGAGCGACCAGCAGCTGCCGCCGGAGGAGGAGACCCCCGGTCACGTCAGCGTCAAGGAGGCGGTGCTGCCGTTCCAGCGCTTCCACGGCTCGGATTCGTTGCTGGGCCCGGAGATGAAGTCGACGGGCGAGGTGATGGGCATAGCAGACGACTTCCCGACCGCCTTTGCCAAGTCCCAGGCCGCAGCGGGCGTGGCGCTGCCGCACGAGGGAAGCGTCTTCATAAGCGTGTGCGACACCGACAAGCCGGCCGCGACGCAGCTCGCCGCGCGCATGCACGAGCTCGGGTTTCGCATCCTGGCTACCAGCGGGACAGCGCAGGCGATCAGCCACATGGGCGTGCCCGTGCAAAAGCTGAACAAGATCGGAGAGGGATCTCCGCACGTCGTCGACTGCATCCTGGCCGGAGACGTGGACCTGCTCATCAACACCCCGGTCGGGATCAGCGCGCGCGCCGACGGCTGGGAGATCCGGCGCGCCACCGTCGAGCACGGCATCCCCTGCATCACGACGATGGCCGGCGCATCCGCCGCCGCCGGGGCGATCGCGGCCGCGCGGGCGTCGCGGCCTCAGGTGCGATCGCTTCAGGAGCTGCACGGATTGCGGCCCGAGCCGCAGCCCTCGAAGCCGAAGCGCAGGGCGCCCAAGCCGGCGAAGGCGTGAGCGGCGCAACTCCCCCCGAGGTCGAGGTGGGGCTTGCGGCGCCGGAGCCCGGACCGCGCGTTGAGGCGCCCTTCGGCCGCCGCGCCTGCCCGGTCATCGCAACCGAGAGCGTCGGCGCCTACCGGCTGCTGGCTGTGGAGGACCACCACGGCCCCGCACCGCTCCCGGGACAGTTCTACATGCTGGCTGCGGCCGACGGCTGGGGCGGGGAAGCAGGCGAGCGCCCCTATCTTGGTCGTGCCTTCTCGGTCTGCCGTTCCCGCGGCACGAGGCTCGAGTTCCTGCTCGAGCGCATAGGGCCCGGCACCGACAGGCTCGGGCGGCTATCGCCCGGGGAGCAGATGCTGCTCGTCGGGCCGCTCGGGATTGGGTTCAGCGAGCCGGCCGCGCCGTCGAGCACGGGCGTGCTGCTGGTGGCCGGCGGCATCGGAATTGCGCCGATCGTCACCTGGGCCGAGGCGTTGATCGCCTCCGGAGCGCAACCGCTAACGCTGGCGGGCTTTCGCTCACGCGCACACACAAGCGCGGCGCAGCTGCTTGGTGGCGACGTGCAGATCGCGACCGACGACGGCTCGCAGGGACATGATGGTTTCGTGACCGAGTTGCTCGAAGCGGAGCTGGAGCACGATGACGCGCGCGCTGTCTACGCGTGCGGACCGCCGATGATGCTCGAGGCCGTTCGCGCAATCTGCGCACGGCGCGCGGTGCAGGCGCAGCTCGCATTGGAGGAGGCGATGGCGTGCGGCTTCGGCGCCTGCTTCGGCTGCGTGGTGCGAACCACCACCGGTTACCGAAGGATCTGCGTCGACGGCCCCATAATCGATGCTCGCGACCTGGACGAAACATGGCTCGAGCGCTAGGCGACGACGGCAGGGTGTCGATCGGGTCACTCGAGCTCGAGCACCCAGTGCTCAATGGTTCCGGCACCTTCGACGCGATTGCGGCGCTGCGAACGTTCGGGGACGAACTGCGCAGGCGCTTTCCGTTCGCCGGCTTCGTCTCCAAGACGATCACGGTCAGTCCACGCGGGGGGAACCCTCCGCCTCGCCTGTGGGAGACCCCGGCCGGCCTGATCAACTCGATCGGGCTGCCGAACAAGGGGCTGAGGGGCTTTCTCCAGCACGATCTGCCAGAGCTGGCGACCCTGCCGGTGCCCCTGATCGTGAGTGTGGCCGGCTTTTCCTACGAGGAGTTCCGCCACCTCGTGGCCGAGGTGGCCGAGCGGCCGCAGGTCGCGGCAATCGAGCTCAACGTCAGCTGCCCGAACGTCAAGTCCGGTTGCGTGATGGGCTCGGAACCCGACGAGACCGGCGCCCTGATGGAGGTCGTCAGGTCCCTGACCTCCAAGCCGCTGATCGTGAAGCTGACACCCAACGTGTCCGACGTCGCGGCGGTGGCCGAGGCGGCCGAGCGCGGCGGCTGTGACGCGGTCTCGCTCATCAACACCCTGCGCGCCGTCGCGATCGACCCCGACACCGGAAGTCCGTGGCTCGGCGCGGGCCAGGGCGGCCTCTCCGGGCCCGCCGTTCGAGCGGTGGCGCTCGCCATGACTCTTGACGTTGCCGCCAGGGTGCGGGTGCCCGTGATCGGCATGGGTGGCATCGAGCGTGGGCAGGACGCGCTCGACTTCTTTGCGGCCGGTGCCAGCTGCGTCGCGGTCGGCACTGAGAGCTTCCGCGACCCCGCCGCAGGCACTCGGATTCGTGACGAGATGGTGGCGTTGCTCGCAAAACGCGGATTTGAGAGCGCGCAAAGTGACTTTGCAAAGGTTTCCGAGCCGACAAAAAAGTAGCTGGGATTGCAGGCAGATACATCAAGCTGCCTCAAGTCAACTCCAGCTACGGTTTAGGTCGAGTCGACTTGCAAAAAAGTTTCGCGCGTTGTCCTTGCACGTGGCATGCGCGTGCGTATAATCGCCGCCCATGCCCGCCGCCATCAAGTCTGCCTCCAGCGCGCCCGAGCGCTCGCTCACTCAGCGGATGGAGGCCCTCAAGCGGGCGAACACGATCAGGACCAAGCGGGCGAAGCTCAAGAAGGACCTTCGCGCCGGCCGCGTTCGACCCCAGTCGCTGCTGCTGTCACCGCCCGAGTACATCCTGACCGCGAAGGTGTCCGAGATGCTGATGGCTGTTCCGAAGTACGGCCAGGTGAAGGTCAACAAGATCCTCAGCCAGTGCCGGATCTCTCCGAGCAAGACCATTGGCGGCCTGTCCCCGCGCCAACGCGCGGAGCTGGTTTCGTTCCTGCGAAAGTAACCGCGCCGAGCGGCCACCGGGCCATGCCCAGAGGAAGGTTGTTCGTCGTCACCGGCCCATCCGGCGTCGGTAAGGGCTCGTTGATCAAGGAGTTGCTGAGACGCGTTCCTGGCCTCGAGCTGTCCACCTCCGCCACCACCCGCGCGCCGAGACCGGGGGAGAAGGACGGCGTCGACTACCACTTCCTGACCGAGGAGGAGTTCGAGCACCGGTTGAGCCGTGACGAGTTCATGGAGCACGCCGGCTACTCCGGGCACCGCTATGGGACCCTCCTTTCGGAGGTACGGCCCCGCCTGGAGTGCGGAACGGGGGTCGTGCTCGAGATCGAGGTCCAGGGGGCGCGGCAGGTACGGCGCAGCATGCCTGACGCCGTGCTCGTTTTTGTCGCTCCGCCCGCGCCCGATGCGCTCCGAGAGCGGCTCGAGGGCCGGGGCACCGACACCGACGAGCAGATCGAGCGCAGGCTGCGGGTTGCCGAGCAGGAGCTGGATGCACGGAGCGAATTCGGGCACGTGATCGTCAACGACGACCTCGACCAGGCGGCCGCGGAACTGGCCCAACTGGTGCAGGCCGAGCGAGCACGAGAGGGCGCACGGTAAAATCCGCAGCAGGCCGGATCCTCGTCGGGCGAGGATCGTGCCGGCCCGAGCATCGTCAGCCCGGCGAGCTCGACCTACTCAGCGCACTCGAGCAAGGAGACAGATTGGTCCACCCGCGCATAGACAAGCTTCTCGTGCATGCCGACTCCCACTACGCCGCAGTCGTCGTCGCGGCAAAGCGGGCGCGGCAGATCAACAACTACTACCACACGCTGGGCGAGGGAGTTTTCGAGGAATTCCCGCCGCCGATGGTGGACACGCCCTCCAAGAACTACCTCACGATCGCACTCGAGGAACTGGCGCAGGGCAAGCTCGCGTACCGCTACCGCTCGTAACGAGCGGCGCGGGGCGGGACGAGGCAGCGGATCCATGGCGCGGATCCTGCTCGGTGTGAGCGGCGGCATCTCCGCCTACAAGGCGGTGGAGATCTGCCGCCTTGCGATCCGCCGCGGCCATTCGGTCCGCGTCGTGCAGACGCCGGCGAGCCTCGAGTTCGTTGGACGTGCCTCGTTCGAGGGCGTCACCGGCGCTGCTGTGCTGGTGAGTGAGTTCGAGCGCGATCCGGCGCGCGGGGCATACCCCGGCGAGCCGGTGCCAGAGCACGACCCGATCGGCCATCTCGAGCTGGTGCGCCGATGTGACGCTTACTGCATCGCGCCCGCGTCCGCGAACACGATCGCCAAGCTCGCGACCGGACTCGCGGACAACCTGCTCACCAGCGCGTACCTGGCATGCACCAGCCCCGTGGCGATCGCGCCGGCGATGAACAACCACATGTACCAGCACCCCGCCACGCAGTCGAACCTGCAGATGCTGCGCGAGCGGGGCGTGCGCGTGATCGACCCCGACACCGGCCCGCTCGCCTCCCGCGGCGAATGGGGCGTAGGCCGGCTCCCAGACCCTCAGCGCGTCCTGGACGAGGTGGAGCTGTTCGCCGGAACGGGCGTGCCGCGCTCCCTGGACGGCCTGCGGGTGGTGGTCACAGCGGGCGGCACACGCGAGCGCGTCGACGCCGTGCGCTATCTCGGCAACCGCTCGAGCGGCCGCATGGGCTTCGCGCTCGCCGAGGAGGCCGCGCGCAGGGGCGCCCGGGTCACCATGGTGGCCGCCAACGTCGGCTTGCCCCGTAGCGCCGGCGTCGAATACGTCGACGTGGAGAGCGCCGAGCAGCTGCTGGTCGCCGCTCGGGAGCTCTTCCCGGACTGCGATGTGCTGCTGATGGCCGCCGCCGTCGCCGATTACCGCCCCGTCAGCTCCCAGCAGGGCAAGATCGACAAGCAGCGCAGCGAGGGCCTCGACCTCGAGCTTGTTCGGACCTCCGACGTTCTGGCCGAGCTGTCGCAGCTTCGCCGGCCCGGGCAGGTGCTGATCGGCTTCGCCGCCGAGCATGGCGGGGATGCGGTGGAGCGCGCGCGCGGCAAGCTGGAGTGCAAGGGATTGGATGCCGTGGTCCTGAACGATGTATCGGACGAGCAGATCGGCTTCGACGTCGATCAGAACGAGGTCACGATCATCGACGGCGACGGCGAACATCACGTCTCGCGCCGCCCCAAGCACGAGGTTGCGGTGGCGATCCTCGACCACGTCGAGTCGATTCGCCGCGACCGCAGACCCGCACACAGCTCCGGAGACGCTCCCTGAGCGAACCGGCCCGCAACCTTCCGCCCGATCCCGCCGCGGACGATGCGTACGCGCTCTTTCAGCGCGGCGTCTCCCTGCTCGAGTCCGACCACTGGGCACAGGCCGCCGTCTCGCTGGAGAAGGCCAAGCGCCTGGAGCCGGACAAGACCTCGATTCGCGAGGCGCTGGGCAGGGCCTACTTCCACAGTGGTCGTTACCGCAGGGCCGCGAGCGAGTTCTCCGCCGTGGTCGAGCGCTACCCGGCCAACGACTACGCGCACTTCTGCCTCGGCCGCTCGCTGGAGAAGCTCGGCGACCGCAGAGCCGCCAGCAGGCACCTGTCTCTTGCCGCCGGCATGCGCCCCGATCGCACCGACTACCGCCACTACCGAGACCGGCTGCGCTGAGTGGTCTGTCTCGGAACGTTCGCGAGACGTTTTGGGACAGGCCGCTGAGGGCCCTCGTCCAGCGGGTGAGCGAGGCGTCCGTCTCGGTCGACGGCGTGACCGTGGGCGCGATCGGCACAGGCCTGCTGGTGCTGCTGGGTGTCGGGTCCGGTGACGGCGAGGCCCAGGTCTCCAAGCTCTCGGACAAGGTCGCCCGGTTGCGTCTCTTCGACGACGACCAGGGGCGCATGAACCTTTCGATGATCGACCTGGGCGAGCGTGCCGCGGCGCTCTGCGTGAGCCAGTTCACGCTCTACGGCGACACGCGCAGGGGCCTGCGCCCCAGTTTCACCGGGGCGGCCGAGCCGGCAGAGGCGGAACGCCTCTACGACCTGTTCTGCCGCCGGCTGGAGGAGAGCGGGGTGGGGGTTCAGAGCGGGCGCTTCGGCGCGCGGATGTCGGTGGCGCTCACGAACGAGGGGCCCGTGACGCTGATGCTGGAGGCCTGAGACGACGTACGTTTCGCCGGTCCCGAAGGCCGCCCGAAACCCCTTGGTGTGGGCTCTGCGGGGCCAGTTTGTGCCGTTTGAGCCGCGCTATACTTAGCTCTCCTAAAAGTTTAGGAGACCTGCGGCTGTCAGCCGTCCTAGGAAAGTGGGCCTCCCGCCCACTTTTTTTACGACTCAGAGGGTGAATAGGAACACGCGATCACAGCAGACCGACAAAAAAGGAGCCAGCGACCTGCAGGCGAGCGTAGAGGGACGCCTTGCGGGCCTGGAGCCCGATGTCGAGGTGCTGCTCGTGGAGGTGGTGGGCGCCGGGCGCTCGCCGGCGCTACGTGTCTTTCTGGATCGCGAGGGTGGGGTGGACCATGCCCTCTGCGCGAGGGTGACTGGCCATCTGCGCGATCTGCTGCGCGACTACACGGTCGAGGTGTCCTCGCCCGGGCCCTCCCGGCCGCTTACAAAGCCGCACCACTACCGTCGCTTCCTGGGCAGCCGGGTACGGGTGCGCACGCGCGACGCGATCGAGGGCAGGTCGGATTTCAAGGGCGAGCTCGTGGACGCGGACGACAGTGGCGTCGCGGTCTCCGGGGAGTGGGGCGAGGTCACGATTCCGCACGAGCGCATCAGGCGCTCGAACCTCATTCCTCAGACCGATTCCGCGCAGCCAAGGCGTCGATGACGATTACTGGAGGACTTTCGTGAGCAGGGAGATCGTCGAGGCCGTACAGGCACTCGAGAAAGAAAAGGGCATCTCGTCCGAGAAGCTGATGAGCGCTCTCGAGGACGCGCTCCTGTCCGCTTACAAGAAGACTCCTGACGCCGCCAAGTACGCGCGCGTCGACATGGACCGCCAGACCGGAGACTTCCGCGTCTTCGAATTGATCCTGCCGCCGGAGCTCGAGGAGCAGCTCGTCAAGGAGGCGATCGAGGAGGAGCGCACGGTCGACCCGGAGACGGGCGAGATGCGCGAGCCCGAGGAGCCCGAGATCGACCCCGAGAAGCTGGCCGAGTACGAGGACCAGATCTCCAGCCGCGACGTGACGCCGACCAACTTCGGTCGCATCGCCGCGCAGACCGCGAAGCAGGTCATCCTCCAGCGCATTCGCGAGGCCGAGCGGGACATGATGTTCGACGAGTACCAGGACCGCGTCGGCGAGCTGATCACCGGCATCATCCAGCAGTCGGACTCGCGCTACACGCTCGTGCAGCTTCGCGAGCGCGTCGAGGCGCTGCTGCCCAAGTCGGAGCAGGTCGACAGCGAGCGCTACGACCACGGAATGCGAATCAAGGCCGTGATCACGGAGGTCTCCTCCAGCACCAAGGGCCCGAGCATCATCGTCTCGCGCCGCAATCCCGAGTTGATCCGCAAGCTGTTCGAGCTCGAGGTCCCCGAGGTCGCGGACAGCCTGGTCGAGATCGTCAACGTCGCGCGTGAGCCGGGTTACCGGTCAAAGATCGCAGTCGTCTCGCATGCCGACGGAGTCGACCCGGTTGGCGCCTGCGTCGGGCCGAGGGGCTCGCGTGTGCGCATGGTCGTCTCGGAGCTGCGCGGAGAGAAGATCGACATCATTCCCCACAACGACGAGCCTGCCCGCTTCGTCGCGAAGGCGCTTTCGCCGGCTCGCGTTCGCGAGGTGCTGGTCGACGACGAGAACAAGCAGGCCACCGTCGTGGTGCCGGACGACCAGCTATCGCTGGCGATCGGCAAGGAAGGACAGAACTCCCGTCTCGCCGCACGGCTGACCGGCTGGCGCGTCGACATCAAGTCGGAGACCGAGTTCGCCGAGGAGGAGGGCGACCTCGGGCTCGACCAGGACGAGGACCTCACCGGTCGCTGTCATGCGGTCCTGTCCACGGGCAAGCGTTGCCCGAACGCCTCGCTGCCGGGGTCGCGCTACTGCGGCCTGCCCGCGCACCAGGCGCTGACGGACCAGGAGGGCGACCACGTGACGCCGCCGCAGCCGGTGGCCGCCGCCACGGAGCCTGAGCCGGCCGCGCCCGAGGCGCCGCAACCGGAGCCGACCCCGGTGGCGGAAGCGGCCGCAGAGCCCGCAGAGGTCGCGGAGGCGGCTCAGCCCGAGGTTGAGCAGCCCGAGGTGGAGCAACCCGAGGTGGAGCAGTCCCCCGCCGAAGCCGGCAGGGTGCCGGAGCCCGAAGTCACACAGTCCACAGATGCCGAGCCGGCCGAGGCCGGGGAGCCGGACGCAGAGCCGGAGCCCGACGAGGTCGAGCCGATCGAGGCCAGCGAACCCGCGGCAGCGCCCGAGCCCGCTCCAGCGGGCGAGGCGAGGTCAGAGGAGAGCTAGGCCCGCAGCATGGCGAAGAAGCGCGTCTACGAGATCGCGAAGGAACGTGGCCTGCCCAGCAAGGAGCTGCTGTCGCAGCTCCAGGCGGCCGGGCTCGAGGTGAAGGCGGCCTCGTCCTCGGTCGACGAGTCGCAGGTGGCGAAGCTGCTTGCCGGCTCCGCGCCCGACGGTGTGGCCGCGAAGAAGACCACGCAGGCTGTAGTCAAGGCCGCGGCCCCCAAGACCGCCGCCAAGCCGAAGCAGGCCGCAGAGGCCGCCGGACAGGCGCCCGCGAAGGCAGAGGCCAAGGCACCTGCGAAGGCAGCTACAAAGGCAGAGGCCGCGGCGCCCGCACAGGCACAGGCGCCCCCGCAGGCCAAGGCGGCCCAGCAGCCGGCCGGCGCGCAGCCCGCGGCTGCGAAATCCCAGACTCAGGCAGCGCCTGCCGCCGCGCCTGCGACGGGCGGCCAGGCTCGGCCTACCCGCAGCGACGGTGACGGACGGCCGGTCCGCCCGTCCGGCAACTCGGGCAGCAGCTCACCCGGCACGTCTTCGCGTCGTCGCCGTGTCGTGATCGACTCGCAGGCCTCTCGCCGCCAGATGGGTCCTCCGCCTCCGCAGCAGCAGCGGCGCAGGCGCAGCCGCGGCCGCGGCGCACCGCCGCCGGAGCCGTCGGAGAGCGCGGGCAAGACAGCCGTAGCCGAGCAGGCGCCGGTCAAGATCCCCTCAGGCGCCACTGTCCGTGACGTCGCGGAGCACCTGGGGCTTCAGGTTGCCGAGGTGATCAAGCAGCTGATGCAGCACGGCGAGATGGCTTCCATCACGCAGACGCTGTCCGACGAGGCGATCGAGGTGCTCGCCGACGAGCTCGACAAGCGCGTCGAGGTCGTCCACGCCGCCGAAGAGGAGGCCTCGGAGCAGAAGTTCGTCGACAAGGAGGGTGACCTCGTCCCGCGCGCTCCCGTCGTGACGATCATGGGTCACGTCGACCATGGCAAGACCTCGCTGCTGGACGCGATTCGCGAGACCGAGGTCGTGGCGGGGGAGGCCGGCGGCATCACGCAGCACATCGGCGCCTACCAGGTGCACCACGGCGACAAGCTGGTGAGCTTCCTCGACACCCCCGGCCACGAGGCCTTCACCGCCATGCGTGCCCGCGGCGCCAAGGTGACCGACATCGCGGTGATCGTGGTCGCGGCGGACGACGGCGTCATGCCGCAAACCACGGAGGCGATCGACCATGCCAAGGCTGCCGGCGTGCCGATGGTGATCGCGGTCAACAAGATCGACAAGGAGGGTGCGGACCCGAATCGAGTCAGGTCGGAGCTCGCGACACAGGACCTCACACCAGAGGAGTGGGGCGGCGAGACGATCTACTGCGACGTGTCGGCGAAGACCCGGCAGGGCCTCGAGAACCTGATCGACATGATCCTGCTCGTCGCCGAGGTCGAGGACCTGAAGGCGAATCCGAGCGCGACGGCAAGCGGCACCGTGATCGAGTCCCGCCTCGACCCCGGCCGTGGCCCGGTCGCGACGATCCTGGTCCAGCGCGGGACGCTGCGGGCCGGCGACGCCCTCGTCGCCGGAGGGCACTGGGGCCGCGTGCGGGCGATGTACGACTTCATGGGCAAGCCAACCAGCGAGGCGGGCCCCGCCGAGCCGGTGGAGACGCTTGGCTTCAACAGCCTCCCGGACGCCGGGGAGACCGTGCGCACGGCCGACAGCGACCGCACGGCGCGCCAGCTCGCCGAGCAACGCGCGCACCGGCTCAAGACAGAGGCGCTGGCCCGGCGACAGACGGTCTCGGTCAGCCTCGAGGACGTCTTCGACCGGGTGCGCGAGGGCCGCAGCGCCGATCTGAACCTGATCCTGAAGGCCGACGTCGGGGGATCCGTCGAGGCGATCCAGGACGAGGTCGCGAAGCTGCCGCAGACGCAGGTGTCGGTCAACATCATCCACACCGCCATCGGAGGCATCTCCAATTCGGACGTGATGCTGGCCTCGGCATCGGGCGGGGTCATCATCGGTTTCAACGTGCGCCCGTTGCCGGAGGCGGCCGCCCTGGCGATGCGCGAGGGCGTCGATATACGCACCTACACGGTGATCTACAAGATCACGGAGGAGCTGCGCGCCGCGATGCTCGGCATGCTGGAGCCCGAGGAGGTGGAGCACTCTCTGGGGTCAGCCGAGGTGCGCCAGACCTTCCGGGCATCGCGCATCGGCACGATCGCCGGCTGCATGGTCACCCAGGGCAAGATCACGCGCAACGCAAAGATCCGCCTGGTTCGCGACGGGACCATCGTCCACCAGGGAGGGATCGGCTCGCTCAAGCGCTTCAAGGACGACGTGCGCGAGGTCGACGAGGGGTCGGAGTGCGGCATCGTGCTGGAGACCTTCCAGGACGTGAAGGAAGGCGACGTGATCGAGGCGTACGAGACTCGTCGCGTCGATAGACAGCTGAGTTAGGCATGGGCGGCCGGGCGCTCCCAGTGCCGCACGCTCAACTGTCGCAGCGCCCAAGGCTCGTCACACGAGCTGATCGGGGCCGAAGGCTTTGCCATACGTACTAGCTCTCACAATTCACCTCCACCTGCCCGAGAACGGCAGCCTCAAGGGCAAGCGGCGCGAGCTGCTGGCGATCAAGGCAGCGCTCTCACGCCGCTTCGGCGCCTCGGTGGCGGAGGTCGACCACCAGGACCTCTGGCAGCGATCGACGCTGGCGGCGGGGTTGGTCAGCGGGTCGATCGGGGAGCTGGAGAAAACGGCCTCCAAGCTCGAGCGGTATCTGGACAGCCGCTTTCCGGACAGCATCCGGGTAGAACGGCAGCTGGTCTCCTTCGCCGACCTCGGCTGACACGCGTTCGAACCGCGCTTTGCAGGGGAGAAGGTTTCGTTGGGATATAGTCGAATCGATTGCGGATGAGGTCGGCCCTAACCGTGGCTCCGGAGAAAGACAGAATGCGCCGCGTCAACGAAGCGGTGCGCGAAGTCATCAGCACGGCGATAGGAAGCGGCCTCAAGGATCCCCGAGTCGGTTTCGTGACCGTTACTTCCGTCAGCACAAGCCCAGACCTGCGCCATGCTCGCGTGTTCGTGAGCGTGCTGGGTGACGACGCCGAACGCGAGCAGTCGCTCGCCGGCCTCGAGTCCTCAAGTGGCTACCTTCAGCGGCAGGTGGCATCGGAGCTGAGGCTCAAGAACACGCCGCAGCTGGAGTTCCAGTACGACGACAGCACGGACCGCGGATTGCGGATCTCCCAGCTCCTCAGGGACGAGGGACTGGGCGAGTGACCCATACCGATACCGCGACCGGCCGCGAGCAGATCCTCGCGGAGCTCAACCTGGGTGAGAAGTTCCTTCTCACCACGCACGAGAACCCTGACGGCGACGCGCTCGGCTCGCTGCTGGCAATGCACGGGATCCTGGGTCTGCTCGGCAAGAACTCCGTCATGTTCATGTCGGCCGCGGAGTTCCCGCTGCCCTACGAGTACCGCCATCTTCCGACCGGGGACGTCGTGCACGAGCTGCCGCCCGACGCGGACGAGCGCACGATCGTGTTCCTCGACTGCGGCAACATCGACCGCATGCCCGTCAACTTCCTGCAACGGGAAGAGGCGCACATCCTGAACATCGATCACCACCACGACAACACCCACTTCGGCACGGCGAATCTCGTGGTGGGCAAAGCGTCCTGCACCGCCGAGATCCTCCACGGCCTTACCAAGGATCTCGAGCTGGAGCTGACGCCGGAGATCGCCGAGGCGCTCTACGTCGCACTTGTGACCGATACCGGCCGCTTCCAATACACGAACACGACCCCGGATTCCCATCGCATGGCTGCCGAGCTGATGGAGCTGGGCGTGGACGTGCACGACGTGTTTCGCAGCCTCTACGAGAACGTACCGGTCGGGAAGGCCGAGCTGCTGGCCCGCGTGCTGAGCCGGGTCCAGCGACTCGACGGCGGCCGCCTCACGATCTCGTTCATAGGCCGCCAGGACTACGAGCAGAGCGGGGCCGACGAGAGCCTGTCGGAGGGCATCGTCGACCACGTCCGGGCAATAGAGGGCACAACCGTGGCCGCTCTGGTGCGCGACCAGCTGAAGGCCGAGCGGGAGGGAATCCGCAAGGTCAGCCTGCGCAGCGTCGATGACGAGGTCGACGTGAGCGTGATCGCGCGCAAGGAGGGCGGCGGGGGCCACCGCCAGGCCGCCGGCTTCTCGACCGAGAAGTCCAGCGACGAGCTGGTCGAGTTCCTGCGCGCCGAGATCGCCGCTCAGATCGCCTAGGGCACTAGTTCCCTGCCAACGTTCCGAGAAGCGCCATTGGGCGCGGCCGAGCACGCGGCTGCCTTCGGCGGCGCCTGATATGTGTCTGCTCCCGTTATGAATGCTGCCGGTCGTGCCGACGGAGTGCTGCTGGTGTCGAAGCCGGCCGGGATCACGTCGCACGACGCCGTCGATCGGGTCCGCCGTTCGCCTGTCGGTCGCGGGCGCAGGGTCGGGCACGCGGGCACGCTCGACCCGTTCGCCACCGGAATGCTGCTGATGCTGGTCGGTCGCGCGACGCGCGTGCAGCGTTACCTGATGGCGCTGCCGAAGACCTATCGCACCGTCGCGCGCTTCGGGGCACGCTCGGACAGCGGTGATCCGACCGGAACCGTCACCGAGGCCGGCGAGCGCGCCGGCGAGGCCGGGATCCGAACGGCTCTTGCTGATCTGACCGGCACCATCGAGCAGCAAGTGCCCCTTACGTCCGCCGTCAAGGTCGGTGGCGAGCGTCTCTACCGCAAGGCGCGCAGGGGTGAGCAGTTCGAGACACCGGTGCGCACGGTCGAGGTCAGCCGCCTCGAGCTGCTCGACTTCGACGAGGCGAGCCAGCTCGCGACGCTGGAGCTCGACTGCTCGAGCGGCACCTACGTGCGCCAGCTGGTGGCCGACCTTGGCGAGCGTTGCGGCGCCGGGGCCTACTGCGAATCGCTGCAACGGCTGGCGATCGGGCCCTTCAGGCTGGAGGATGCAGGCGACAATCGTCTGATCGGCCTCAGCGAGGCGCTCGACTTCCTGCCGGAGCGTCGAATGGACCCCGAGGAGGCGCGCCTGGTGGGCCACGGGAGGCCACTGGAGGGGGCGGAGGAGCACGCCCGGCAGCAGGGCCCGGTCAGGTTGACCGCCGACGGTCTTCTGATCGCGCTGGCCGAGCACCGTGACGGATTGCTGAAGCCCGTTACGGTGCTGTCTAGCGTGGAGCCGTGATGGAAGCCGAGACCCGTTGCAACTAATGCGAAACCTCGACGAGGTGCCGTCGACGGCCGACGGCCGTTCACTCGCGGTCGGCACCTTCGACGGCGTCCACATGGGACACCGCAGGGTGATCGACAGCGCGCTGCGGTGGGGCCACGCCAACGAGGTGGCGGTGGCGGTGGTCACCTTCGACCCGCACCCCCTGCAGGTGCTGAGGCCCGACGAGCCGCCTCGGCTCCTCACCTCGACGGCCGTAAAGGGTGACCTGATCGCGGGTCTCGGCGTCGACGAGCTGATCGTGATCCCCTTCACCAAGGAGCTGTCGATGCTCGACGCCGAGAGCTTCGCGCGCGATGTGCTCGCCGGCACGCTCGCGGCTCGCCGCGTCAGCGTGGGGGCCAACTTCCACTTCGGCCACGGCGCGACCGGCGACCCAGCGCTGCTCGAGGCGCAGCAGGAGTTCGAGACCGAGGTGGTGCCCCTGATGGAGGAGGGCGGAGAGCCGGTCTCCTCCAGCCGCATCCGCGATCTGGTCGAGCGTGGCGACGTGGCCGGGGCGGCGCGGCTGCTGGGCCATCCGTACCAGCTCGAGGGCAAGGTCGTGCAGGGCGACGAGCGCGGCCGCACGCTCGGCGTTCCGACCGCCAACCTGGTGCCTCCGGGCGACGTGATCGTCCCCGCCACCGGCGTGTACGCGGGGACCGCCGCCGATCATGTGGCCGCGATCAACGTCGGCGTCCGGCCAACGTTCGAGCGCGACGGCGAGCTGCTCGTCGAGGCCTATCTGCTCGATTTCGACGGCGACCTGTATGGGGACACGCTTCGAATCGGCTTCCTGGACCGCCTTCGGGACGAGCAGCGCTTCGACTCGGCGGAGGCGCTGGTGGATCAGATGAAGCGGGACGTCGAGCGCGTGCGGGAGCTGGCGTCACCCGGCCGAGCCAGTCGTTGACACCGGCCTGCCTCTGCTAGCTTTTCCTCCGTGATGCTGACCAAGGATGCAAAGAACGAGGTCATTCAGCGCTTCGCCAAGCACGACGGCGACACCGGGTCGCCGGAGGTGCAGGTGGCGCTGCTGACGACGCGCATCAACGAGCTCACGGAGCACCTGCGCGACCACAAGAAGGACCACCACTCGCGCCGCGGCCTGCTGAAGATGGTCGGTCAGCGCCGCCGCCTGCTGGGCTACCTGCGCCGCCACGACATCGACCGCTACCGGTCGCTGGTGCAGGAGCTGGGCCTCCGCCGCTAGCCGGCTGGTCGCCTGGCCGCTGCTAGGATCTGCAGCGGTTAAATTCCGGAGACGAAAAGAACCGAGCGGCCAACCGGAGGCCGCCTGAAAGGAACATATGACCTCTGAAACACTGGGCCGCGTCTCGGTCGAGATCGAAGGCACCGAGATCTCATTCGAGTCGGGCAAGCTCGCCAAGCAGGCGAACGGCGCCGTCGTCGTCCGCTCGGGCGACACGATGGTGCTTTGCACCGCGACCTCCGGCAACATCCGTGACGTCGACTTCCTTCCGCTCACGGTCGACGTGGAAGAGCGCATGTACGCCGCCGGCAAGATTCCCGGCGGCTTCTTCAAGCGCGAGGGACGCCCCTCCGAGAAGGGCATTCTGACCGCGCGCATGATCGACCGTCCGATCCGGCCGCTGTTCCCCAAGGGCTGGAGGTACGAGACGCAGATCGTCGCCCTGCCCCTGTCCATCGACCACGTCAACCCTTACGACATCCTGGCCATGAACGGCGCGTCAGCGGCGCTGGCAGTCTCCGACATCCCCGTCCCGACGCAGATTGGCGCGGTGCGGATCGGCAAGCTGGAGGGGCGCTTCGTCGTGAACCCGGCCGAGCCGGACCTTCCGGAATCGGAGCTGGACCTGATCGTCGCCGGCACCGACGACGCGATCCTGATGGTCGAGGCGGCCGCCAACGAGGCGACCGAGGCCGAGATCCTCGACGCGCTCGAGATCGCCCACGACGAGATCAAGAAGCTCTGCGCCGCACAGCGCGAGCTGGCCGAGAAGATGGGTAGGAGCAAGGTCGAGGTCGAGCCGCTCGTCGTCGACGCTGAGCTCTACGAGAAGATCCGCGCCTCCCACGGCGCCGAGCTCGACCGTGCGACGCAGGTCGAGGACAAGCTGGAGCGACAGGACGCCACCAAGGCCGTCGAGGAGGCCGTGCTGGCGATGCATGCCGCGGACGCGGAGGACGAGCCGCTACCGGCAGCGGTGCAGGCTGTGTTCGACAAGCTCGAGAAGGAGATCATCCGGCGCCGCATCGCGGTCGACAAGCGTCGCCCCGACGGACGCGCCGCCGACGAGATCCGAGAGGTCAGCTGCGAGGTGGGGATCGCCCCGCGCACGCACGGCTCCGCGCTCTTCCAGCGCGGCCAGACGCAGGCCTTCTCCGTCACGGCCCTGGGCACCAGCCGCGAGGAGCAGCGGCTCGACACGCTCGGGCTCGAGACCTCCAAGCGCTACATGCACCACTACAACTTCCCGCCCTTCTCGGTCGGGGAGGCTGGCTTCATGCGCGGGCCCAAGCGCCGTGACATCGGTCACGGGGCGCTCGCCGAGCGGGCGCTGCTGCCGATGATCCCGCCGGTGGAGGAGTTCCCCTACACAATCCGCATCGTCTCGGACATCCTGGAGTCGAACGGCTCCTCTTCGATGGCCTCGGTCTGCGGCTCGACGCTTTCGCTGATGGACGCCGGCGTGAAGATCCGCAAGCCGGTGGGAGGCATCGCGATGGGCCTGATCAAGGAAGGCGACGATTACGTCGTCCTGTCCGACATCGCGGGAGTGGAGGACCACCTCGGCGACATGGACTTCAAGATCGCCGGCACGCCCGATGGCATCACCGCTCTCCAGATGGACATCAAGATCTCGGGTGTCACGTTCGAGATCCTGAAGACGGCGCTCGACCAGGCTCGCGAAGGCAGGCTGTTCATCCTCGACAAGATGAAAGACGCGCTGTCGGAGACGCGCGCCGAGCTGAGCCAGTACGCGCCACGAATCACGTCGATCAAGATCGACCCCGAGAAGATCGGCGCGGTGATCGGCAAGGGTGGCGAGACGATCCGGGCGCTGTCCGAGAAGTACGAGGCGCAGATCGACGTCGACGACGACGGCACGGTGCTGGTGTACGCGACCAACGGCGAGCTGGGCGACGGGTGCATCGAGGAGATCCGCATGATGACGAAGGAGATCGAGCTCGGTGACAGCTTCACCGGCAAGGTCGTGAAGACGACCACCTTCGGAGCCTTCGTGGAGCTCACGAAGGGCACGGACGGCCTGCTGCACATCTCCAACCTCAAGCCGGGCGGCCGCGCAGAATCGGTCGAGGACGTCGTCAACAGGGGCGACGAGGTGGCTGTGCGCGTGGTCGAGATAAATAAGGAGCGTGGGCGCATCGGGCTGCGTCTCGCCGACGACCCCGAGGTCGAGGGCAAGTCGGTCGAGGAGCTGGCGAAGATGGGCACCGGCAGCAACGGAAAGCCGTCAGGAGGAGACAGGGGCAGGGATCGAGACCGCGGTGGCCGTGAGCGGCGCCCGCCGCGACGTCGTGGCGACTAGCGCGGGGCAGTCGATCTCGTGACCTCGGACCACACCCTCACCGAGCTCGACTCGGGGATCCAGGTGGTGACCGAGAACGTGCCGTCGGTGCGGTCGATTGCGCTCGGCCTCTGGGTCCGGGTCGGCTCCCGTGACGAGCAGGAGGGCGAGGCCGGCATCTCGCACTTCCTCGAGCACCTGCTCTTCAAGGGCACGCCGAAGCTGACGGCAGAGCAGATCGCGCAGCTCTTCGACGGCTTCGGCGCGGACGTCAATGCCGCCACCAGCAAGGAGACGACCGTCCTCTACGCGCACTTCCTCGACGAGCACCTCGAGGAGGCGTTCGGGGTCATGTCCGACATGCTGCTGCGCTCGACGTATGCCGATCTCGACTCGGAGCGTGAGGTGGTGCTGGAGGAGATCGCCATGTACGACGACGAGCCCAGCGACAAAGTTCACGACGTCCTCACGGCCGCTATCTTCGGCGATCATCCCCTCGGCAGGCCGGTGATCGGCCGCAAGGAGGTGATCTCGGCGCTCACCACGGACGCGGTCGCCGCCTACCACTCCGCCAGCTACAGGCCCGGCAGCATCGTCGTTGCTGCTGCCGGCAACCTCGAGCACGCAGAGATCGAGCGGCTGGCGCAACGAGCGCTGTCGGTCGACCGGACCGCCGGCAACGGCAAGGACCAGGGACCCGCACCCGAGCGCAGGTCGAGCTCCGCGGTCTTCCTCGAGAAGGAGACGGAGCAGTACCACATATGTCTCGGCGGGCCGGGCATCAGGCGCGACGACGAGCGGCGCTTCTCGCTCTCGGTGCTCGACGCCGTGCTCGGCGGCTCGACATCGTCGAGGCTGTTCCAGGAGGTGCGCGAGAAGCGCGGCCTCGCGTACTCGGTCTACTCGTGGGCGAGCCAGTATCGCGACACGGGACAGCTCGGCGTCTACGTCGGCACCAGGCCCGAGAACGTCGGCCAGGCGATGGATGTGATCGGCACCGAGCTCGAGCGGCTCCAGCGGGAGGCCATCACCGACGAGGAGTTGACGCGCGCTCGCGAGCACGTGAAGGGCCGGATCGTGCTCTCGATGGAGTCGACGGCGAGCCGAATGCACCGCCTCGGGCGCTCGGTCCTGACCGGGACGCCGCTGCTCTCGATCGACGAGGTGCTGGCGCGACTGGACGACGTCACCGGCGAGCAGCTTCAGGAGCTTGCGCGCGATTTCTATCGCCCGGAGTATCTGTCCGCCGCCGCCATCGGGCGCGACGAGCAGGTTTTCCGGGACGCGCTCCCAGGCGTCAGCACCGAGCTGGCCGCGGCGTGACGGTCGCCGCTCGCCGGCGATGATCCGCGTCGTCGTGTCGGGCGCCGCGGGGCGCATGGGAGCGACGGTCTGCGAGGCCGTCGAGGGGGCCGACGACCTCGAGCTCGCCGGCAGGGCGGACCCGGCGCTCGGCGCATCGCTCGAAGAGGCTCTGGACCAGGCTCGTCCCGACGTCGTGGTCGATTTCTCGATTCCCGACACGGTGCACGCCAACGCCCGCCTCTGCCTGGAGCGGGGGGTGCACGCCGTCGTCGGCACCTCGGGCATCACGGACGATCAGCTCGAGGACCTGCGACGGGTGGCAGCCGGCTCGGCCGCCAACTGCCTGATAGCACCGAACTTCGCGATCGGCGCCGTGCTGATGATGCAGGCCTCGAAGATGATCGCGCCGCACATGCCCGACTGCGAGATAGTCGAGCTTCATCACGATCGCAAGCTGGACGCTCCGTCGGGGACGGCCAAGCGCACCGCCGAGCTGATCAGCAAGGCCGGCGGTCGCAGACCGGTGCCGATCCACAGTGTCCGCCTTCCCGGGCTGGTCGCCCACCAGGAGGTTCTGTTCGGAGGGCTCGGCCAGACGCTGACGATCCGCCACGACTCGCTCTCGCGCGAGTCGTTCATGCCGGGAGTGCTGCTTGCAGTGCGCCGGGTCGCCGCGCTCGACGGCCTGGTCGTAGGGCTCGAAGAGGTCCTCTAGTACGGCCCTGTCAGGGAACTATCGCCGCCTGAGGGCGGCGGTCGCTCCACGGCATCGCCTGCTCGAGCTGCGCCGAGAGCGAGAGCAGCAACTCCTCGCCCGCTGGAGGCCCGACGAGCTGGACGCCGATCGGCAGGCCCTGCGGCGACATCGAGACAGGCAGCGAGACCGCAGGCTGTCCGGTCGCGTTGAAGAGCGGAGTGAAGGGGACGAAGTCCACGGCGTTGTGCAGCATCGTGATCGCCGGCTCGCCCTCCGCCTGCCGCAGAGCGCCGATTTCGAGCGGGGGTTGCGCCATGGTGGGCGTCAGAAGCACGTCGTAGGAGTCCCACAGCGCGACGATGCGACGCGAAAGCAGGCGCAGGTAGTCGAGCGCCGTCAGGTATTCGACGGCGGAGTAGGACGACCCGGTGGCGGCCATCTCCAGCGTCAGCGCTTCGAAGTTGCCTGGTTTCGCGGGTTTGCCGGAAAGTTGCTCGATCTCCTTCACCTGCTGCGCGGTGCCCGCGATCCAGATCGTGAGGAAGTTGTCGATATAGCCGTCGTCGTCCCAGGCGGGCGCTGCCTCCTCAACCTCGTGGCCGAGCGAGTCGAGCGCCTCGGCGGTCTCGCGCACGCCGGCGACGCAATGCTCGTGGACGGGAATGCCGCCCGGCGCAGCCGTCGCAAAAGCGATCCGCAGCCGGCCCGGCTCGCGCCCCGCGGCCTCGATGAACGGGGCCGACGGCGGCGGCGCCCAGTAGGGATCACCTGTCTCGTAGCCCGCGATCACGTCGAGCATGAGCGCCGTGTCGGCGACCGTGCGGCTGACGCAGCCGTCGATCGTGATGCCGCCCATGACCTCCGTCAGGTGAGGTGCGATCGACACGCGCCCTCGGGCCGGCTTCAGTCCCACCAGCCCACAGCAGGAGGCCGGGATGCGGATCGAGCCCCCGCCGTCGTTGGCGTGGGCGACCGGAACCATCCCGGCGGCGACCGCTGCGGCGCTGCCACCGGAGGAGCCTCCCGTTGTGCGACCCGTGTTCCATGGATTGCGAGCGGGGCCGAAGAGGTCGGGCTCGGTGACGGGCAGGATGCCGAGCTCGGGGGTGTTCGTCTTACCGACGACGATCGCGCCCGCGTCGCGCAGGCGACGGACCATGGCGCTGTCGATCGCGGGGACGAAGTCGGCCATCGCCGCGGAGCCGAGCGTCGTGCGCACGCCCTCCGTGAGCGCGGTCAGGTCCTTGATCGCGATCGGCACCCCGGCCAGCGGACGCTCGTCATTGGCGGAGACGGCCTCCGCTTCGGCGATCGCGCGCTCCTCGCAGAGGGTCACGAAGGCGTTCAGCTCGCCGTTGAGGCGGCCGATCGAGGCCAGCGAGGCGTCGACGAGCTCGCGTGCGGACGCCTCGCCGGAGCGGACCATGCCGACAAGCTCGATTGCGGAGCGAAACATGTACTCGTCCGGCAACGGGTCTCCTGTCTCGGCGATTCATGGAGACTAGACGAGGGCCAACCGCTGCGAAGGGTTAGGTGATTGACTGCGCGGCCCCGTGGGTGCGGGGCGAGGCAGATCGTGGGATCAATCATCTGGTGGAATAATGCGCCGATGCCTGCCCAGAATCTCGGAGCGATCCTGACCGCGATGGTCACGCCTTTCGACCCCGCGGGGGAGCTGAACGAGGAGGCCGCCCGTCGCCTCATGCGCTATCTCGTCGAGCACGGCTCCGACGGAGTGGTCGTGGCCGGCACGACCGGTGAGTCCCCGACACTCAATGACGACGAGAAGCTGCGGCTGATCGCGATCGCGCTCGACGAGATCGGCGACGAGGCGACCGTCGTGGCGGGGACCGGCTCCAACGACACGGCGCACTCCGTCGAGTTGACGCGCAGGGCGGCGGAGCTCGGCGCGCACGCGGTGCTGGTGGTCACGCCCTACTACAGCAAGCCGCAACGACAGGGACTGCTCGAGCACTTCCGCGCCGTGGCCGCGGCAACCGACGGTCCCGTCATGCTCTACAACATCCCCGCTCGCACTGGCATCAACCTCGAACCGGACCTGCTGGCCGAGATCGCCGCGGCCGACAACGTCGTCGCGGTCAAGCAGGCCAATCCTGATATGGACCAGGCACAGCGGGTGATCGAGGATGCCGGGCTGGCCCTC
>JBBQNR010000035.1:0-30188 GCA_038330145.1 Solirubrobacterales bacterium
GGCCGGCGGCGAACGCCTGCGCCACCGGGCTGCACCCCTCTGCCTGGGCGCCGTTGAAGACGGGCAGCTCTCCCTGCACCAGGCCGAGGTCGATCCAGTCCCCGAAGCCCTTGGCGATCTTCGTGAACAGCGATCCCGAGGCGACCGGGCAGACGATACGGTCGGGCAGCTCGAACCCGAGCTGCTCAGCCACCTCGTAGGCCAGGGTCTTCGAGCCTTCGGCGTAATACGGGCGCAGGTTGACGTTGACGAACGCCCAGGGATGGATCGCCGACAGCTCCGTGCAGAGCCGGTTGACGTCGTCGTAGTTGCCCCGCACGGCGACCAGCTTGGTGCCGTAGATGCCGGTGGCGAGGATCTTCTGCTCCTCCAGATCGGCGGGCACGAAGACGTAGGAGTCGAGCCCGGCCGCGGCCGCGTGCGCCGCCACCGCGTTGGCAAGGTTCCCGGTCGAGGCGCAGGCGACCACCTCGTAGCCGAGCTCCTGGGCCTTGGCCAGCGCCACGCTCACGACGCGGTCCTTGAAGGAGTGGGTCGGGTTGGCGGCGTCGTTCTTGACGTAAACCTCCGCCAGGCCGAGCCTGTCCGCCAGTCGTCGCGCCCTCACCAGTGGTGTCAGGCCGACATCGAGCGCCGTCTGGGGCCGGCGTTCGAAGGGAAGAAAGTCCGAGTAGCGCCAGATCGATGCCGGGCCGGCCTGGATCTTGCGCTTCAACTCCGAGGCATCCGCCAGTGCGGACGTGTCGTAGCCAACTTCGAGCGGTCCAAAACACTGCTCGCAGACGTATAGCGCCTCGAGCCCGTAGGTCTGGCCGCACTCTTTGCATCTGAGCTCTTGTGCGGGCATATTTCCTTTCCTCAACAAAAAAAACCTCTGCCTGGGAGTGGCAGAGGTCCGATCGTTGGGGCCAGACCTTTTAACATCTCCCAGGCTTTTTACGTGGAGCCTGCTGGAATTGGCACCGTTTCATGGCACTAGGCCGGAATGGTTGCCGGGGTTTCATTGGGCCAGTCCCTCCACCCCTCTGGATGCAAGTTATGTAGGCGGCATTATAAGCACCCGCGCCGCCGGAATGCAATCAGGCGCCCGTGCCATCACCATTGCGGCGAAATCAGACCACCCGGCGCGGCTAGGATGAGGCCGCGTGGCGAGTCATCGACTGTGGGCACCCTGGCGCCTGGAATACATACAAGCGGCCCGCGGCAAGGGTAAGGGAATGGACGGGTGCATTTTCTGCTCCAAGCCGGCGCTCGGCGATGACGCCGCGGCGCTGATCCCCTACCGGGGCGAGCGCTGCTTCGTGATGCTGAACGCGTTCCCCTACACCAGCGGGCACCTGATGATCGCGCCCTACGAGCACACAGCGGCCCTGGCCGAGCTCGACGAGCAGACGGCCGGCGAGCTGATGCGCCTCACCCAGCGCTCGCTGCGAGCGCTGGGCAGCGCCTACGGCCCGGAGGGCTTCAACGTCGGGGCCAACCTGGGCACGGTCGCCGGCGCGGGCGTCGCCGACCATGTCCACCAGCACGTGGTCCCACGCTGGGAGGGCGACACGAACTTCATGCCGGTCGTGGGCGACACGCGAGTGATGCCCCAGAGCCTCGACGACAGCTACGAGGACGTGCGCAACGCGTTCGCCTCGCTGGAGGATTAGATGACTGATTCCTCGCCCCCGCACGCACGGGGCCGCGGCACCGGTCCTCTGATGACTGATTCCGCGGCACCAGGCATCTGATGGCGACGGCGAAAATCGACCCGGGGATCTTCAAGGCCTACGACGTCCGGGGCCTCTACCCGTCGCAGATCGACGAGCAGGTCGCCTACCGGGTGGCGCGAGCGTTCGCCCGGGTGATCGCCTCGCTGAAGGAGGGGCCGGAGGGGGGAACGCAGGGCCTGAAGATGGTGGTTGGCCACGACATGCGCCTGCACTCTCCCGCGCTCGCCCGCTCCTTTGCGCGCGGGCTCACCGACGAGGGCTGCGACGTGCTCGACATCGGCATGGTGGGCACGGAGATGGTCTATTACGCGATCGGCTCGCGAAACCTGGACGGCGGCACCTCGGTGACCGCCTCACACAACCCCAAGGACTATGCCGGCTTCAAGCTCGTGCGAGAGGGGGCGATCGCGCTCTCCGGAGACAAGGGGATCCAGGACGTGCGGCGCCTTGTCGAGAGCGAGGACTTCTCCGCAGCGACCGGGCAGGGCGCGATCGCCCGCGAGGACATCCACGCCCAGTTTCGCCGCCACGTGCTCGGCTTCATAGATGCCAGCGTGATCCGGCCCATGAAGGTCGTCCTCGACGGCGGCAACGGGATGGCCGGGGCGATGATCGGGCCCATCATCGACGAGCTGCCGATCACGGGGCCCCGCCTCTACTTCGAGCCCAACGGCGAGTTCCCCGGTCACGAGCCGAACCCGCTGCTGGAGGAGAACCGGGAGCTGATCATCGACACGGTGCTCTCCGAGGGCGCCGAGCTGGGGATCGCTTGGGACGGCGACGCCGACCGCTGCTTCTTCATCGACGACCGGGGCGAGTTCGTTCCCGGCGACTTCCTCACCGCTCTGCTGGCCGAGTCGCTTCTCAGCAAGGAGCCGGGGGCGACCATCCTCTACGACGTCCGGGCCAGCCGAGCGGTGCCGCACACGATCGAGGCCAACGGCGGCCGCGCGGTCATGAACCGCGTCGGCCACGCCTTCTTCAAGACCCGGATGCGAGAGGAGAACGCGGCCTTCGGCGGCGAGGTCTCCGGCCACTACTACTTCCGCGACTTCTGGTGCGCCGACTCCGGCACGATCCCGGCGCTGCTGGTGCTCGAGCTACTGTCGAAGCGCGGCAAGCCGATGTCGGAGCTGCTGGCGCCCTACCGCGAGCGCTATTTCATCTCGGGTGAGATCAACTCCGAGGTCGCCGATCAGAACGCCAAGATGGCGGAACTGTCGGAGCGCTACTCCGACGGGAGGCAGACGCGCCTGGATGGCCTCTCCGTCGACTACGACAGCTGGCACTTCAATGTCCGCCCGTCCAACACCGAGCCTCTGCTGCGGCTGAACCTGGAGGGCCCGAGCAAGCGGGAGATGGAGGAGCGCACCGACGAGGTCCTGCGGGTCATCCGCGCGTGAGCGAGCCTCCGGACCCGAGCTCGCAGCAGGCTCTCGACCGGGCGGCCAAGGAGGGCATCCACTGCCTTCGGATCCCGACCCCGTTCGCCGTCGGCCGGGTCAACACCTATCTGATCGAGGACGACCCGCTCACGCTGGTCGACTCCGGCCCCAACTCCGGCAAGGCGCTGGACGAGCTTCAGCATCAGCTCGCCGAGCACGGGCACTCGATCGACGACATCGGGCTGGTGGTGCTGACGCACCAGCACATCGACCACCTGGGCCTGGTCGACATCATCGTCAACCATTCCGGCGCCGAGGTCGCCGCGATCGACAAGCTCGTTCACTTCGCCGAGCACTACTCGGAGGACGCGCGCAGGGACGACGAGTTCGCCTCGGCGGTGATGATCCGCAACGGCATTCCCGAGGAGATGGTGCAGGCGCTGAGGACGGTGTCGTCCGCGTTTCGCAGCTGGGGCGCGCAGGCCGAGGTCACGAGGCCGCTGCGTGACGGTGAGGCGCTGGAGCTGCGAGACCGCTCGCTTCAGACGCTGCACCGCCCGGGCCACAGCCCCTCCGACACGGTCTTCTGGGACGCCGAGCGCAGGATCCTGATCGCCGCCGACCACCTGATCAAACACATCTCCTCCAACCCGCTCATCTCCAGACCGCTCGACCAGCCGGACCGCGACCCGGTGGAGGCAGCCCACGATCGGCCCCATGCGCTGGTCACGTACATCAGCTCGCTGCTGAAGACGAGGGAGATGCCGGCAGAGATAGTCCTCTCCGGTCACGGCGAGCCGATCACCGACCACGCCTCGCTGATCGACGAGCGGCTCGAGTTCCACCGCCGCCGCGCGGAGCGCATCTACGAGCTGATAGCCGAGCAACCGCGCTCCGGCTACGAGCTGGCTCAGGCGCTGTTCGGCAACGTCGCCGTCACACAGGCTTACCTGACACTTTCCGAGGTGCTCGGCCACGTGGACCTGTTGCTCGAGGACGGCCGGGTGCGGGAATCGGAGCGCGACGGAGTGGTCTACTTCGAGGCTGTCGCCTGATCGAGCGCCCGTAGACGGTTAATTCCATCCGCCCACGTCAGCGGCTATCGTGGCTGGCGTAACCGGCCCGAAGCCACGGTGTTGAGATAGAGGCTCCGCATGTCCACCGCCTCACCGCAGGTCAGCAGTTGACAACACAGGCCACAGCCACCGAAGCCCCTGCGGTCGATCTTGGCCGGGAGGAGCTCGGGAGCCAGTCCGGCCTGCTGCCCGACAAGCGCCGGCTCGCGCGTGGCGAGCGCGCCCGCATGCTGCTGATCGTGAACCCGATGGCTACGACCGTCTCCGGGCGCCTACGGACACTGATCGAGCACGCGCTGCGAGGACGGTACGAGGTCGAGGCGGCCGAGACGGAGTGTTCGAACCACGCCACCGAGCTGAGCCGCCAGGCCGTGGCCGACGAGTTCGACGTCGTGGTCGCGTTCGGAGGCGACGGAACGGTGAACGAGGTCGCGAACGGCCTCGCCGACTCGCGCGTCGCGCTGTCGGTGCTTCCCGGCGGCTGCACGAACGTCGTCTGCCGCATGCTCGGTATCCCCGTGGACGTGATCGACGCCACGGAGCACCTGCTCGGCCTTGCCGACGACCTACAGCCGCGCGACGTCGACCTCGGAAGCGTCAACGGCCGCTACTTCGTCTCCTCGGGTGGCGTCGGTCTCGATGCCGAGACCACTCGCTGGGTGGACGACCACCCTCCTCTGAAGCGCCGCGCGGGGCCGTTCTTCTTCAGTGCTGCCGGGGCGCTCAGCTTCGGGCGTTACCTTCGCAGGCCGGCCCGGATCGCCATCGAGGCCGGTGGCCGGCGCATCGAGGGCGTTTCCGCGGTCGTGCAGAACTCGGACCCGTACACATTCTTCAACTCGCGCCCGGTGCGCCTCTGCCAGGGCGAAGCGCTCCAGAGTGGGACCTTCGCGATGGTGGTGCTTCGCACCGTCCGGCGCCGGGACGTCCCCAGTCTCTCCTACCGGCTGCTCTCGGCCAGGGCGCTCACCGGCCACCGCCAGATCGACAGCTTTCCGAGCCTGCGCGAAGCCCGTGTGACGGCGCTTGATCACGATCCGCAGGCGCTCGACACTTTCCCGGTCCAGGTCGACGGCGACTACATCGGGCACTTCTCGGAAGCGGAGTTCCGGATGCACCCGGACGCGCTTCGCGTGGTCGCCTAGGCCAGATTAATGCCCGGCCCCGTGCGGGATCGGTTATCGACTACGAGCCGGTGGTGACGCGGTAGGCGTCGAAGACCGAGTCGACGTTCCTGAGCCGAGTGATGCAGTTCTTGAGCGAGGCTGTGTCCGCCACCTCCAGCACAAAGCGGTTCTTCACCATCGGGTGGCTGACGTTGCAGCGCGCCTCGAGGATGTTGACGCCGGCTTCCGCCAGGGTTCGCGAAAGGTCCTCGAGCAGGCGAGTGCGGTCGTAGGCGTCGACCTGCAGCTCGACGCGGAAAGACGTCTCGTTGTCCCCGTCCCAGCTCACCTTGGTGAAGCGCTCGGGGTCCTTCATCAGGGCCTTGACGTTGTTACAGCTCTCGCGGTGGATCGTGATGCCGCGACCGAGCGAGATGTAGCCCACGATCGGGTCTCCGGGCACCGCCCGGCAGCACTTCGCCAGCCGGACCATCACGTCTGAGATGCCCTCGACCTTGATGCCGTAGTTGGAGGCTGTGCCCAGCGGGCGGGTGCGCTCGGCCTTGCCGCTCGCGAGGCCCTCGGTCGGCCCCTCGTCCGCCACGGCCTCGCCCTGCTTGAGGCGCTGAAGCAACTTGTTGACGACGACCTTGGTCGAAATCTTGACCTGGCCGAGGGCGACGTAGAAGTCGTCTGCCTTGCGGAATCCCATCTCGCGGATGACGTCGGCCAGCAATGCCGAGCCTGTGAACTTCTGTGCCGGAAGGCCCTGCTTGCGCAGCGCCTCCTGAAGGATCTCGCGCCCGCGGTGCTCGGCGTCCTCGCGCCGCTCGCGGGTGAAGAAGGCACGGATCTTGTTACGGGCGCGAGATGTCTTCACCAGCGAGAGCCAGTCCCGGGACGGGCCGCGCCCCTGCTTGGATGTGAGGATCTCGATGATGTCTCCCGACTGGAGCCGGTAGTGCAGCGGCGCGATCTTGCCGTTGATCTTGGCGCCGACGCAGCGGTGGCCGACGTCGGTGTGGACCGCATAGGCGAAGTCGAGCGGCGTCGCCTCCGCCGGCAGCGACATCACCTCGCCCTTGGGGGTGAAGACGAACACCTCGTCCTCGAAGAGGTCGATCTTGAGTGTCTCCATGAACTCGCGCGGGTCCTGGAGCTCCTGCTGCCAGTCGAGCAGATGCCGGAGCCACGCTGGCTTGGCGACCTCCGTGCCGTCGCCGTTGCCGTCTGAATCTGCGGCGGCCAGGCGGCGTGCCGTTGCGCCGCCGCCACCACGCGCCGCGACCCCCCTGGCGCCCGGGTGGGCGCCGCCCTTGTAGATCCAGTGCGCGGCGACGCCGAATTCGGCGGTGTAGTGCATCTGCCGCGTACGGATCTGGATCTCGAGCGGCCTTCCCTCGGGCCCGATCACGGTCGTGTGCAGCGCCTGGTAGAGGTTGAAGCGAGGCATCGCGATGTAGTCCTTGAAGCGACCGGGCAGCGGCTTCCAGAGCGAGTGGATGATTCCGATCGCGCCGTAGCAGTCGCGCACCGAGTCGACGATCACGCGCATCGCCGTCAGGTCGTAGATCTCGTTGAACTCGCGACCCTTCTTGGTCATCTTCGAGTAGATCGAGTAGAAGTGCTTGGCCCTGCCGGAGACCTCGGCCTCGATTCCGACCGCCCCCAGCTCCTGCTTCAGGTAGCCGCCGGCCCGCTCGACGTAGCCCTCGCGCTCGGTGCGCTGCTGGGCGACGAGCGACTTGATGTCGGCGTACTTGCGCGGGTGCAGTGACGAGAACGCCAGGTCCTCCAGCTCCCACTTGATCGAGTGGATCCCGAGCCGGTGCGCCAGCGGGGCGAAGATGTCGAGCGTCTCCTTCGCCTTCTCGATCTGCTTCTGCTTCGGCAGCCCCGACAGCGTGCGCATGTTGTGCAGCCGGTCGGCCAGCTTGACCAGGATCACCCTGATGTCGCTGGCCATCGCGACCATCATCTTGCGGTAGTTCTCGGCCTGCTGCTCGTCACGGCTCTGGAACGTGATGCCGGCGAGCTTCGTCACGCCGTCCACCAACTGCGCGATGTCCTCACCGAAACGCTCTCGAACGTCGGCGAGCGAGGCGCTCGTGTCCTCGACGGTGTCGTGGAGCAGCGCCGCGCAGAGCGTGTCGGTGTCGAGGCGCATGCCGGCGCAGATCTTCGCCACGCCGATCGGATGCGTGATGAATTCCTCGCCGGACCTGCGGCGCTGATCCGCGTGCCGCTCGCAGGCGAAGGCGAACGCCTCCCCCACCTTCTCGAGCTCCACCGGCTCGACCGCGTCGTCGGAATGCTCGGCGATGACCGCGAACAGGTCGGCCAGCAGCTCGCGCTCGTGCACGAGCAGCTCGTGCTGGGCGGCGAGCGCCTCGGCAGAGGCGCTGCCCTTGCCGACGTCCGCGTTGAGGCCGACGCGAACGCGGGTCGCGGGCGGAGCGGTCGGCACGGCGGCGGTCGCGTCGGGCTTGCCCTCGATGGCCTCGGCGCCGCCGATGGCCGCGTCGCCCTCGATGGCCGCGTCGCCGTTGCCCTGGGCCTTGGCGTCGCCGTTGCCCTCAGGGGTCGGCTCGACGGCCGGGGTGCGCTTCGTCCTGGTGGCCGCCTTGGGCGGCAAGGCAGCCTGCGGCTCCCGCTGCTCGCGCGAGGGCTCGCTGCGGTCCTCGGCGGCTACGCGGCCCTTTCCGTCCTTGCCGGTTGTGCCTGCTCGCTTAGAAATCTCATTCCCTCTCGATGAAGGGCGCTGTGGAACCGAAAAACGCTCGAGCGCTCCAAGTCCACCCTTCCATTATCCGAATTTCCACCCGATCTCGCCGGATTAATCGTGCATCTAACGGTAGCGCCTGAGGATTCGATATCGACGAGCTCGAGCTCCGCCAGCACGCGCAGGCAGCGGCCGGCAAGCGCGGGGGTGCGAGGATGGCGGCCCTCCCCGCAGAGCGCCTGCTCGAGCGGCTCCCCGGCCAGGCCCGCCGGCGAGGCGGCCAGCGCCCGGTAGATCGAGGCCAGCGGGCCTCTCAGCCCATGGTCCTGCTCCAGCGCGCGGGTTGCGAGCTCCACCTCCGCGGGGCCCCAGCCGAGGTGCAGGAACGATCCGCGATCCGGCCGCTCGTCCGGCCCCGCTGGCTGGGCGCCGCTGTTGCGCAGCATCTCCATCAGGCTCGCCGAAGGTGGCGGCTCGAGCAGGAAGACGTGCGTGAAACGCTCGAGCGACGACGGGTCGGCCTCCACTGTCGAATGGTCGGTGAGCACGAACGCGTCGGTGCCGAGGCTCTCGAAGCGAGCGGCCAACGCCTCGTCGGCGCAGCGGCTCGAGAGCACGGTCGCCGGGGTGCGGCCGAAGCGCCCGCCGTGAAGCTCATGCTCGAACAGCGAGCGGCGCCGGGAGCAATCGGTGCACACGACGGCAAGCGACCCCCCGCTCGAAAGCAGCTCGCTGAGCCCGCCGATGATCCCGCACCCGCGCCGGTCGACGACACGGCGAGCGACTCCACCGACCGGCGCGCCGGATTCGACGTCACGCTCCATCTCACGCCGGACGCGCGCCCACCAATCCGCCCCCCGAGCGCGGCACTCACAACCCGCGCATCCGATGCCATCGGCGGCGGGAGGATCGCCCGCGGGTTCCACCGGGTGCAGCGAGCGCAGGACCAGGCGTGGCGCAATCGCGCCCTGCCACTCGTTGGCCTCCAACCGGCCGACCAGGTCCTGGCGCGTCTCGCCACCGTCGCAGTCGAGGCCGCTCTCCCTGACGCCGAAAGCCACGACAGGAGTGCGCACACCGGCCGAATGCGCGGTGAAACGCGCGTGGCGTCCCTCCCCCATCGAGCGCACGTCGGAGGTGCGCGCGGCCGGAACCAGCAGGTTGACGCCGGGGTTTCCCATCCCGAACGGTCGCAGGCTCTCGAGCTCCTCCGCCAGCGCCAGCCCGACAGCGTCCCCCGAGACGATCGCGTCCACGTTTTCGACCGGCATCAGATCCTCGTCCCGGAGCATCGAACGGGCGTGGTCCACCAGCGCTGCCCTGAAACGGTCCAGGTTCGCCGCCGCGATCTCGAGCCCGGCGGCCATGCGGTGGCCGCCGAAACGCTCCAGCAGCTCGGCGCATGACTCCAGCCCGCCGTGAAGGTCGTAGGCGCCGATGCTGCGTGCCGAGCCACGGCCTCGATCGCCGTCGAACGCGATCAGCACACAGGGCCGGTGATAGCGCTCGACCAGGCGCGAGGCCACTATCCCGATCACCCCGGCGTGCCAGCCTTCGCCGGCCAGCACGTAGAGCGGGTCGTCGCGGTGATCGGGCAGGGCCGAGAGCGCCTGCTCGGCCTCGAACAGGATCCTGGTCTCCACCGATTGGCGCTCGACGTTGATTGCGTCCAGCTCGCGCGCGATCTCGAGCGCGCGCCCGTCGTCATCGGTGAGCAGCAGCTCCAGAGCCGCATCCGCCCTGTACAGGCGCCCGGCGGCGTTGATGCGGGGCGCGAGCGCAAAGGCGACCGTGTGCTCCTTGACCGATTGGGGGTCGACGCCGGCGACCTTCATCAGCGCCCGCAACCCCGGCCTGCCCGTGCCGGCGAGGGAGCGCAACCCCTGCTTGGCGAGCATCCGGTTCTCGCCCACAAGGGGCACGACGTCGGCGATCGTTGCCAGGCAGACGATGTCGAGCTCGGTCTGGAGCTCGTCCGGCGACCGTCCCCCTGCCGCGAACAGTGCCTGCGCGAGCTTGTAGGCGACACCGGTCGCGCACAGCTCCTCACAGGGATACCCGCAAAGCGCGGGGTGCACGATCGGGCAGTCCGGCAGCACGTCTGGCGGGCGGTGGTGGTCGGTCACGATCACGTCCATGCCGAGGCTGCGCGCCAGCGCGGCTTCGTCGACGGCGCCAATGCCACAGTCGACGGTGACCAGCAGCGCGGCGCCCTGGGCGTGGAGCTGCTGCACGGTGTGGGCCGAGAGGCCGTAGCCATCCTCCATGCGACTCGGCAGACGCGGCGTCACCGTCGCCCCCAGATCGCGCAGCGCGCGCACCAGGAGCGCGGTCGAGCAGACGCCGTCGACGTCGTAATCGCCGTGCACGGCTATGCGGTTGCCGCGCCTCACGTGCTCGAGCATCAGATCGGCGACATCCCGCATGCCACGGAACTCGAAGGCATCGTGCGACTCGCTTCCCTCGATGAAGCGGCGAGCGACGGCGGGATCGGTAAGGCCCCGGCGGGCAAGCACCGAGGCGGTGGTCATGCTGAGGCCGAGCTCAGTCGAAAGAGCCAGGGCACCGGCATACGAATAAGGCGCGGCGCGCCAGTGACGGCCTCGGATCACCGGCGAATGCTAGGAAGGCAGGCAGACGGAAGTGCCCTGCCGGCTGCGGCGATTCAGCAGCTTGGGAGGAAAAAATCAGCCGCGGGGGCCAGCGGCCCTTCCGAGGGGGTCGCTAGTGGCCCTTCTCAAAACGTTTCACCGGGAACGGCGGCCACCGGGGCCTCGCCGTTCCCTGGCGAACGTTCCGAGAAGGCCCACTAGGAGTGGGCGCTTCGCTCCTCGGCGCGAACGCCGAGGCCGAAGCAGACTGCGAGGCCGAGCGCGGCTCCGGGCACCGCCACCAGGGCGGTCCCGACGTCGGTGTCGTTGATGTCGCGGCCCGAGAAGCCCTGCATGAGCAGGCCGATCACGACCGCGCCCACGATCGCGGCGATGAAGGCCCCGACGATGCCGCCCCAGTAGCGGTCGGGGACGAAGACCGAGAAGTGCCAGATCGCGATGCCCATCATCGCCCAAACCAGAAGAGCCATCCCTACCTCCTCCGCCCGTGCTTGCGGCGCCGCTGCTGCGCCCGCTGCTTCTTCCGCTCGGCCCGCCGCTGAGCGGCCTGGCCGTCCTTCTGCCGCCCGTCGGGGACCAGCTGCGGCTGGCTCTCCTCGACGCCCGTCGCGGAGTCCGCGGCCGGCTCAACCGTCGCGGTAGCCGCCGGCTCGATCGCGTCCGAATCGACCTGGTCGCCGTCGAGCTCGGGCGCGCCGTCTTGCTCCGCGCCGTTGGTCGTAGGCTCGGCCTGCTCGGGTGCCTGCCCGCCATCGCTCCCGCTGCGGCTGCCGACCGCGCTGGTCTCCGAGACGTCGGGGCCACCGGCGGTGGCAACGGAGTATGCGGGTACCAGGCCCAGGGTTTCGACCAGCCGCCTTCGCCTCTGCACGTAAACCGGCTCGCGCTCCTTCCAGTAGGTGAGCACCGGGCTGGCGATGAAGATCGACGAGTAGGTGCCCGACGCGATGCCGACCAGCAGCGCGAATGCGAAGTCCTTCAGCGTCTCACCGCCGAACAGCAGCAGGGCCATGATCGGCAGCACCTCACAGAGAGAGGTCGCCAGGGACCTGGTCAGCACGTCGCTCATGGAGCGGTTCACGATCTGGGAGAAGGCGGCGCGCGGCATGCGCGGCGCGTTCTCACGTATTCGGTCGAACACGATCACGGTGTCGTAGAGCGAGAAACCAAGGATGGTCAGAAGCGCCGCGACCGTCGACGTCGTCACCTCCCGGTCGGTAAGCGAGTAGACGCCCGCGGTGATCAGGAGGTCGTGCAGCAGCGCGATGAAGACCGGCACGGCGAACTTCGGCTCGAACCGCAGCGCGACGTAGGCCATGATCGTGATGATCGAGAACAGGATCGCGTAGATGGCGCTGCGGGCGACCGTCTCGCCGAACGTCGGCCCGACGCTTGTGCTCGAGAAGCCGTCGGCCTTGATCCCGAACGTGTCGTCGAGGCGATTCTGCGCGCGTGCGACCTCACCCGGACCGAGCTGAGACGTGGACACCTGCACCACATGATCTCCCAGGTCGGGGTCCTTGACGTTCTGGATCTTGGCGTCGCCGAGCCCGACCGGACTCAGCGCGTCGCGCACCTCCTCGACGGTGGCCGAGCGGTCGAGTGCCGCCGTGACGCGCGTGCCGCTCTCGAAGTCGATACCGAAGTTGAACCCCTTGGTCGACAGCGACACGGCGCCGATCAACAGGATCATGCCCGACATCGCGAAGAAGAGCTTGCTCCTGCCTATGAAGTCGAAGTTCCACTCGAAGTGGCGCTTGCCGGCGCCGAGCATCGCCGGGCTTCGAAGCAGCTTCGAGCGTCCCATCGTGGCCAGCACCGCCTGCGTGAACATCACGGCGGTGAACAGCGACACGATGGTGCCGATGCCCAGTGTGAACGCGAAGCCCTTCACGCCCGACGTGGCGAGGATGAAAAGGATGAAGGCGGTGATCAGCGTGACGACGTTGGCGTCGATGATCGTCGCGATGCCTCGCTTGTAGCCGACGGCGATCGCCGCCGTCGCACTTCGCCCGGCTCTCAGCTCTTCCTTGATGCGCTCGAAGATGACGATGTTGGAGTCGGCCGCCACCCCGATCGTGAGGATCAACCCCGCTATGCCTGGCAAGGTCACCGTGATCGGGATCAGCTTTATGAGCGCGAAGAACATCACGCCGTAGGTGACCAGCGCCAGCGCGGCGATGACGCCGAGCAGCCGGTAGAGCATCAGCAGGAAGAGGATCACGAGCGCGAACCCGACGATTCCGGCGATCAGGCCCTGGTGCAGCGCCTGCTTTCCGAGCGAGGCGGAGACCTGCGTCTGGCTGATCAGCTTGAGCTCGATCGGCAGCGCGCCGATCTTGAGGAACTCGGCCAGGTCCTGTGCCCGCTGGAGGCCGCCCGAGCCGGTGAAGCCGCCGGAGATCTGGGCGCCGGTGCGGCCGTCGATGCCGTCCGGGTTCTCGTTGAAGTTGATGAAGGGCCTCGTGACGACCTCGCGGTCGAGCACGACGGCGAAGGTCTGGAACGACGACTCCGCCGGCTGGCCGGGAATCTGGTTGGTCTGGCCGCGTTGTGCGAGCCGCCGCGTAACGTCGTGGAAGGCCTTGCGCCCCTTGTCGGTGAACTTGAAGGTGACGATCGGCTCGTTCGTCGTCGGATCGAACTCCTGCTTGGGGTCCTTGAGCTCCTTTCCGTTCAGCTCCGGGTTGTCGTGCAGCACGTACCACTGGTCGAACGGCTTGTTGCTGGGGTAGTTGTCCGGCTTCTCGGCCAGCAGCACGACAGTGCCCGCCGGCACCCGCACGATCTCGAAGCCGCGCGGCACACCGCCGTTGAGCTCGGAGAGAAGGTCGCGCCGGGAGGTGTCCGGGCCGGCCAGCAGCTTGTGGGTGGCACTGCGGCTGAACAGGTAGAGCTGGTCGCCCGTGGTGTTGTTGCCGTCGACGACACGCTTTTGCTGCGAGGCGCGCTTGACCGCCTCGTACTGGCCGGCGATCGGCCGCCTGGAGTTGCCGATGACGTTTTGCTCGAAGTCGTAGAAGTAGAGCTGCGCGGTGGTCCCGACCTGGTCGATCGCGCGCTGGGCGTTCTTGACGTCCGGCAGGCCCACGGAGACCTGGTCGTTGCCGAGCCGCTGGATCTCGGGCTCGGAGACACCGAGGGCATCGACTCGGTCGCGCATGATGTCGATCGAGCGGTCGATCGCCTGCGGCGTGACCTTGGTCTGAGGCGTCGGCTGGCCCTGATAGACAAGCTCCACCCCGCCCTTGAGGTCGAGCCCAAGGCGTGTCTGCTTGGTCGCGATCACGACCAGCGACGCGGCCACGAGGCCGAGCACGAGAAGGATCACGAAGAGGTTGCGTCGTCTCGAGGTCATGCGGTTTTGCAGCGATTGATTCTAGTCGCGCTCGTGCCGAGGCTAGCGACTGATGCGGCGGGCTGGGTCGCTTTTGGGGTCAGCGCCGGGGCGTCAGGACGAGCAGCAGGCCGCCGTCGTCGTCGTAGGCTGGGAACACGTCCGCCTTGGCGTCTGCAGGCTGGTCGCCTTCGGCCTCGACACGCACGTCCTTGCCCATGACCCGCACCCCCCACTCCAGGGAGGTGTCGATCGGGTCTTCGCCGTTGTGGAAGCGCAGCCCGAGCACCTCCTTCACCGGTCGGCCGACCGCTTTCTCGTCGTCCAGGCCGGTCAGCTCGAAGGACCCCTTCCCGCAACCGATCACGCGGGCCTCCGAATCGCAGACGAAGAAGGCGGCGTTGGGGTCCGGGTAGTAGTCGTCCAGCAGCTCGAACAGGAAGCCGAAGCCGCAGCGGGAGCAACCGCGGGGTGTGTTGCGGAAGCCGGATTTCCGGTCGCCGGAGGTGGACCGGTCTCCGCAGTTAGGGCAGATGAACATGGGCATGATGGAAGGCGGCGGGTGACGTTCCCGCCGACAACAAGCTTAGGGCACGCTCCACGGCCTTCGCCTCACCTTTTAGAAGCTTTTTAGACGCAAGCCCTTGCCCGCCACCGCACACCTGCGCGGCCGGGACGAGGGGCTCAGAAAAGACTCGCGTGGCGAGCCGGCGGCTCGATGCCCAGGTGCTCGTATGCGCGCGCGGTGGCGACACGGCCACGGGGCGTTCGCTTGATCAGGCCGGACTTGACGAGGTAGGGCTCGTAGACGTCCTCGAGAGTGTCCTGCTCCTCGCCGATCGCGACGGCAAGCGTCGAGAGGCCGACCGGCCCGCCTTCGAACTTCTCCGCGATCGTGCGCAGGATCTCGCGGTCCAGGCGCTCCAGCCCGCCGGCGTCGACCTCCAGCAGCTCCAGCGCGCTTGCGGCCACATCGGCGGTGATGACCCCTGCCGAGCGCACCTCGGCGAAGTCGCGGACGCGTTTGAGCAGACGGTTGGCCACCCTCGGGGTGCCGCGAGCGCGATCGGAGATGGCGAGCGCGCCGTCGTGCTCGATCTCGACCTCGAGGATCCCGGCCGAGCGGTTGACGATCACGACCAGCTCGTCTACCGAGTAGTGCTCCAGGCGATGACAGACCCCGAAGCGCTCTCTCAGCGGCGTCGTCAACAGGCCGGTGCGCGTGGTGGCGCCCACGAGCGTGAAGGGCGGCAGGTCGAGCGTGACCGTTCGCGCGCCCGCGCCCTGGCCGAGCACGATCGGCAGCCGGCGGTCCTCCATGGCCGGATAGAGCGTTTCCTCCACGGCCCGCGTCAGCCGATGGATCTCGTCGATGAAGAAGACCGAGTTGGGCTCGAGAGCAGTCAGGAAGGCCGCGATGTCCCCCTTTCGCTCCAGCGCCGGGCCGGCGGTCTGCACCAACCCCGCCCCCAGCTCGCGGGCGACGATGTAGGCCAGCGAGGTCTTGCCCAGGCCCGGCGGGCCCGCGAGCAGCACGTGGTCCAGCGGCTCGCCGCGGCGCTTCGCCGCCTCGATGAAGAGCGCGAGCTGGTCCTTGAGCTGGTCCTGGCCGATGAAGTCCTCCAACCGCTGCGGGCGCAGCGAGCGGTCCAGCTCATCCTCTCCCGACCTCGTGCTCGCGGTCTGGATGCGCTCGTCGCGTGAGGCAAGCGCCGCCGCGGCGCGCCGGTCTTGCTCGCTGCCCGCGGTCATCCCCTCAGCCACGGACCGCGGTCTTGAGCGCCGCCGCGATCAGCTCCTCGGGCTCCTGCTCGGCGCCTCCGGACGCGACCCGGACGAGCATCGCCTCGGCCTCGGCGAGGTCGTACCCGAGGCCGACGAGCCCCTCGCGCGCCAGCAGGCGGCCGTCGGTCGCATCGCCCATCGTGCCTGCCGAGACGAGGTCCTGGGAGAGGCGCTCACGAAGCTCCACGATGATGCGCTCGGCCGTCTTCTTGCCGACGCCCGGAACGACCTGAAACCGCTTCGCATCGCCCGCCGCAATCGCACGTGCCACATCGGGGGCGCTCGACCCCGACAGCACCGCCAGCGCCATCTTGGGCCCCACACCGGCGACGGAGATCAGCTTCAGGAACAGCTCGCGTTCCTGCTCGGTCGCGAAGCCGTACAGGTGCATGGCGTCGTCCCGCAAGATCAAGTGCGAGTGTAGGTAGGCTTGGCCGCCCACCGCTGGCACGGTGCCGAGGGTCTGGGACGAGACGTTGAGGCCGTAGCCGATACCGCCGCACTCGATCACGACGCGGTCGGGAAGGCGTGCCTCCACAGTGCCCCTGACAGAGGAGATCATCAACCAGGCATTCTGCGGCGAGGGCCGGACGCCTTTAGAGCCTTTACCAAACTGCAAGTTGTGACTGAGGCGGCGAAAACCGAGCCTGCCGAGGACGCAGGGAGGCCGCATACCCAAGCGGTATGTGGCAGACCGAGGACGTGGGCAGACGAAGGTTTGCAGGCGCGTCAGGCCTGGGCGCGGGCGCAGGCCGCGCAAAGGCCGCTGATCGCCAGCGCCGCGCGCTCGGGAGCGAACCCCTTGCGGCGGGCGGCTGCCAGGGCGCCGGCGACGTCGAGCCGCGCGTCCACGTCCTCGACCGCCCCGCAGCGGTCGCAGACCAGGTGGTGGTGCTCGTCGCTGCGCGGGTCGTAGAGGAGCGGCCCTTCACCGGGGCTGATGCGGCGGACGATCCCGAGCTGCACGAACAGGTCGAGTGTGGCGTACACGGTCGGCAGCGACACACCGGGCAGCTGCTCGGTCACGGCCGAGAGCACCTCGTCCGCGGTCACGTGGCGGTCGAGACGGCGCAGCGTGCGGTCGATGACGATGCGCTGCGAGGTGACACGCTGCCCCCGCTCGCGCAGCAGCCTGCGCAGCTCGAGCTCGGACGACTCTACGTCGCGCCTTTCGTCCTGGACGGGTGTCGCAATCCTTGTCATTAGGGCGGCCTTATTTTAACACACTTGTTATAGTGTGCGAGGGTGACCAACCCCGCCACAGCAATCTTGAAGACGTGGAGGACCGGCGATGACCGGCAGCGCCTGCTCCAGGTCGTGCAGCCGGGCCTGATCGGCCTCATCGACGGGACCGTCTCCACGCTGGCGCCGATCTTCGCGGCGGCCTACATCGCGGGCTCGCGGGCCGCCCTGCTGGTCGGGCTTGCGGCCGCGTTCGGAGCCGCGATCAGCATGGGCCTCTCCGAGGGCATGTCGGACGACGGCGAGCTGACCGGGCGCGGCACCTCCCTCGCGCGCGGGCTCGTCACGGGCTGCGCCACCTTCGTCGGTGGCACCCTTCACGCGCTGCCGTTCTTGATCCAAGACGTCCAGACCGCCCTCCCGATCGCATACACGGTCGTCGCCTGCGAACTGGTGGCGATCGCCTTCGTGCGCCGGCGCTATCTACAGGTGAGCATGCACCAATCCCTGATCCAGGTGACTCTGGGTGGCGCGCTGGTGGCGTTCGTCGGCTTCGCCGTCGGCCACGCGTAGATGATTGATTCCGCGGCCCCGTGCGTGCGGGGGCGAGGCAGATCAAGCTGGGCAAGGACGAAGGCGAAGCCCATGCTGGTTGCATGGGCGAGCTTGGGGACGCCGATCCAGCGCCGAGATGACTCGTCATCCGTGCGTGCGTGGATTGTGGAATCAATCATCTAGTCGGGCACTAGCCTGGCAGGGAGCCGCCGATGCGCTCGGGCGAGTGCTCGTTCACGAATGTCTCGACCTCGCCGAGCGCCGAGCTGCGCGGCACCAGCACGAGGCGGTCCACACCCAGCTCTCCGTAAGCCGCCACCTTGTCGGCGTCGATCCGCCCGCGCGGGGCGCAGGATCACGATGCCGGTCGCGAGTCGCACGCGTTGCGTGTGCGGGTCCGGCACCACCACGTGCTCGCCGACCCAGAGCGATTCGTAGCCGAGTTGCTCGGCCAGCGTGCCGATGCGCCTGACCGCCTCGCCGTCCGCGTGCTGATTGACCGCGAACAGCCCGATCGAGGGAGCGGTGCCCGTGCCGCCCGAGGCCGTCACCCGTGCTGTCGCTGCCCCGACGGCGGCTGGCCGTCGAGCGCTTTGCTCCCGTGTTGGGCCCTGTTGGCGTGGCAGATGGCGACGGCGAGCGCGTCCGCCGTGTGATCGGGCTCCGGCGGCTCGGCAAGCCCCAGCAGCATCGCGACCATGCGCTGCACCTGCTGCTTGGCAGCGCCGCCGGAGCCACAGACCGACAGCTTGACCGCCTGCGGGGTGTAGGCGAAGCAGGGGATGTCGCGCAGGCCGGCGGCACCCAGCACCACCCCGCGCGCCTGCCCGACGGCGAAGGCGGTGCGGACGTTGCGGCCGAAGAAGATGTCCTCGACCGCCACCGCGTCCGGCGAGTGCTCCTCGAGCAGCTCGTCGATGCGCGCGAAGATTGCGCCCAGACGGCGCTCCAGCGCCTGTCCGGACGCGGTCTCGATCACGCCGCCGCAGACGGGGTCGAGCCGGCTTCCGCCGCAGGCGATGACGCCGTAACCGGTCGACGCCGTGCCTGGGTCGATGCCAAGCACCGTGATCGGCTCAGAGCCAGCCATCGTCAGGCGATTCTGCCTGCGCCCGTGGACGGCCCCGCGTAGCGCTCGCCCTGGCGCGTGCGCTCCAGCCCCAGCCAGAGGAAGCTCATCAGGCTGGTGGCGACGTCGTCGCGTTTCGCCGACGGGTTCTCGAGCCACCAGTTGACCATCGCGAGCGTCGCGCCGTGGATCATCTCGGCCTGACGAAGCAGCTCGCGGCGCTCGAGCTTCAGCTCGCGTGCCGCAGGGTCGCTCCCGACCATCTCCGCGATCGCAGCCACCGCCTTGCGCCGCATCGTCTGGTCGAGCGCCACGATCGTCGGGTCCACCACGTCCTGTGTCATGACTCGCCAGATGTCGGGCCGCTCGGCCACGAAGTCGAGGAAGGCGCCAAGCGCCGCGTCGAGCAGAGCGAGTCCGTCAAGCCCAGGCTCGGCTGCGGCGGCGACTCGGCTCAGCGACTCGTCGGCGCCGCTGGTGAAGATCTCGGCGTAGAGCTCGCGCTTGCTGGGGAAGTGCTCGTATATGAGCGCCTTCGATACGCCGCCGGCGGCTGCGATCTCGTCGATGCGCGCCGCCTCGTAGCCGCGCTCCGCGAACACCGTTGCGGCCGCGTCGAGGATGCTCGCCCGTCGCTCCGCGGCGCTCAGGCGCCGTCGTGGGAGCGAGGCCTGCTTCTCGGCTTCAGCCCTTGTCGCCATCCCCTCTGAGTTCAACCCTAATGGAGGATCTCCCTCCGCGGAAGGTTGGAGATAGCGCAAGGGCTTTGGAGCCGGCACCGCTCAGGCGGCTGCAACCTCCTCCAGCACGTCGGCCTTGATGTCGAAGTTGGCATGCACCTGGTCGACGTCGTCGTGCTCGTCGAGCGCGTCCATCAGGCGCAGCAGCTTGCGCGCATCGGTGGGGCCCACCTCGACGCTGGTCTTGGGCAGCATCACCTGCTCCGCTGACTCGATCTCCACCTCTGCCTGCTCGAGCGCCTCGCTGACCGCGCGCAGGTCGACCGGCTCGCAGACGATCCGCAGTGAGTCTCCCTCGGCGGCGACGTCCTCGGCACCGGCATCTATGGCGGCGATCAAATCGTCCTCCGAATAACGCCCGGCATCGACCAGCACGACGCCCTTCTTCTCGAACATCCAGGCCACCGAGCCCGGCTCGCCGAGGCTGGCGTCCGCGCGCGAGAAGATGTGGCGCACCTCGGCAGCAGTGCGATTGCGATTGTCGGTCAGGCATTCCACCAGCATCGCCACGCCACCCGGTCCGTATCCCTCGTAGGTCACCGACTCGATCGCCGCGGCGTCGGCCCCGGCTCCCGTGCCGCGCGAGACCGCACGCTCGATGTTGTCCTTCGGCATGCGAAGGCTCTTCGCCTTCTCGATCGCGTTCGCCAGCGAGGCGTTGCCCTCCGGATCACCGCCGCCGTCGCGGGCCGCGACGGTGATGGCGCGCGCAAGCTTGGTGAAGAGCTGGCCGCGACGGGCGTCGACAGTTCCCTTCTTGCGCTTGATCTGGGCCCATTTGGAGTGTCCCGCCACGCCGCTGATTCTACGTACGCGACTCGCAGCCTCTCCAGACCGCATACTGCCGGTCGTGAGCGATCCCGCCAAGAGCATCGAGACCAGGCTGCTCATCGACGGCGAGCAGGTCGCCGGCACGGGCGCGGGCCTCGAGGTGGAGAACCCCTACAGCGAGCAGACCATCGCCACGGTGGCATTGCCCGGCGCAGAGCAGCTCGAGGCGGCGATCGCCGCCGCCACGAGCGCATCGCGCGAGTGGACCCGCACCCCGGCCGTCGAGCGTGGCGAGATGATGCACGAGGTCGCCACACGGCTGCGAGCCCACAGTGACGAGCTTGCGCGCGCGATGACCCTCGAGGGCGGCAAGCCGCTGATCGAGAACTCGGACGAGGTCGGCTGGTGCGCGGCCGCGTTCGATTACTACGCCGAGATGGGCCGCAACTTCGCCGGGCGCGTGATCCCAGCCATCGAGGCGACGCAGCTGTCGCTGGTGCTCAAGGAGCCGATGGGAGTCGTCGGCTGCATCGTGCCGTGGAACTATCCGCTTCTGCTGCTGACTTGGAAGCTGGCGCCCGCCCTCGCGGCCGGCAACACGGTGGTCTGCAAGCCGTCGGAGCTGACGCCCCTGTCGACCTTGATGCTGGCACCCTGCGTCGAGCACCTGCCGCCCGGGGTCGTCAACCTGCTGGCGGGCGCGGGCGACGTCGGCGAGGTGATCGTCAGGGACGAGCGGGTCGACTGCATCGCCTTCACCGGTTCGATCGAGACCGGCAAGCGGGTCGCTCGCCTGGCCGCCGAGCGCGTGGCTCGTGTCAATCTGGAGATGGGCGGCAAGGACCCCTTCATAGTCTGCGCCGACGTCGCCGAGCAGGTGCAGGTTGCCGCCCGGGGCGGAGCCTGGGCCGCCTACCTGAACGCCGGGCAGGTATGCACGTCGGCCGAGCGCTTCTATGTCATGGAGGATCTGTTCGACGATTATCTGCAGGAGTTCGTGGACTACACGCGCTCGCTGCGCGTCGGCGATCCGCTCGATCCCTCGACCGACATCGGACCGATGGTCAGCAAGGGCCAGCGAGCGCGAGTCGCCGACCAAGTCGCGGCGGCGGTCGCGGCGGGCGCCGAGCTCGTCACCGGGGGCGACGACGGCGGGCAGGAGAGCGGTCATTTCTTCGCGCCCGCGGTGGTGATCGGCGCTCCGCGCGAGACCGACCTGCTGCGCGAGGAGACGTTCGGCCCTGTGGCGCCGATCGTCCCGGTCAGGTCGCTGGACGAGGCGATCGAGCTGGCGAACTCGACCCGCTACGGCCTCGGCTGCAACGTCTACACGCGCGACCTCGGCACGATCCTGCGCTGCATGCGCGAGATCAAGGCCGGCACCGTCTGGTTCAACGACCCGCTGACCGACAACGACGCGGGGCCCTTCGGCGGAATGAAGCAGTCGGGCATGGGAAGAGAGCTTGGCCAGGAGGGACTGGAGGCGTTCCAAGAGACCAAGCACGTGCACCTGGACACCGAGGTGGTGCCCAAGGACTGGTGGTACCCGTACGGGAGCTGAGCTACGGCCTGCCGCGGCGCATGCGCCCGACGACGGCGATCACGAGTCCCAGCACCGCGAACGTGAAAGACCCAAGCACGACTTCCCTATCCACGTTGCGTCCCTTCCTCCCTGGATGGCTCCCTGCCACCCAAGGTCGAGACTAGTACCAATCAGCACGCCTCGTCAACGGAAAGCTACGGCGATGCTCACTGCTCGGAGCTCTCGCCCCACCGGAAGCCCGTCCGGCTGATGGCCGGCTGCAGCGGGCTCTCGGGCAGCCCCGGCGGCGGATCCTCCAGGTTGTAGCCGGTAGGCGCGACGTCGTTCGGGGTGTCGGGATGGCAGATCGACGCCAGATACTGGATCTGACCGCGTCCCGGGCCGAGCTCGAACTGGCCTCCGCCGTAGGCACCGATGCCGTGCTGGTCGAGGTAGTCGTAGCAATCGAGCAGCGCGCGCAGCGGCCCGAAGCGCGACGGCTTGACGTTCACCATCCGTGGGGGGAACGGCAGCGCCTCGATGTCGTCGATGGAGTGGATCGGAGCGTCCCACGTGATGCGATCCTCGTGACCGGTGAGCACGGGGAGCGTCTCGTCGGTGATCGCAGGATCCTCGAGCCATGCCTCGGGAAACGCCTCGATCACTCGGCGGTATAGATCCGGGTCCGGAGGCTGGTCGACGACCGTCCCCTTGTAGAAACCCTTGAAGTCGACCGAGTCCACCGCTCCGGTCTGGACGAGCTCGTCGATCAGCTCGTCGCTCCAGGCGCTGATGGGGTCGAGCTTGAAACGAAGGGTCGGGTAACGGTCGAGCCTGCGACGAACGGGATCTATCGTCGGCGGGTCGCCGAGCCGCAGCGAGACCACGAACGTGACTGGCTTGGGCTTCCGCCCCAACACGTCGGCGAGCGAGCGCCCGGCCTGCCTCAGCGCAAGATCCAGCGCGGCGCTCTCGAACCCCCAGCGGCGATACAGATGCGAGACCTCCCGCACGGGCGGCGCCGGGAACAGGTCCAGTCCCTCGAGCAGCCGCGAGAAGCTTTCGATGGTGTGCGATCCGGCCAGCGGCAGCACGGGGCCCGCCTCTTGCAGCGCGACGTGGTCCAGCGCGTCGTAGGTGACGTCCTCCCCCACTCCCTGCTCCCCGGCGCCATGCATCCGCATCACGGTCGAGAGGCGCGTGAAGTTGCTCGACACCTCCTCCTGGAGCGGCTCGAGCTCGTACGACTCCAACTCGAGCGGAAGCCCTGCGACCAGCGAGTAGGTGCTCGAGGCGTTGCTCATCGAAGCGTCAAGTCTATGCGCCTCTAGGCGGCATCGTTCCGAGTGGCCGTCATCTTCTCCGCTCGTCGCTGCTGCCACACCGTCAGCAGCATGATCGCCAACGTGACCAGGAAGATCATCGTGGCCATGATGTTGACCTGCGGCGGGATGCTGACGCGCGCGGCGCCCCAGATGTAGAGCGGGAACGTCACGGTCGAGCCCGAGTTGAAGTTCGTGATCACGAAGTCGTCGATCGAGAGTGCGAACGCGAGCAGAGCCGCCGCCAGCACGCCGGGCGCTATCAAAGGCAGCGTGATCCGGAAGAAGGTCGATAGCTCGTTTGCGCCGAGGTCCTGCGCGGCCTCCTCGAGATGTCGGTCGAAGCCGATCAGGCGCGACCTCACCACCACCACCACGAAGCTGATGCTGAACATGATGTGGGCGATCAGGATCGTCCTGAAGCCGGTCGCGATGCCTGCCGTCAGGAACAGCGACAGCAGAGACGCGCCGAGCACGATCTCCGGTGTCGCCATCGGCAGGAAGACGAAGAAGTTCGTCAGCGACCGCCCGCGGAACTGGTAGCGCACGAGGGCGATCGCCATCAGCGTCCCGAGCACCGTCGCCCCGATCGTCGCAAGGGCCGCGATCTCGAGGCTCGTCTTCATCGCGTCGGTGAGCCCCTGGACTTTGAAGGGGTCCTCCCAGTGCCTGAGCGTGAATCCCTGCCAGACGAAGTTGAAGCGACTCTTCGTGTCGTTGAACGAGAACAGGATCACGACGAAGATCGGCAGCATCAGGTACAGCAGCGCCAGACCCGCATAGACGTTCAGCAGTCGATCGAGGACCCATCGGCCGGCCGCGGAGAGGCGCGGATGCGCCAGCGGCTCCACCCGCATCTGCGGGCCGCGACGGGCGGCTGCCTGCGGCGCGCTCACTTCGCCTCAGCCCCGATCAGCGCCTCGCTGCCGGCCAGCCGCACCCAGATCACGATCATCGCCAGGATCGCCGCCATCAGCAGGACCGAGAGCGCCGCGGCGGCTGGGTAGTCGGTCAGCACCAGGAAGCGGCTCTGAATCACGTTGCCGATCATGTACTGCCGTGACGAGCCCAGCAGCTGGGCGTTGACGAAGTCGCCGGCGGCGGGGATGAAGGTGAGCAGACAGCCCGCGACGATGCCTGGGGCCGACAAGGGCAACGTCACGCGCAGGAACGCCTTCCTCCGGCTGGCATAGAGGTCGTATGCGGCTTCCAGCATGCTCTTGTCGAGGCGCTCGAGGCTCGCGTACAACGGCAGGATCATGAAGGGCAGGAAGTTGTAGGTGATGCCGGCGATCACCGCGCCCGTCGTCGCCAGCACCCTGTCCTCCGGCGCCAGGCCAAGGAACTTGAGCACGTCCACCGTCGGGCTGGCGTCGTCCAGGATCGTCTGCCACGCCAGCGTCCGTACGAGGTAGGTGGTCAGGGAGGGAAGCACGACGAGCAGCAGCAGCGCCGTTCGCCACTTGCCGCCACGAGTGGCGATCGCATAGGCGAGTGGATAGCCGATCATCAGCGCCAGCACGGTGGCGACGCCCGCGTAGTAGAACGACCGCACGAGCTGCGCGTCGTAGCGTGAGAGCACGTCCGTGTAGTTGCCGAAGTCCCACGCGAAGTGGAAGCCCTCGTAGATGCTGCCCTGCTCGAGCGACACCCGCCCCATGAAGTAGAGGGGAAGCGCGAAGAAGAACGCCAGCCACAGCAGGCCCGGGGCCAGCAGCAGGTAGGGAACGGCGCGTCTAGGCAGCCGCGGCAATCGCTGGCGACCTCACCGCGCCGGCACTGCGGTTGAGATCAGGCACCGATCACCTCCTGGAAGCGGTTGTCGAGCTCCTGCTCCTCGTCGGGAGGGAGGTCCCGGAAGATGTAAGAACGCTTCAGCAACTCGTCGGAGGGGAAGATGAGCTCGTTCTCGGCCAGCTTCGGGTCCGTCTTCTGGAGCACTTCCTTCACGCCCGTGACTGGCGTCACGAACTGAACCTCGGCGGCGATCTTCGCCTGAACCTCCGGGTCGTAGACGTAGTTCATGAACACCTCGGCGGTGTATGCGTGGGGCGCGCCGACCGGGATCTGCATGTTGTCGGTCGAGAATGTGAAGCCTTCGGGCGGGAAGAAGAACTTGACGTTCGGGTTGTTCGGCTGAAGCTGCACGGCGTCGCCGGACCAGCCGTAGATCAGCCAGCTGTCGCCCTTGGTGATGTCCTTCCCGTAGTCGTTGCCGGTGAAGCGGCGGATCTGGCCGTCGCGGTTCGCCTTGTCGATCTTGTCGACGGCTGCGAGCGCGTCGTCGAGGGACCCGGTGGCCGGGTCCTTTCCCATGCCGAGCATCGTCAGGCCAACCGTGTCCCTCATCTCGGTCAGCATCGTGACCTTGCCCTTCAGCTTCGGGTCGAAGATGTCGTTGACGCTCTTCGGCTCGCCGACCTTGTCCTTGCGATAGATGATGCCCGCGAGGATGCCCTGCCACGGCGCGGAGTAGTCACGGTTCTTGTCGTAGCCCGGGTGGCTGAGGCTCGGCAGCAGGTTCTTCTGCACGTTCGGCAACGCGGACTTGTCCAGCTTCTGCACGTAGCCGAGTCTGATCATGCGACCTGACATCCAGTCGGTCACGGCGAACAGGTCTCGGCCGCCTGAGCTTCCCCGCTCGAGCTGCGGGCGCACCTTGCCGAAGAACTCGTCGTTGTCGTTGATCTCCTCGGTGTACTTGACCTTGGCGCCGTACTTGCGTTCGAAGTCCTTCAGCACCGACTCGTCGATGTAGTAGGGCCAGTTCGAGAAGTTGAGACGGTCGGCGATCTTGCCCTTGGGGATCACCTTAGTCTGAGCGCCGCCACCACCACCGCCGCCACCGCAGGCGGCAAGGAAGCCCGCCAGGCTCAGGCTCAGCGCTCCACCGCCCGCGCGGCGCAGCAGTGTTCGGCGGCTGAGGTTCGCGGTCAGCCACTGTTCCACCAGTCTCTCGGTCTGAGGGTCTCGTGAAGTGCTCAAGTCGTCCCCATTCCTCTCTCTGTCTCAGTTGTCAGGCCGGCGTGGCCGCCGCCTCGGACTGCTCGCCCGTCGAAGAGTTCTCCACCCCCGAAGCCTCCCCTTCTGTGGCGGGAAGCACGTGCATGTGCTCGGGGGACCAGCTCAGGCGCACCCTGGCTCCGGCGCCCGGAAGGCGCTGGCGCTCCGCCTCGTCGGCGTTCGGTACCAGCACTGTCATGCGAACGTCATCGGGCAACTTAACGATCATCTGGGTCGACGTGCCGAGGTAGGCGGCGGACTCGACGATCCCCTCGGCGCTCGGACGGCGGTCCGCCGGCTCCTCCACCAGGCCGACCCTCAGCTTCTCCGGTCGCACGACGGCGCGGGCGCGGGCTCCCTGCGCCAGCTCCGCGCTTCGACCGCGCACCAGCGGCCCGCTGTCCAGGCGCAGCTCGATCCCATCGGGGCCGCTCGACTCGACGCGCCCGGGCATCAGGTTGGAGACGCCGATGAAGCCGGCGACGAACTCCGTCGCCGGACGCTCGTACACCTCCTCGGGCGAGCCGAGCTGCTGCACGACGCCCTTGTTCATGACCGCGATCCGGTCCGACATCGTGAGCGCTTCCTCCTGGTCGTGCGTCACGTACATGAACGTGATGCCGACCTCGCGCTGGATGCGCTTCAGCTCTATCTGAAGGCCCTTGCGGAGCTTGAGGTCCAGCGCGCCCAGCGGCTCGTCGAGCAGCAGCACCGCCGGCCGGTTGATCAGCGCCCGCGCCAACGCGACACGCTGCTGCTGGCCACCGGACAGCTGGCGTGGCTTGCGGCGAGCCTCGCCTGAGAGGCCCACGAGCTCCAGCTCCTCCGCCACGCGGCGGCGCGCCTCCTGCTTTTCCACTCCCCTGCGGCGAAGTCCGAACGCCACGTTGTCCTCAACGCTCAGGTGGGGGAAGAGGGCGTAGCTCTGAAAGACCGTGTTGGTCGGCCGGCGGAATGGGGGCAAGCCCGCCACGTCGACGCCGTCCAGAAGGATCCGCCCCTCGCTCGAATCCTCGAAACCGGCAACCATGCGCAACGTCGTCGTCTTGCCGCAGCCGCTGGGGCCCAGCAGGGTGAAGAAGTCTCCTCGGCCGATCTCGAGCGAGAGATCGCGAACAGCGGTGAAATCACCGAAGCGCTTGTTGACCCCCACCAACTCAACGCTTGGGGCGTCGTCACGGGAGCCACTGCCAGGCGCGGAATCGCTCATGCTCGCCTCACGAGGCTCTCATCCGCCGTCGATCTGAAAGAACGCCACTCCCATCAGTGAACACGGTATGCCCCGCTGCGGCGCCAATTCGCCGCATTGCCGGGTCGGGAGGACAACATTTGGTGTGCCATCTCGTCTAATTGCCGATGATACCCTTGACCGGATCACTGGTAGCCATTTTGCCGAACGGAAGATACCGTTGTCCTTTACGGATATGCCAGGGCCCAAACGCTAGTCGAAAGCAGGAGGAGACCGATGGCTACGAAGCTCGAGGGCAGCCCAAGACCAGCCGGCACCGGCAGCGAGCTACAGGATCTCGCCCGGCGCCACCTCTGGATGCACTTCACGCGCATGGGCGCGTACGACTCCGGCCACGAGGTCCCGGTGATCGTCAGGGGCGAGGGCCCCTACGTCTACGACGAGCACGGCAAGCGCTACCTCGACGGCCTCTCGGCCCTCTTCTGCGTCAACGCCGGCCACGGCCGGGCGGAGCTTGGCGAGGCGGCCGCCGCCCAGGCCAAGGAGCTGGGCTTCTACACCAACTGGAGCTACGCTCACCCACGCGCGATCGAGCTGGCCGCTCGCATCGCCTCCCTGGCCCCGGGAGACCTCAATCGCGTCTTCTTCACCTCCGGTGGATCGGAGGCGGTCGAGTCGGCGCTCAAGCTCGCCCGTAACTACCACCGCGTGCGCGGAGAGGGGACCCGCACCAAGCTGATCGCCCGCGAGCTCGCCTACCACGGCGTGACGCTCGGCGCGCTGTCGGCGACCAGCCTGACGTCGCTGCGCGCGCCCTTCGAGCCGCTCGCTCCTGGCGGTTGCCACGTCGCCAACACGAACTCCTACCGCTGGCCCGCCGAGCGCGACCCGCTATGGGCGGCGGACGCGATCGAGGAGCGGATCCTGTTCGAGGATCCCAGCACCGTCTCGGCCGTGATCCTCGAGCCGGTGCAGAACGCCGGTGGTTGCTTCGTGCCCCAAGACGGGTACTTCCAGCGCGTGCGCGAGATCTGTGACCGTCATGGCATCCTGCTGATCTCGGACGAGGTCATCTGCTCGTGGGGCCGGCTCGGCCACTATTTCGGATGCGAGCGTTTCGGCTACCAGCCCGACATCGTCACCACCGCCAAGGGTCTGACGTCTGCGTACGCACCGATGGGAGCGATGATCGTCTCCGACCGGATCGCGGAGCCGTTCATGCACGACACGTCGATGTTCGCTCACGGCTTCACCTTCGGTGGGCACCCGATCGCCGCGGCGATCGCGCTCGCGAACCTGGACATATTCGAGCGCGAGGACCTCTGCGCTCACGTGCTGCGCAAGGAGGCCGAGTTCCGCGCGGTGCTCGACGGCCTGCGCGACCTGCCGATCGTGGGCGACGTGCGCGGAGCCGGGTTCTTCCACGCTGTCGAATTGGTGAAGGACCAGCAGACCAAGGAGAGCTTCAACGACGAGGAATCGGAGCACCTGCTGAGGGGCTTTCTCTCCGGCGAGCTCTACAGTCGCGGGCTGATCTGCCGTGCCGACGATCGCGGAGACCCCGTGATCCAGCTCTCCCCCCCACTCGTCTGCGACACGGAGCAATTCGAGGAGATCGGCGCAATCCTGCGCTCGGTTCTGACCGAGGCGTGGGACCGCGTGGTGGCGCACTGAGGCCACCCGTAGGAACCCCGTTGCTGACCGTCAAGAGCCTTACAGAGGAACTGGGTCTGGAGCTGGCCGCCGGCGAGGAGGCGGCCGGAAATCCGGTTCGCTGGGTGCACATCAGCGAGCTGCTCGACCCCACTCCATGGCTGAACGGTGGTGAGCTGCTGCTGACCACCGGATTGCAGCTCGCAAGCCCGGCGCAGCAGAGCAAGTTCCTGCGCCTCCTCAACGACCACTCGCTGTCGGGGTTGGGCTTCGGTGTCGGGTTCGAGCACGAGCGGATCCCGCCGGCGCTCGTGAAGCAGGCGCGCGAGCTCGACTTCCCGCTCTTCGAGGTGCCGTTCGAGATGCCGTTCATCGCCATCACCGAGAAGGCCTTCGGCCAGCTCGTGAACGAGCAGTACGAGACGCTGCAGCGCGGCGTTGCGCTGCACAGGCGCCTCGAGCAACTGGTTTTGGAGGAGCGCGGTCTCGAGGAGGTGACCCGGGCGCTCTCCGCCGCCATCGGGGGCTCCGTCGTGGTACTGGATCGTCGCGGCTCGGTGATGGCCAAGAGCCAGTTCAGGCGCGAGCTGGCCCAGTCGGCCCTGACGGCGGTGCAGGAGGAGGTCGCGCGCCGTGCCGTTGCCTCCGATGGGCCGGCGATGACCTTCGCCCCCGAGGACCCGAGCGTGTCGGGGCGCGCCCTGGCGCTGCCGGTGGCGGCGGGCGACCCACAGGGGCCACAGGCATGGTTGGTCGCGGTCTCGGACGCGGGCGGGCTGACCGAGTACGAGCGGCTGATCGTCCAGCAGGCAGTCACGGTCGTCGCCCTGGAGCTGATGCGCAGGCGTGTCGTGCGCGACACCGAGCGTCGCCTGGCGGGAGACGTCCTCGACGAGGTTCTGTCGGGCACCGTCGAGACGAATGAGATCGAAAGCCGGCTGCGTCCGTTCGGTGTTGGCAAGCAGGCCGTCGTGCTGTTGTTCGACGTCGACGACGTCGCCCCGGCCCAGGCCGCGCTCGATGCGCTGATTGCCGACGCCGGTGGACGAGCGCTGGTTGCGACACGCGAGGATCTGCTGTGCGCGATCCTCGATCCGGCCGGGGTCGATCCGATGCAGCTAGCGACCACGGCGCGCGACTCGCTTGGCGGGCGCTTCGGCCATGTGCGGGCGGCGACGAGTCGGCTCGCCCCGGTTACGTCGCTGCGACGCAGCTTCCACGAGGCCCGTTGTGCACTGGAGGTCTCTGCGATGAACGGTGATGCGCCCAAGATCGCTTCCTACAGCGACCTGGGTGCGTTCCAGTTCCTGCTCTCGATCCAGGATGACGAGGCGCTGCGCATCTACAGTGACAGCGTGCTCGGGCCGATCTCGGAAGGCGAGGGCGAATACGGCGACGAGCTGTTGCGCTCGCTGGAGGCGTTCTTGGAGCAGAACGGCCA